>USBS01000019.1 GCA_900552915.1 uncultured Sutterella sp. | reverse complement strand
TGAGCTTTTGCGCTTCATCGACCGCATCGGTCGTCCAGGCAAGTACGCCCAGCCCCATGGCGTGCGCCGCCGCAATCATCTCGGGCACGGCGAAGCGTTTTTCGGGGTGTACGGTCTGCACCTTGATTTCCCTTGCAATCGTCTTCCAGTCGACGTCCTCGGTTTCATAGAGAAACCCGCACGGCAGCTTCGGCTGCAGTCGGTGAAACTCTGCCAGACATTCGGCGCTGAAGCTCGAAACCAACACAAGAACATTGACGGCAAACGAATCGAATGCTGCGGCAGCGGCTTCCGCCAAAACGGATTCATGTCCCGACGCAGGCTTGAGCTCCACATTCATCATGAGGCCCAGGCGGCTGCAAAGCTGCACGGCTTCGTCGAAAAAGGCAACGCGAGCGGGCTTTTGTTCCGGCCGCTCGGGATTAATGACCGAAAGTCCCCGCAACTGCTCGGCCGTCATCTCGCAGACTCGCCCCTTACCTTGAACAACGCGGCCGAGGTACTCATCATGGCAAAGCACAAGCGCGCCGTCGGCCGTCGTCTGCACATCGAACTCGACAGCCGAACACCCCAGCCGCTCAGCCTCGATAAAGGCTTCAAGCGTATTTTCGGGTGCGTGAAATCCTCCGCCACGATGTACGACGACTCTGGGATAAGGCCATAACAGATGCGCGTTGGACACGATGCTCTCGATTACTGCAAAAGAAACGTCGTTAATTTAGTCCAAAGCGCGCTTGCTTGCACGCGTCTAAACTTCTCGCAAAAAGAGTCTCTTGGAAGACATCGTCATGGCCAAAATCGAAAACATCGAAATTCGCGGCGCGCGCGTCCACAATCTGAAAAACCTCAACGTAACGGTTCCTCTGCACGAAATCGTCGGCATTGCGGGCGTCTCCGGTTCGGGCAAATCGTCGCTTGCATTGGGCGTTCTCTACGCCGAAGGGTCTCGCCGCTACCTCGATTCTCTTTCAACATACACCCGGCGCCGCATGACACAGGCGGCCAAAGCGTCTGTAGACGAAGTGCTGCATGTGCCCGCCGCGCTTGCCTTGCGACAGAGGCCCGGCATTGCCGGAATCCGCAGCACGTTCGGCACCGGCACGGAGCTTTTAAACAGCCTGCGCCTGATGTTTTCGCGCCTGGGCGCTCACGTTTGCCCCAACGGACACCGCGTGCCGCCCTCGCTTTTGGTTGCCGCGGAAAAAGAGCTGGTTTGTCCGGTCTGCGGTGTTCGGTTTTACGGACCCTCGG
The DNA here is from genome assembly GCA_900552915.1 of uncultured Sutterella sp. Taxonomy (GTDB): domain Bacteria; phylum Pseudomonadota; class Gammaproteobacteria; order Burkholderiales; family Burkholderiaceae_F; genus Duodenibacillus. The sequence goes on along the minus strand of USBS01000019.1, from coordinate 17,953 downwards.
CCGAAGATTTATCTTTCAACGGAGCCGGCGCCTGTCCGGACTGCAGCGGCACGGGCATCGTGCGCACCGTGGACCGCAGCACGCTCGTGCCCGACGAAAACCTCACCATCGAAGGCGGTGCCGTGGTGGTATGGGGCTCGCTCATGTGGTCGCTTATGGTCGACGTCTGCCGCGAAATGGGCGTTCGAACCGATGTTCCCTTCAAGGAGCTCACCGAAGAAGAACGGAGAATTGTTTTCGAGGGTCCCGCCGAGAAAAAACATATCCTCTATAAGGGCGGCAAAAATTCCAATCCGGTGTGGCTCGACTTTACCTACTACAACGCCGTACACACGGTGGAAAATGCGCTCGCCAAGGTAAAAGACGAGTCCGGCATGAAGCGCGTTGCAAAGTTTCTCAAGGAAGAAGCATGTCCGACCTGCGGCGGCACGCGCTTGTCCGAAAAAGCAAGAGCGCCGCTTGTGCGCGGCATCAATCTGGCTCAAGCCTGCGCGATGCCGCTCTCGGATCTCATCGAATGGGTCAAGGGCGTCCCCGGATCAGTGCCGCAAGACATGCGTCCGATGGCCGAGAGCATCTGCGAATCGTTTCTCGATAACGCTCGACGCCTTTGCGAGCTGGGCTTGAGCTACTTGTCGCTGGATCGTTCCGCTGCAACGCTTTCCACGGGCGAGCGACAGCGCATGCAGCTCGCTCGCGCCGTACGCAACCGCACCACCGGCGTTTTGTATGTGCTGGATGAACCCTCGATCGGGCTGCATCCGAGCAACATCGAAGGCCTGTTGTGCGTCATGAAGGATCTGGTCGCCGACGGCAATTCTGTTGTGTTCGTGGACCATGACGTGCAAATTTTGTCGGCAGCCGATCACCTGATCGAAATGGGCCCGGGCGCCGGCTCCGACGGCGGCCGCCTCATTGCTCAGGGAACTGTTGCCGAGCTCGCGCGCAGCAAATCTTCACGCATCGGACCGTTTCTTGCAGGCCGCGGCGTATCGGTGCGTAAGCCCGTGACCGCCGAAAGCGCGTTCGATTTGGGTGAAATCCGACTGACCACCAAAGCAATTCACACCGTCAAGCCCTTATCGGTGCGCATTCCCAAAGGAAGGCTTACGGTTGTCACGGGAGTTTCGGGCTCGGGCAAAACCACATTGGTTCTGGAAAGTCTCGTGCCCGCACTCTCGGCTTTAACTGCGGGCAAAGCGTTGCCCGAACATGTAGAAGCAATCGAAGCGCCCGGCATTGCCGCCGTCAAGCTCATCGACGCTTCGCCCATCGGCATCAATGTGCGCTCGACCGTTGCGACGTACGCCAACGTACACGACGAACTGCGAAAAGTTTTTGCCAAGACGCCGGACGCAAGGGATCTCGGCTACAAAGCGGGCGACTTTTCCTACAACACAGGCAAGCTGCGCTGTCCCACATGCGACGGAACAGGCGAAGTCAATCTCGACGTGCAGTTCCTGCCCGACGTCAACATCGACTGTCCCGACTGCCGAGGCAGCCGCTACAGCCTCTTTGCGCATAAGGTCGAGTTTGAAAACAAAAACGGGGAACTGCACTCGTTGCCCGAGCTGATGGCTATGGACATCGAGACGGCGCTTAAGGCTTGCGCAGGACTCACCACCGTCTGCAGACGGCTGGAGACGCTCGCATCCTTGGGACTCGGCTATCTCACGCTCGGAGAAGCCACTCCGAACCTTTCGGGCGGCGAAGCGCAGCGGCTAAAACTAGCCGGTGAAATGACGCGTGCGCAAAGCGATACGGTGTTCGTATTCGACGAACCGACCATCGGGCTGCACCCTCTGGATGTACAGACGCTTCTCACCGTCATCAACCGGCTCATTGAAAACGGCGCGACGGTCGTTGTCATCGAACACGATCTCGACGTCATCCGCAATGCCGACTGGATCATCGACATGGGGCCCGACGGAGGCGAAGCCGGAGGGCGCATCGTGGCCTCGGGCACGACTCAGACGATCAGAGCCTGCCCGGAAAGCCGTACCGGCCGCTACATCTAACCGAGTCTAGAAACCGGCTTTAGCGGTCATCCCGACGATCGGGTCTTCTCGGATCCGGTCGACGACGGTCGTCCCGGCGATCATCTCTGCGATCGTCCCTTCTCGGATCCGGGCGACGACCGTCCCTGCGGTCATCCCTGCGATCGTCCCGGCGTTCTTCGCGACGTTCGCGAGCGTCTCTGCGGGCCTCCTGGCGCTTGAACCTGCGGTAGTCCTTGCCGTACTTCTTGTCTTCCCAGGCGCGGCGCTTGGCATCTCGCCAGTCGCGGCCTTCATCTTCGGCCTTGGCGCGGCGCCTCAATTCGCGTTCCCATTCTTTTTTGCTGTAGCGGCGATTGTCGTATCTATCGTAGTAGTACTTGCCGTCCCAGCGGGCATCGTCGCGATACTTTTCGGCATAGCGGCGGCTTACGGCGTCGCTCAACCCGCTCAGCACATCTTCCAAAGCCGCCGAAGCCATCGGCGCAGCTGACATCAGAGAAACTGCAAAAGCTGCCGACAAAAATGCTCTTCTACTCGTCATACGCACTCTCTCCTGCAAAATAACCGTGCGACAGACGCCGCACGCAGCAAAACCGGCGCACCGACCGACGAAAAACAGCAACGGCCGCCTCGATCGTCAAGGCGCCTACGGCAGTTTTAGCAGAAAACTCAGCTCTCGTGCACGGGCTCACCTGTTTGGTGACCATACTGACGGCCTTGTCCCAAAAGCCAGCGGCCGCTCTTCATGCGCACGGCAAGAAGGCTTAGAAGCGAAACCCCCACCAGCGCCGCTCCGACATAGGAAACAGGCAGAAAGCCCGCGGCCTGCGAGACGCGGCTGCCGATGAAGGCGCCGCCGCCGATGCCCACGTTGAAGATGCCCGAATAAAGCGATGCCGCCACATCGGCAGCGTCGGGCGCCACCGTGAGAAGCACCGTCTGAAAGGCCAAACACACGGCCGTCATCGAAGCACCCCAGCACACGATGAGCACGGTCAAACTGACTGTTGTCTGTGCGCTGATCACCAAAAGGGCAAGCGAAATGCAGACAACGACCATCGCGCCGATCAGCGTTGCCTCACAGTGTCTGTCCACGGTTTTCGATGCCACTAGAGTGCCGATGATCCCCGCGATGCCGAAGGCAAACAACATCGAAACGATCATGCCCTCGTCAAGCCCTCCGGCTGTTGCCAGAATCGGGTTGAGGTAGGAATAGGCCGTAAATTGTCCGAGCACCGTAACAACCGTCAGGAAATAGAGCTGCTGCAACCCCGGCCGCTTCAGGATGATCGGCAAACTCTTTATAGAACCCGCATGCGTGGCTTCGCACAACGGCAGCACGAAGAAAATCACGACAAATACCAGGGCCGAACCGATGCCGATGATGAAAAACGACATGTGCCAGCCGAGGAGATGCCCGAGATTGGTGCCGATCGGTACGCCCAAAACGGTGGCCACGATCGTGCCGCCCATGACGGCAGCCAGTCCCACGGCTCGCTTTCCGTGCGGTGCGACGCGCGCGGCAAGCGGCGTCATGATCGACCAGAAGATCGAGTGTGTGAGTGCCACGCCCACACGCGCGGCAAAAAGCATCTCGAAGCTTTTCACCCACGGAACCACAAAGTGGCAGAGTGAAAAAATGAACAGCAGCGCAAGCAGCAGCTTGCGGCGCTCGAACTTGGCGGTGATGATGGTAAGCGGCAGCGACATCACCGCCACCACAAACGCGTAGCCCGTCAGAATCAGTCCCATGAAGGGAACTGTTTCGTGCAGACTTTCGGCCATATCGGGCAGCAGCCCTACCGGCAGAAATTCGCTCGTATTGAAAACAAACGCGGCAAACGCAAGCGCGATGATCGGAAGCCAAGCCCGAAAGCCTGTTTTGTGCAGAACCGGCGTCGACATGATGATCGGTGTGCAGACAACAAAAGCTGCAGGCGAAATCTCCTGCAGCATCAATAAATCGTGTGTTCTTGATTGGCCGTGCGGTCCTTGCGGTCCGCACGGGCGCGGATTAGAGCGCGGCGAAGTTTTCCTTCAAAAGCGCCTCAAAGCGGGCAAAATCGGCTTCGTGCGTGGGGTTCTTGATGACATCGTTGGCCATGAAAGACTTTCCGAGGCAGCTCATGCCGATAAACTGGAAGGCCTTGTGCACGGGCAAAAGCACGGATTCGATGCCTGCTCCGGCAAAAAACTGCGTCGGATCGGCAAAGGCATTCAAAGGCGCATTCCAAGTAATCGAGAGCATGTATTTCTTATCCTTGAGAATGCCGCCGCGGCCGTAGTTATGCGCCGGATCGGTACGGGTGCGACCGTCGCCTCCGACGGAAAGTCCCGCGCAGAACACTTCGTCGATGTAGCGCTTCACGGGCCAGGGGGTACCCATCCACCAAGCCGCGAAAGTCAGCAAAACGGCATCGGCCGCCTTGAACTTTGCCGCTTCTGCCTCGGCATTCCAGTCGTCTGCAACGCGGGTGATTTCCGCTTCGTGTCCCATGGCGGCAAACACCTTCTGCGCAAGCTGCGCGTACGCATGGTTGAGCGTGCCGCCCGCACCGTGAAACTGAACGCCTCCGTCCACAATCAAAATTTTGGCCATTTTGCTGTTCCTCTCTATTTTTGTTTTATCTGAAGGCGCCAGAATACCACCGGCGTGAGCCGGTGGATGAATGGCGCAAAACATTGTCACCCGCAAAGCGCGCGTCTCTGAGAATTCTTTGATACGATCGGGCACATGAAAATCAACTGTGCCTACAAATTTGAACTCCTCCTAAAGCCCGAGCAACGGGCCAAATGTGCACAGTTTGCCGGCAACTGCCGCTTCGTCTACAACAAGGCTGTTGATCTTCAGCTTCGACAGCTTGAGAGCGGTCAACCGTTTTTCACCTACAGCGAACTGGCTTCGCAACTGGTCTTTTGGAAAAGAAACACCGAGACGGTTTGGCTAACCGAATCGCCTTCTCAAACACTGCAACAAACACTGCGGGATCTGGATCAGGGTCTGAAGCGCTTCAGCCAGCACAAAGGCAACATGGTGTACTTCAAAGCCCGCGGCGACGGTGATTCGTTCCGTTTGCCGCAACTGCTTGAAGGAGACTTCGACGAAGCCAATGCCCGCATTCGGATACCGAAGATCGGTTTCGTACGGTATCGGAAGTCTCGCTGCATTCAGGGAAAAGTCAAGCACTTGACGATTTCGGTTGAGGCGGGGCGTTGGTATGTCTCGGTTTGCACCGAAATTGAAGATTTTCAGCCTCAGCCTACCCGCAACGGCGAGGTGGGTATTGATCTGGGTGTAGCCCGAACCGTTCAGCTGAGCGACGGCACGGTCTATCAGCTCGACGTTGACGAGATCAAGCGACTGGAGGAGCGGATTGCTGTTTACCAAAAGCAGCTTGATCACAACAAAATCGCTCGTCAGAAGTTGGCAAAGCTTGGCAAGGCGGATGATTTCGACAAAAAAATTCCGAGCCGCAAGCGCAGACGGCTGAAGGCAAGGATTTCAAGCCTGTATCGGCGCATTCGCAATATTCGCAAAGACTTCATGTTCAAAACCGCTCGAGCCATCGCGCAGAGGTTCGGCTGGGTGGCGATTGAGGACTTGAACGTCAAGAATATGACGAAGAGTGCCAAGGGAACGATCGAAGAACCGGGAAAGAACGTGAAGGCAAAGAGCGGATTGAACCGATCTTTGCAGCGAGTCTCGCCCGGCATGTTTCGACGCGTGCTCGAGTGGCAGGTTTTTAAGGCAGGAGGCTACGTTGACGCCGTAGCGCCTCAGTACACGAGTCAAACATGCCCGTGCTGCGGACATGTTGCTCGGGAAAATCGCCCGACGCAGGCCGTATTCACGTTCGTCATATGCGGCTACTCGTCCAATGCGGACGTGGTTGCCGCAGGCAACATTCTCAAGAAGAGCCGGGCTGGCTCGGATCGCCTGTGAAGTGAATCCCGTCAGGGATCAGCAACAGGAACCTACCGGAGGTGAGCTTGACTTACTATCCGGAATCCCCCGACGTAACTCGGAGGGAGGAGGTCAACCCGAGAAGTCTCCGAAGACAATGCGCTTTAACTGCCCCATCAGTCCCGAGAATGTCCCGTCGGACAGTTTTTCGGCGCCGGATAGTCTGCGGCGGCGCACGGTTTCGGTCAAAACACCCACCACAGTGGCATCCTGCGGGCTCACGAGCCCGATGCTCGCATCGCTTTGCATCAGCGGCATGCCGATGCGCACTGGCAAACCCAGCACGCTTTGCGCGAGTTCCGCAATTCCGGCCATTCTCGCAACGCCACCGGTGAGAACGATCCCGGCGGAGGCGCGCAAGTTCCAGTTATCCGGCGCCAGATAATTTCGGGCGATAACTTTAAACATTTCCGTGAGCCGCGACTCAACGGTCAGCACAATTTTTTCGCACGAGCACGTATCCGTTTCACCCGTCGCTTCACGCGTGTAGCGTACGGTTTCATACGCATCCTCGGCTCTGAGCGGCCAATGCCCGTAGGTGAGCTTGATGTCGTCGGCGTCGCTCATATTGCAGCCCAAAACAGCCGCGATATCGCGCTGAATCGTGTTTCCGCCCATCGCCGCCACGGCTGTAAATTCCACCTGGCCTTTTTCCCAGCAGGATATATCCGTGGTGCCGGCACCGATATCCAGAACCACCACGCCAAGTTCTTTATCGGTGGGCGTGAGCACGCCTGCAGCGCTCGCCCAGGGCTGCAGCACGAGTCCTTCGATGTCCAGCCCCGCTCGGCGAATGCACTTTACAAGGTTCTGAACGACGCTGTCCGAGCCGATGGCCAGATGCACGTGCGCCTTGATGACGCTTCCCACCATGCCGATCGGATCGTCGATCATGACGTCGTCGTTATCAAGCGTATAGCCCTTTACGACGTGAGAGACCAGACGATCGTCGTCGCTTTTGCCGTCGGTCTTGGGATCGAAGGCCATCGCCAGCCGCGTGACGCGCTTTACTGCCGCCACATCGACTTCTGCGTCGGGCAGCACCACTTGTCCGACCTTGTTGAGGCTGTGCAGATGTTTGCCCGTGAGCGCCTCCGAAACCGTCGTGATCTTTCTCCTTGAAGTCTGTTCGGCTTCGGCCACGGCCGAGCGAATCGAGTCGACGGCAAGCTCCACATCCTGCACGCTGCCGTGCTGGATGCCGAGCGAAGCGACCTTGCCGAACCCGAGCAGCGTGAGATCTCCAGAGTCGGATGCTTCGGCCACGGCCACCGAGATCTTTTCCGATCCGATGTCTAGCGCGACGACGGTTGAACTTTGCTGTACGGTTTCCATGGATTACTGCTGCGTCGTTATACGAGTTTGCTGTTTGGCTTTGCCGGCCTGTTTTTCCGCTGCGGCTGCGAAGGTCTTAGGCGGCAGTTGTGCGGCAAAGGCGTTTTTGTAGCGAGCATCGATTTTCTCGGGATAAGCCTTGAGCATCGACACCACCCGATCCATATTGTCCACCACCTGACGCATATGATTGACGGGACTGCCGCGGGTAAGCGCCCTGCCGAGTTCGATTTCCATCGATTCGAACTTTGCGGATTCCAGCACCACCGACCAGCTGCCGCGGTAGGTAATTTTGACGCCTTTGACGCGTGCGCCGATCGCCGAAGCCACTTCGTTGAAGCGAGGCAGATACTTGACGGCTTCGGGAGCGTACTGAGGATCGCCTGAGAAGGCCGGCAGCTGCAGCAGCCGCTCGATGGGCTCATCGTTGCTCACGTACAAAACGCCCGAGTCGCTCACGAGTCGTCCGTCCTCCCAGATGGCCACGGACTGATGCCGCTTGACTTCGATATAGAGCGAATCGGGCCACAGGCGCGATACGTACGCCGATTGGATCCAAGAGATGCCTTCGACGGCCCGCTTCACTTCGACGATATTGGCCGTGAGGATATTGCCCGAAAGCGTGTCCTCGACCGTGCGCGTCACTTCCTGCAGTCCTGCTGCTTCAACGGGACCGCGCACTTCGATCGTTTTGATCTCAAGCGCAGGAGCCGTCAGCAAAAACCACACAAGAACCCCTGCCGCTGCCAGAACCGGAACAGCGGCAAGCGTTTTGACAAACGCACGCGAAACCTTCACCTGAAGGCTCCTTTAGCGGCGTGCTGCGCCGTCAAGTGCGGCATGCGCCGCAAGCCACATGCAAAGTGCGCCGTAATCCATGCCTACGGCGCGGGCGGCCATGGGAACAAGACTATGCGGCGTCATGCCGGGGCTGGCATTGAATTCAAGCAAAATGAAGCTACCGTCGTCGCGCATCATGACGTCGATGCGGCCCCAGCCGCGGGCGCCGATGGCGGCAAAAGCCGCTTCGCAGGCAGTGCGGATCCTCTGTGCCGTCTCTTCGTCGATTTGCGCCGGGCACTCGTACTTCACCTCGTCGCCGTGGTACTTATTGACGAAGTTGTAGTCGCCGTCAGGCGCCTTAATTTCAATAATCGGCAACGCCTTGCCGCCAAGCACGGCAATCGTAAGCTCCCGCCCGAACCAGCGCTCTTCGACAAGCACCTTGGCGTCATAGCGCAGCGCGGCGGCCAAAGCCGCCTTGAGTTCCTCAACCGAAGCTCCCTTCAGGCGCGTGACGCCCACAGAAGAACCTTCGCCCGAAGGCTTGACAACCACGTCGGAACCGAGCACTTCGAGAATTTCCTGCGCCTGATCGGCGCTCGTAGCGACAAAGCCCTTGGCAACGGGAAGTCCCGACTGCGCCCACACGCGGCGCGTCGTATCCTTGTCCATTGTCAGAGCGCTTGCGCGAACACCAGCGCCCGTATACGGAATCTGCAGATATTCGAGCACGCCCTGCACGCAGCCGTCTTCGCCGAAGCGTCCGTGCAGAGAAATCACGGCGCGGTCAAATTTGCCTCGCATCGCCAGAAGATCGTCGACGGCAGGATCGACCATAACGGCGTCGCATCCGGCTTCCTGCAGAGCCTTTAAAACGCCCGAGCCGCTCGAAAGCGAAACCTCGCGTTCGCTGCTAAAGCCCCCCATCAACACCGCAATACGGCCCAAGGACTTGGGATCAATCGTTGCTGCAAAATCCATCGTTGTTTCCGTTTTCAAAGAAGTTCGTTAAATCGTTTTGCCCGAGAGCACCTGCGGCACGCGAGCTACGTTGCCCGCGCCCATCGTGATCACCACATCGCCGTCCTGTACGAGCGTGCGCACGGCCTGCGGCATTTCCGCCGCGCTTTCGCAGAAAAGAAGTCCGTCGCAGCCCGCAAGCCGCAGCGCTCGCGCCAGATCGCGGCCGCTGGCGCCCGGAATCGGATCTTCGCCGGCCGGATACACGTCGGCAAGCACCAGTCGGTCGGCCTGCGAGAGCACCTTGATGAAGTCTTCGAAGCAGTCGCGGGTGCGCGAATAACGATGCGGCTGAAACGCCAGCACAAGACGCTTTCCGGGCCATGCGCCGCGAGCTGCGGCAATCGTAGCGGCCATTTCATGCGGATGATGTCCGTAATCGTCCACTAGCTTGAAAGTGCCTTTTTCGGGGTGTTCGGGATCGACGGCAATGTCGCCGTACTGCGCAAAGCGCCGGCCCACGCCGGTGAATTCGGCAAGCGCTCGCACGATGGCTTCGTCGGAAACGCCCACGAGCGTTGCAATCGCAACCGCCGCAAGCGAATTCACCACATTGTGCACGCCCGGCAGATTGAGCACCACAGGCAGCGGCTCATGCCCCTTGCGCAAAATCGTATAACGCATCCGCGTACCTTCGCTGCGCACATCAATGGCGCGCACTTCGGCTTCCGGGTTGAGTCCGTAGGCCACCACGCGCCGGCTGATCATGGGCACGATCGAGCGCACGTTGGCGTCGTCGGTACAGAGCACCGCCACGCCGTAGAACGGAAGCCTTCCGATGAAATCGATAAAGGCCTTCTTCAGACGCACGAAATCGTGTCCGTAGGTCGCCATATGGTCCTGATCGATGTTGGTGACAGCGGCGATCACGGGCGACAAATTCAGAAAACTCGCGTCGGACTCATCGGCTTCGGCCACGATGTATTCGCCCGTTCCGAGGCGCGCATTGGCGCCGGAACTGTTGAGTCGCCCCCCGATCACATAGGTGGGATCGAGCCCGCCGGCGGCCAGCATGGAAGTCGTAAGCGATGTCGTGGTCGTTTTGCCGTGTGTGCCTGCGATAGCGATGCCGCGGCGCAGGCGCATGAGTTCGGCAAGCATCACCGCACGGGGCACCACCGGAATATTGGCCTTTCTGGCCGCTTCGACTTCGGGGTTGCCTTCGTGAATAGCCGAAGACACCACGAGGCAGTCGGCGCCCTCGATGTTTTCGGCTGCGTGTCCCCGATGGATCACGGCACCCAAATGCTGCAGCCGTTCGGTCACGGGGCTTTGAGACAAATCCGAACCGCTGACCGTGTAGCCGAGATTAAGCATGACTTCGGCAATGCCGCACATGCCGGTTCCGCCGATGCCCACGAAGTGAATGTGCTTGACAACAAACTTCATAAATTTTCTCCTTAGCGGGCCGCTTCTTCGATCATGTCGCAGACGGCGTTGGCGGCATTGGCGCGCGCAAGACTTCTCGCGTTGTGCGCGAGCTGCAAAATGCGATCGCGCTTTAAGCCCATCAAAACGCCGAAGAGATGTTCCTTGGTCAGTTGAGACTGCTCAAGAAGCACGGCAGCGTCGCGGCCGGCCATATAGCGGGCGTTGCCGAGCTGATGGTTCGTCGTCTTCACGACGAAGGGCACCAGAACGGAAGCCACGCCCGCAGCGCAGATTTCGCTTACAGTCATCGCACCCGAGCGGCAGATCACCACATCGCTTTCGGCGTAGGCCTTGTCCATTTCGTCGATGAATTCGACAACCTCGGCTTTGATGCCCAACTGCGCGTAGCGTGCCTTAACGGCTTCGACATTGCCCTTGCCCGTCTGATGCAGAACTGTGGGGCGCTTTTCTTCGTCAAACATCGCCAACGCTTCGGGAACCGTTTCGTTTAAGACCTTGGCGCCCAGGCTTCCCCCGAACACCAAGAGCTTCCAAGGACCTTCGCGGCCCGCGAGGCGCTCTTCGGGCGGAGGCAACGCCTCGATTTCGGCGCGCACGGGGTTGCCCGTGATGCGGCCCTTCTCCCGCGCGCAGCTGCGGGCGCTTCCGGCAAAGCCGCAGGCAACAAGCTTGGCTTTGTCGAGCACGATCTTGGAACTCATCAGAATGTCCGAGTCGCAATTCATCAGAACGATCGGCGTCTTGGTGCTTTCGGCGCCCTTGCATACCGGAACCGCAATGTAGCCGCCGGTGGTAAAAAGCACATCGGGGCGAACCTGCGCAAACGTTTTCTTTGCGGCAAAAGTGGATTTCACAAGCTTGACAGCGCCCGTGATCAGCCCCATCAGGCCGTGTCCGCGCATGCCGCGAAAATCCAGGCCGGTGAACTCAATGCCGTCGCGGGCGATGAGCTTGCCCTCCATGCCGTGCTGCGTGCCGATCCAGTGCACCTCCCAGCCGCGGCGGCGCATTTCGCGCGCAACGGCCAACCCCGGCATGACGTGTCCCCCGGTGCCTGCAGCCGCAATCATTAATTTCTTGCCGGACATATTTTCCATTCCTAAAAATCGTTCGGACGGTCCGCTCTCGGCAAACCGTCCCGTTTGAATCCCTAAACTTTACCGCCGCGCATCAGGATGCGGTTTTCCCGGTCCACGCGCAACAAGAGCCCCACGGCGGCCAGCGTAAACAAAAGCGACGAGCCGCCGTAGCTCATCAGCGGCAATGTGAGCCCCTTGGTGGGCAGAAGTCCCGTGGCCACGCCCGCGTTGATGATCACCTGAATGCCGATCCAGATGCCCACGCCTTCGGCAATCAACCCCGAAAACACGCGGTCGAGCTTAATGGCCTGTCGTCCGATTGCAAACGCACGGCGAACAAACCAGTAGTAGCAGAACAAAACGCCGGTGACACCGAGAAAGCCGAGCTCTTCGCCCAACACCGCCAAAATAAAGTCGGTGTGCGCTTCGGGCAGATAGTGAAGCTTTTCAACGGAAGCCCCGAGTCCCACGCCGAATAACTCGCCGCGACCGAAGGCAATCAGCGAATGGCTCAGCTGATAGGCCTTGTCAAGCGCGTAGTCGCTGCTCCAGGGATCGAGATAGGCCATCACGCGCTGCAAACGCCATGGCGAGTCGTAGATCATGAGCGTCACCACGGCAATAACGGCAATCGACACCACCACGAAGATGCGCATGTTGAGCCCGCCCAAAAAGAGCACGCCCATAGCGATGGCCACCGTCACCATGATGGCGCCCAGATCGGGCTGCATACTGATGAGGCCCGCCACAAGACACATCACGAGCGCCATGGGGCCGAGCCCCTTGCTGAAGGAGTGCATGTAGTCCTGACGGCGCACGGTAAAGGCGGCGGCGCCGAGCAAAATGGCAAACTTCGCAAACTCGGTGACCTGCAGGTTCAATATGCCCAGGTTGATCCAGCGGCGCGAGCCGTTTACCGACTTTCCGATGCCCGGCAACAGCACTAGAAAAAGCAGCAGTACGGCCGCTCCCATCAGCCACGGCGCAAGTTTGTACCAGACGCGCATCGGGATGCGGCACACGCCGTAGGCCGCAACCATGCCCACCGTAATGGAAGCCAGATGGCGCAGCAAAAAGTGATACTGGGTGGTGTTGTAGCGCGGGCTGTCGGCAAGCGAAATCGAAGCTGAATAGACCATCAGCGCGCCCATGGAAAGCAGCGCAAGCGTAAGCAGAACCACGGCCGTATCGTAGCCGTCGGCCCCCGAAACCGACGAACGTCCCTTTAGGACCGGCTCATCGGCCCAGGCACGATAGACAGGCGGCTGCGAAGCTCTTTTGCGGGAGAAAAAGCTCATCGGCCTTTTCCTCCGGCGTCCTTCGCGGCCTGAGCGATCTCATGGGCTTTTTTCACAAAGCGCGCACTGCGCTCGGCGTAGTTGGCAAACATGTCCCAGCTTGCGCATGCGGGCGACAACAGCACCACGCCGCCCGCGGCCGCATGATCGAAGGCCATCTGCACGGCCGCTTCAAAATCGGTTCCCGCGTGCTCGATCGCTATTGCGCTCGCACGTATGCCCGCTTCGATTTTGTCGGCGTCGCGCCCGATCAAAACGGCATAGGACGCATAAGCGGCCAAAGCATCCGAAAGCGGCGCAAAATCCTGCCCTTTTCCGTCGCCGCCCAGAATAATGCTCACTTTGCGGCCGGTTTTGCCCAGGCCTTCCAAGGCAGCTTTGACGGCGCCCACATTGGTGCCCTTGCTGTCGTCGATGAATTCGATGCCGTTGACTTCAAGCACAGGCTGCACGCGGTGTGCTTCGCCCGTATACGTTTTAAGCACTTGCAGGGCCGGCCCCAACGGCAGCCCCGCAGCCTGCACAAGCGCCAGAGCCGCCAACGCGTTCATCGCATTGTGCCGGCCTCGAATCTTGAGCGCATCCACGGGCATCAAAAGCTGCTCATCCTGCGGCTCGGCAAATAGAGCCGCCTTCTTTTCGGACTTCCAGACATGAGCGGGACGCTCGCGATAGGCGAGCCACTCGATGCCCTCGCTCTTGTCAAGCCCCCACTGTCCGGCCTCAACGGGAGCCGAGTCGCCGAACGTTACGGACAAGCCCGGTACAAAAGCGCGCATGCTTGCCGCGTCGTCGCGGTTTAACACGCGAATCGTGTTCTCGGAAAAGATGCGGGTCTTAGGCCGCCAACGACCCATGCCAGTCGACATGATCTTCGGTGAGGTTGAGAAAAGCCGCCGTCGTGCAGCGCAGACTTTCCGTCGTCTGCAGCTGAAAGCTCGAAAGCTCGAGCACCCAAACTTCGGGCAGCGTGTTGGCCTGCAGATGCCGATCGAGCGCCAAAAGCGCGCTCGGGCCGATGTTGCCTGCCACTTCCACGGATTTGGTTGCCCCGGCCATCTTGCCGGTCAAAACCGTCGTTGTCGTCTTGCCGTTTGTGCCGGTGATGCCAATCACGATCGGACGGTAGCCGCGATAGGATGCAAGGCGATTGAGTTCGCGGGCAAAAAGCTCGATTTCGCCAACCACGTCGGCGCCCAGAGCCCGAGCAGCCTTCACGAGCGGCGCCGCTTTGGAAAATTCCGGCGACAAGCCCGGACTCAAAACCAAAAGATCAAGTTTTTCGCCGACCAGCTGTTCGGTAAATTCGGTACAAACAAACTTCGGACGGCTTTCGGCTTCGTCGAAAAGCTTCAGGCCGGAAGGGTGTTCGGCCGTATCGACAATCGTCGTATCCCAACCGCGGGAGTGCAGAAACAAAGCGGCCGCGGCGCCCGACGTTCCGCATCCGAGCACCAAAGCCCTGAGTCCGTTTTCAATGCGAATATGCGACACGACCTTTCCTTTCTGACTCACATGTTGTCTGCGCAGCTTTGCGCAGACAACCTATTGAATTATCAGCGAATTTTAAGGGTAGAAAGCCCGACCAGAACCAAAACGAACGTAATGATCCAGAAGCGCACGACAACCTGCGTTTCCTTCCAGCCCTTGAGTTCGAAATGATGATGAATCGGCGCCATTAAAAAGACGCGCTTTCCGTGCGTGAGACGGAAGTACGTCGTCTGAATCATCACCGAGAGCGTTTCCACCACAAAGATGCCGCCCATGATCGCCAAAACGATTTCCTGACGGGTGATCACGGCAATCGTGCCGAGCGCGCCGCCCAGCGCCAACGCACCCACGTCGCCCATGAAGACCTGGGCCGGATAGCAGTTGAACCACAAAAACGCCAGACCGGCACCGGCAAGCGCCGCACACACCACGACCAATTCGCCCGCGCCGCGGATGTATTCGAAGTAGAGGTAATCGGCATAGTCGGGACGCCCCACCACGTAGGCAAAGATCCCCAAAGCCGAACCGACCATCACGCAGGGCAGAATCGCAAGACCGTCCAAACCGTCGGTGAGATTGACGGCGTTGGATGTACCGACAATCACGATGTAGGTAAAGATCACAAAACCGAAGACGCCGAAGGGGAAGGCAATCTGCTTGAAGAACGGCACAGTGAGCCAGAGTTTGCCGGGCGAACTGAACGTAAATCCGCTCTTGGCCCAGGCCCAAATGGCCGACCACACGCCCGTCTCTTCGGGCATCGAAAGCGTAAAGGCCAGATAGACGGCCGCAATCAAACCGATCGCACTTTGCCACGCGAACTTTTCGCGAGCGCTCATGCCTTCGGGATTGTGATGCACGACTTTGCGGTAGTCGTCGGTCCAGCCGATGGCGCCGTAGCCGAGCGTCACGAAGAGCACCACCCACACGAACCGATTCGAGAGATCCATCCACAGAAACGTGGAAATGCCGATCGCGACCAGAATCAAGGCGCCGCCCATTGTGGGCGTGCCGTCCTTGGCAAGGTGGCTCTTGGGACCGTAGGCGCGCACCGCCTGTCCGATTTTCATCGCCTTGAGCTTGGCAATGACCGCCGGGCCCGCCGCAAAGCCGATCGCCATGGCAGTAAGCGCCGCGAGCACCGCACGCAGACTCAAGTAATTGAACACCGAAAAGAAGCGGATGTCTTCGCTAAGCCACTGAAATATGTACAAAAGCATCGATTGAAACCTGTGCGGGGATTATCCATTGGCTGCCGCCCGCTTCGGCCGCAAAAGGTTGAATTTTAACGATCGCTCCTCAATCGGGAACGCCCCGCATCAATTGCCCTCTTGGTCCTTCTTCTCCGAAGAAGCCGCAGCAGGCACGGCCGTTCGTCCGACCTGCCCGGGGTCTTTGAGAAGACTTTCAACAAGCTGATCGAGATGCTGACTGTGGCTTGCCTTCACAAGAACGCTTGCGGGCGCCCTCACCGCTTCACGCACGGCACGCAAAAGCATATCCGTCGCTTCGTAGTGGCGGCCCGCGGCGCCGAACGCCTGCACGGCATACACCATGTCGGGACCGGTGGCCAAAAGCCGATCGATTCCCTTCTGCTTAGCGTAACGGCCGATTTCCGCGTGGAACTCGACACGCTTTTCACCGATTTCACCCATTTCACCGGCAACGAGAATGCGCGGAGCCGGCTGAGCGGCCAACAGATCGATGGCCGCACGCATGCTGTCGGGATTGGCGTTGTAGGACTCGTCGATCAGAAGTGCGCCGCCCGCGAGCTGATAACGCTTGCCGCGGCCGGCAAGCGCCTCAAAGCGAGCCAAGCCCTTAGCCACCGCTTCGGGTGTTACGCCCACCGCAAGCGTTGCGGCCGCCGCAGCCGCTGCATCGTGCTCGGCATGCGCACCCGCAATCGAAAGCGTCGTTTCGATCGCTTTGCCGCCGCAGCGAATTTCAAATTTGTCGCCCTTGCGCTGCACGGAAACGTCGGCTGCATTGCACTCGCCGCGGCAATAAAGGCTCACCTTGCAACCGCGTGCTCGAGCGTAGTCAAGCCAGATCGGCAGACAGGGATCCTTCTGAGGCAGCACCACGGTGCCCTTTGCGGAAAGCGCCACAATGGCAAAAGCGTTTTCACGGGCCGAAGCCTCGACGCCGTCCAAAAACTCCTGATGCTCGCGCTGCGCATTCGTGATGACCGTCACGGTCGGTCGAATCCAACTCACAAGACGCGCCATTTCTCCCGGGTGACTGATGCCGGCTTCGATCACGGCCACTTTCGTCACCTTGGGACCGTTTGTAAAGCGCAGAAGCGTCTGCGGCACGCCGATGTGGTTGTTGTAGTTCTTTTCGGTGGCAACAACGCAGTCTTCGCCGACATAGGTGCGCAGAATCGAGGCGATCATCTGCGTTGTCGTTGTTTTGCCGTTGCTGCCCGCCACGCAGATTACGGGCGCCGTAAACTGGCTGCGCCAGGCGCGGGCAAGCGCGCCGAGCGCCTCCTGCGTGTCGCTCACGATGATCTGCGGGCAGCTCGCGCCCGTGTCACGCTCGACGATCACGACCGACGCACCGTCGCGGGCTGCCTGCGCCGCATAATTGTGTCCGTCAAAGCGCTCGCCCTTCAAGGCGACAAAGACGCTGCCCTGACGCACCTGACGCGAATCGGTGCAGATCGGTCCCAGATCCGCTCCGGTCGTGCTGCCGTGCCGGGCTACCATGAGGCGCCCGAGCGCATGCTCAAGCGCCTTCATCGTCCAAGTATTCGTTCCAGCCATCTTCGTTTCTTACTGCTTCGCTAAGCGCACGCGCCGTTCGTTGAAGGCTTCGCGCGCCGTTTCCAAATCGTCGAAGTGGTGCTTGACGCCGGCCACTTCCTGATAATCCTCGTGTCCCTTGCCGGCAATGAGCACCACGTCGCAAGCGTCTGCCGAACAGATCGTCTCCACGATCGCACGACGCCGATCGAGTTCGGTCGTCACCGACGCCCGTCGATTCTCCGGCACGCCCTCGCCCACGGCCTGCGCAATCAAAGCCGGATCTTCAGAGCGCGGATTGTCGCTCGTGATGACAGCCGCATCGGCCATGCGTGAAGCCACTTCGCCCATGATCGGGCGCTTGCCTGCATCTCGATCGCCTCCGGCGCCGAAAACGCAAATCAATCGACCGTGCCGGCTCTCGGCCGTTTCGCGCAAAGCCGCAAGCACCTTTTCAAGCGCATCGGGCGTGTGCGCGTAATCGACCACCGCAAGCGGACAGCCGTAGGCCGTCACCGTTTGCAGGCGACCCGCCGGCGGCTGCAGTTCTTCGAGCGCCGCACACACTTGCTCGACATCAAAGCCCAGGCTCAGTGCCGCAGCCGCCGTCTCCAACAGGTTGCTCACGTTGAAGCGTCCGAAAACCTGTGTTCCGACCTCGTATTGCTTGCCGTGCCAGGAAAGCACAAAGCGCATGCCGCGTGCATCGTGACTGATGTCTTTCGCGACAAGCATTTCGCAGCCCGCGACCTCACAGTCCTCGTAAAGACTCGTAGCGATTGTGCGCACGCCGCGCTCAAGCGACTGTTCGATAAAGCGGCGGGCCGCCGCATCGGCAGCA
>USBS01000018.1 GCA_900552915.1 uncultured Sutterella sp. | reverse complement strand
GGTTCCAGAAGCGGGTCTGGGGGCCAAAGGGGCAACCGGCTTCGAGCATTTCACGCATGCTGACGGACATTTCTTATTCTCCAAGGTTATGTCTAACACCGAGGCCTTGGCAAAACCGCTCAAACGGTCACCCGGAGAGCCTGCGGCGTGCTATTTACTTGCCTGCGCCGACATGGCAACAGGCCTTTGATCTTCTTTGCTTCACACAAAGAAGCGCGGATTATATGGGAAATCGGCGTCAAGTTCAACACTTTCGGCATCGATTTTTTCTGCGATTTCAATCCTTTCGAACGAAAACGACGGCTGCGGCCCTGACCTGCGGATTTCGATTCCTCAAAGCCAAGACACTGCCAAGAAGCGACACCGCTGCCGCCAGATAGCTCAATGGCTCGATCGAAAGCAGTTCGCCGGCAAGCGCAAGGCTCCCAGCAACGGTTATTGTGAGCAGTGCCGTACGCTTTTCCAGAGACCGGTTTGCTGCGAGCGCCACAAAGATCGGCGCCACTACGGCGCAGACATACATGCTGTTGGCGGCAAGCAGCAATCCCAAAACGCTTCCTCCGAAATTGGCAAGCACAAAAGCCGCAGCCGCGATGACCACCAGCGCGCGACGCGACATCGCCACCGTGGGTTTGTGCAAAACATCATTGGCTGCCACCGTCGCCGCCGTGATAAGACAAGAGTCGGCCGATGAAAGAATGGCGCTTGCCATCACAAAGAAAAACGCCGCACCCGCCCATTCGGGCAATTGCGAAACAAGCTGCGGCAAAACCGCATCGCCGACGACTTCGCTCGGAACAAACGCTCTTGCTTCGATGCCGATTGCGGCAATGACAAATGCAAAAAACACAATCCCGACGATGCCGAACGTCGTTCCGCGGCGCGCCGCCGCATCGCTTTCGGCGCTCATCACACGGGCAAAGAGCATGGGACAGACAATGTAGCTGCCTCCGATAAGCAGCATAAAGCGGCTCCAGTCGGAAAGTCCGAAGTCCTCGTTGAGCCATTCGACGGAAACGGAACGAAGCGGCTCGGCATCGGAGGCAATCAATAAGCCGAGAATCGACACCAGACCGATAGCCATCACTGTGAGTTGGATCACATCGCTTTTGATGACGCTTGCCTGTCCTCCAAGCCACGTATAGATGACAATAACAAACGCGCCGCAGGCGGTAGCCGTCTGTAAAGACAGCCCCGTCAATCCCTCCACGATGCGGCCCATCGCCAGAAACTGAGCAGCCAGAATCGCTGCCCAAGCGCACACGATGATCAGACAACTCATGCGGTGCGCAGGCGCCCCGATCAAGCTCTTTACCATCTCGGGCATTGTGAGCGCCGACAGGCGCTCTCGAATGCGCGGCACCATAAAAACGCGCAGAATCACCAGACCGCAAGCACCCGAAAGCAGCCACCAGACGGCCGGCATACCCACTGAAAATGCCAGACCGCACATGCCGACCGTAGCCGAACCGCCTACGCAAGAGGCAACAATCGAAAAGCCGACCTGATGCGCTTTCGAGCGTCGACCGTTGAGAAAATAATTCTCCGACGACTGTCCTTTTCGGCTGTCGACATAGGCTAGGACTATAAATAAGAGCGAATAAAGAGCAAACCAGAGCATTTTTGCGTGCCGTTGGATTTCTGATTATTTATGGGAGCTGTGTATTGTGCAGGAAAATAAGCTTCACAAACCAGGACGACGCAGTGAGTTTGCCGTATTCGCGTCTAGGTCGGGAAAGCCGCTTCAAAGGCTTCGAGCACGCTCCTCAATTCCTCTGGGAGAAACGCGAGTGCCTCCTGCGCAATCGATTCGGGCACGTGGTAGAAAGCGCCAGCAGGTGCACCTGCAATGGCGCCGAGCGTGTCCGTATCGCCGCCGATGCTCACGGCAAGACGAATCGCACTCTCGAAATCTGTCGATTCAAAAAAAGCCTGGAGCGCCTGCGGAACCGTCTTACCGCAAAGCCCGATTCCCTGCTCTTTCCAGTAGCTCGGACGAATTTCATCGAGCGTGAAATCGAGGCTGTAGTAGTTTTCGACAATATGCCGTCGGATTGATTCTTTATCCTTTCCCTTGCGCGCAAGGAACGTAGCGGCAGTAACAGCGCGTGCTCCTTTCATGCCTTCGGGATGATTGTGCGTAACAGCCGTCACCTGATCAGCCAGAAACAGCGCCTCTTCGAGCGTCTCGGCCGCATAGGCGCAGCCACTCACCCGCATCGCCGAACCGTTTCCCATGCTGTTGTAGGGAACGTGCTCCCGGCTGCGCAACCATGCTTCAAAGCGACCTCCGTAGCCCGCCAACGGCCAAGCTCGGCCGAACTCGACGAAACGCTCGACCGCCAACTGAGGCAGGTTGGAAGGCTGGTTCAAAGAATCCAGAAGCGCACGACAGACAGCAAGCGTCAAAATCGTATCGTCGGTGCACTTGCAGTCGCCTGCAAAAAGTTCGAATCCGGGCGCAACCGGCACTCCGAAGTCGCACTCCGTTCCGTCCGTCGGAAAATTGGCAAATTCAAACCGCGAACCGACAATGTCGCCCACAATGGCTCCAAGCATTGATATGCCTCCCAAAATTTCCGAACAATCGGAAGTCCCACAAAAAAATTCGTAACAGCACCGCTACAGCACTTTGTAGCAAGTGTTGCGTCCGGCTCCGATACGCTGTACCTTTCCGCGCTCTACCAACTCCTTCAGTTCATGCAGCAAAGTGACGTAGGACACACCGGTTTTGCTCTGCAGCTCCTGACGTGTTGCGGGGCGCCCGAATGCCATAAGGTCGCTCATGATCATTTCTTGCCGCGCAGTTATGTCGGTCACATTAACATTTAGCCGCGGCAAAACGATTTCCACACAATTGTCGCTGCAGTCAAGCGCCGGTTGTACGGCTTCGCCTTCGTAGGAAGCGAAGATTGTCGGAATACCTATGCCCCACTGCTCCATTTTGTCCAAACGGTAGAAGACATCGCAAAGTGCCTGATTGCGGCAGACACTGATGCCTTTTTTCAGAAGTTGAGGATCACAACCTCTGGGTAAAGCGCCCATCGTTAAAAATTCCAGACGATCCGAGAACATAGCCACGTATGCAGCCGTACCCATGCGAAAGTCCCGATGAACGCACAAGTTGACCAGAGCTTCGCGCACAGCCCTCAGCGGAAATTCGTGCCGCTCAATGCGCTCGCCTCTGAGACCGATCCGGCAGGAAAAACCGATGCAGTCCCGCAAGCGCTGATAGATTCGCTCGAATTGATCGAGGATACTGCCTTCGGCATCGAGCATTGCGGCGATGGGGGCCGCCTTATTGAGTCCGTTGAAAATCGCAAAGCGAGTTTTGAATTTGTTCTGATCGCTTAAGAGATACGCCAGATTCGTCCACGGGCCGTTCGACCTCGCCCGCAGCATCAGGATTTCTTCCGTACGGCTCGAAAACTCAACGTAATGACGCTCAAAAACGCGGCGAGTTGCCTCAAACGTAAGATTCTGTTCTCTTGCCGGATAAGCTTCCCAAGGCGTCGGATCACCCTGCCGCGTCAGTTCCAAAAGTTCCTCTTCCGAAGCCAGATACGTCGATGATCCGCGGCGAACGTAAGCACGACATCCTTCGCCTCGCACATCAACCTTATAAGGCGTGGACTTTCCAGGAAAAACCTTGACCAAAACAAGAGGTTTGCCTTCGGCTTCCTCGATATGCGTTTCAAAGTAAGCAGATGCATCCGGATGCATGCCGCGAAACGTATTCGTTACAGCGTTTGAAACGACATCAGGCTCGGCCAAACCGATCGGTTCTCCCGCATCGTTGAGTCCGAACCAAATCGTCCCTCCTCGCCCGTTCAAAAAGGCACAAAGAGTCTTTTTGGCCGAATCACACCACAGAAGCTTGAATTCGGTAACAGAATCCTCATGTTTTGGCAATATGCACATGCAAGCTCCTTGCAAATTCACTCATTCGCAAGGAACTATACAGCAAATCTATATAGAAAATATATCGATATATAGCGATATGCAAAAAGCTGCTTATCTTATCTAGACGCCGACTTCGTCCTCTTCGAGCTGGCCGACACCCGCTGTCTGCATGGAAGCCAAAGCCAGTCTCAGCACATCCGCCCCTGCCTCTTTATAGGCCTTGGGGTCGGACAATGTGCGGCGCCACAGACGAGCCCCGGGCAACCCGTTCATCAAGCCCATAGTGTGACGAGCGGCGTTGCGCACAGCGTTTTCATGCTCTGGAGCAATGCGGTACAAATATTCGGTCATCTGCTCGACCACGTCTTCGCGCGTAAGGCTTAAGGGTTCCGCTCCGAAGAGCACCTCATCCACACGGGAGAGCATCCAGGGCTCGTGGTAGGCGGCTCGCCCCACCATCGCGCCGTCTAGGCCGCCGTCAAGAAATTCTCGGCAGGCATCCAACGTCGCAATGCCGCCGTTGATGCAAAACTGTGCATCGGGAAATTCCTTCTTGAGCCGGTAGGCATAGTCGGGCTTCAGAGGCGGCACATCACGGTTCTGACGCGGTGAAAGTCCCTTCAAAAAAGCGGTACGCACATGCACGATGAAGGCGCGGCAGCCGGCCTCGTAAAGCGTACCGACGAAGTTCTGCACAAATGAGTAGTCGTCCTGATGATCCACACCGATGCGGTGCTTAATCGTGGTCTCGAGGCCGCTCGCTTCTCGAATTGCCTGAAAGCATTCCGCGACAAGCTTGGGTTCTAGCATCAGGCAGGCGCCGAAGGAACCTTTTTGCACCCGCTCGGACGGGCAGCCGCAGTTGAGGTTGATCTCGTCATAGCCGTACTGTGCAACGATGCGGGAAGCTTCGGCAAGCTCCTCAGGGTCGCTTCCGCCCAACTGACATGCCACAGGATGCTCCGAGGAGTCAAACTTCAAAAGCAGATCCCGGTTGCCGTGAATAATGGCCGGTGTCGTGACCATTTCGGTGTAAAGGCGAGCACGCTTGGTCATCAACCGCATGAAGTAGCGGCAGTGACGATCGGTCCAGTCGAGCATGGGCGCAACGCAGAAGCGGAACTTTTCGGTATCGGTCATGAACAAACGGGCCTCGCGCCAGCAACAACACGAGGCAGAAGAGATTGGCGGCCGATAAGCCGCATAAGTCAAAAGTTAGGTTCGATTACTTGCGCATCAGGCCGCCCAAAAGCGCAGCCACCATGCCCTTTTTCTTACCCTGAGTACGGGGAAGGGTACGAACGGGGGCATTCTGGTTGGGCGCAGCCGCAGGCTCATCACTCGGCTCGTACGGCGCATCGAAAATCGGATCGTAGACAGCTTTGGGCATTGACGGCATATCGACCGGACGACGTCCCTCGCGATCTTCGTCGCGCCATTCGTGACGGCGAGGGCGATTCTCAGAATAGCCGTCACGGTCGCGACGACGCGAATCGTTGTGCGCACGGCGTTCCTCACGGGACATCGCGCGACGTTCGGTCAGGTTGAACTTCTGCTTTGTGAGTTCTTCAATGGCTGCCACCAGACGGCTGTCGCCGCCTGTCGCAAGCATCACGGCCTTACCCTTAGCACCGGCGCGTCCCGTACGGCCGATGCGGTGCACATAGTCCTCGGCACCGAACGGCACATCGAAGTTGATGACTTCCGGCAGTTCGGCAATATCCAAACCGCGGGCCGCCACATCGGTTGCAACCAGCACTTCGACTTCGCCCTTTTTGAAGGCTTCAAGGGCGGCCATACGCTCGTCCTGAGACTTGTCCCCGTGAATGGCGTCGGCCTTGATGCCGACGCGCGTAAGCGTTGACGCCAGACGCCGGCAGGTGATCTTTGCGTTAACGAAAACGATGACCTGCTTGATCGGACCGCCCTCTTCGCCGTCGTTTTTGAGAATGTCGATGAGAACGTCGGTCTTTTCCGAGTCGTGCACCTGATAGACGATCTGCTCGACCGTATCGGCCGTGGCGTTTTCGCGGGCAACTTCAACAAGCACAGGGTTGTGCAGGAAGTTGCCGGCAAGCTTTTTCACTTCGGGCGAGAATGTTGCCGAGAACATCAAGTTCTGACGCTTTTTCGGCAGCAGGTTGAGAATGCGCGAGATATCGGGCAAAAAGCCCATGTCGAGCATGCGGTCGGCTTCGTCGAGAATGACGATTTCAACCTGCGAGAGATTAACCGAACGGCCTTCGTGATGATCCAACAAACGCCCGGGCGTAGCCGTGAGCACTTCAACGCCGCGGCGCAGCATTTCAGACTGAGGCTTGATGTCAACGCCGCCGTAGACAACGCCGACGCGCAGCGGCGTCTTGGCGGCGTACTTCACGAGACTGTCGTTGACCTGCACCGCGAGCTCTCGAGTGGGCGCCAGAATCAGCACTCGCACGGGATGGCGCGCAGGCGACATCGAAGTATTGGCCTTGGGCAGAATTCGCTGCAGTGCGGGCAAACCGTAGCCGGCCGTCTTGCCGGTGCCGGTCTGAGCCGCCCCCATCACGTCCTGACCGGCGAGCACCACGGGGATGGCCTGCACCTGAATCGGCGTGGGCGTGACATAACCCAATTCACGAATCGCATCCTGAATATGGGGATCAAGGGGAAATTTGGAAAAGTCTGCAGTTTCCGACATCAGCGTTTCTGGGCCTCACGCAAAAACGGCCCGCATTTGAGCGTTTTTGTCCGAGGAAAAGAGTGCTTCTTCAGGGAATTGTGAATCACCAAAGAAAAACGACTCCTTAGCCGAGAAAAACACTGTCAAATCAGGGCTTGCATGCAAGAATTGGTGCCCGAAGCGGGACTCGAACCCGCACACCCAAAGGTCAAGGATTTTAAGTCCTTTGCGTCTACCGATTTCGCCATTCGGGCCGAATTGTGCCGTACCGAGCATCTCTCGGCACTAAAATGAGGATTTTATAGAAAATCCGACTTTCGGAAAAGTTCTTCGATGGCAGTTAAACCTCTTTTCGTCCTCGCACTGCTGGCCTTCGCCGCCGGCTCGGCCGTTGCCGACACCGGTGCGCTCGATTTTTCTCAGGCACGCGCGCTCGCCCATGACCGTGTGGATGCAATCAAAATCGAAATGGCCGAAACGGCCAAGCGGGAAAGCCAGGCTAAAAATGCGCGCAGTCTGCACGGTCCCAAGATCGAACTCGACGCCAAGCAGATCTGGGGCCGAAAAACAGTCGACTTCGGCTCTGTCAACGTAGGCGCACTCGCAGGTTCCCTGTTCAAGCCCGGTGCCATTACTCCTGACAGCAATATCGGCCAACTTCTCGGCAGCATGAGTCCGATCGACCTCTACTTCGAAGAAGATATCGGGGGCCCGCGCGCTGCCATCAATGCCGAACTGCCGATCTACATGGGCGGCGCCATCAACGCCAAAGTGCGGGCGGCCGACGAAGCCGTTTACGAATCGCAGGCAAAAACACAGGCCAAGCGCGACACGATCGACACGGAACTGGCGCAGAAGTACTTTGCCGTGCAGCTGGCACGCAGCGTCGAGCGCCTTCAGGAAGAGATGCTCGCGCAGCAAGAGCTTGAGGTAAAGAAAGCTCTTCGCTTTGAAAAGACCGGGACGATCAGCAAACTTGAACGCATGGCCGTCGAAGTCAACCGTGACTCGGCCAAACGCGAGCTTTTGAATGCGCAAACAAACCGGCACGTCGCCGAAAGCGAACTTGCGGGCCTTCTGCGCGAAGAATCCGTCGGAGAGCTCACCAATCCCCTCTTCGTCGTCACCGACGACATCGGCACGCTCAAAAGCTGGCAAGACAAGGCGCTCGGCACCAGTCCGGTGCTAAAGGGCGTTCAGGCTATGCGCCGTCAAGCCGAACAGGGCGTTACTGCAGCTAAAGCAGCCTGGCATCCGCAGGTCTATGCCTTTGCCAATTACAACCTCATCAAGCACTACCTCACGATCCCGGAACCCGACTGGATTGCCGGCATCGGAGTGAAGTTCACGCTGTGGGACAACAAAGACCGCAACGCGTCGATTGCGGCGGCCCACTCGCTCGTAAACAAAGCGCAGGCTGCGCATGCCGAAGCAAACAACCGTCTGATGACGGCTGTTGAAACGGCCTACCTCAAAAGCAGTCAGGCACGAGAAGCCTATCGCCTCACCGACTCGACGCTGGCTCTGGCCAAAGAAAATCTGCGGTTGAGAGAAAAGAGCTTTTCGGAAGGTCTGTCAACGGCCGATGATGTCAACGATGCCCGCACGAAGCTTCTGGCAGCGCAAATTGCCAGGCGTGTTGCGGCCTACCGCTTCGTCGTCGCTTGGGCGATGCTCAATGCCGCCAGCGGCGACATGAATGCCTTCGAAGAGTCCGTCACCCGTCAAACAAATATTTTCGAGCACTGATCCATGAGCGAAAAGAAAACCCTATCCGTCAAAGCCGTTGCCGCCGCCGTCATCGGTGTTGGACTTATTGCCTTCATCGGCATCGGCCTGTGGAAAGCCGCTACCCCCGCTCAGGCCCCGCTGCAGGGGCAGGTTGACGCCCGCACGATCGAAGTGGCGCCGAAGATTCCCGGACGCATCGAAGAAGTCCTTGTGAAGGAAGGCGACACGGTTCAGGCCGGCGCCGTGATGATGAAAATCGGCATTCCGGAAATCTCCGCCAAGCTCGGTCAAGTGACCGCTCAGGAGCAGGCCGCTCAGGCCAAGGCGCGCCTTGTCGAAGAAGGCGCGCGCAAAGAAAAGATCCGCGAAGCCAAATCGATGTATGAAAGCGCCGTAGGGGCTCTAAAGCTTGCGAAGAAAACCTACGCCCGCATCGATACGCTTTATAAGGAAGGTCTTGTGTCGGCTCAAAAGCACGACGAAGCCAAGGCCGCGCTCGATACGGCCGCAGGCATTGCCAAAGCAGCCCAGAGCGTCTACGAAATGGCGCAGACGGGCGCCCGTGAAGATGAAAAGAAAGCGGCCGAAGCGCTCGCTCGGCAGGCTGCTTCGGGCGTCGCCGAAGTCAAGAGCCTTGCTTCGGAAAGCGAACTGCGGGCGCCGCGCACGGGCGAAGTTACACGTGTCGTGCTGCATGCGGGTGAAGTGACGCCGGCGGGCTTTCCGCTTGTGACGCTCTTGGATCACTCCGACAAATGGGTGGTCTTCAACATCCGCGAAAACGAACTCTCTCAAATCAAAATCGGCACGAAGCTCAAGGCCAAGGTTCCCGCACTGGGTCTCACCGACGCCGCCTTCACCGTCTACTGGATCAATCCGCGGGCCGACTATGCGACATGGCGCTCGACGCGTCAGTCCACGGGCTACGATGTGCGCACGTTTGAGGTGCGCGCAAGGCCCGATGTTGAAATGCGCGACCTGCGTCCCGGCATGAGCGTCATCGTCGATCGCAAGTAAAAAGGCGCCCCTCCATGGCCAGCGTTTTTTCCGACTTCAAGCGCGCTTTTCTCGCAGAAGCCCAGACGACGGCTCAAACGCCGCTTTTGTGGCTCACGGGCATCGTTGTGCCGATCTTCTGGTGCCTTGTTGTCGTCGGCGTTTTCGCCACGGGCCTCATGCGGGATATTCCCGTCGGGCTGGTCGACCTGGACAATTCGGCAGAAAGCCGAGACCTGATCCGCTCGCTTGACGCCGTACCCTCGATCGACTTTCTCAATTACGAAAGCCCCGAAGCTGCCTCAAACGACCTTGCCGCAGGCAATATCTTCGGGCTTTTTGTAATCGGCCACGACTGGAGCGAAAAAACTTCGGGCAGCCGTTCGGACTCCGCACTCGAACTTTTTCTCAACAAAAGCTACTACGCCATCGCCACCACGGTCGAGACGGATGTAAAGCTTGCACTCACACAGATCAAGACGCAAAAACTGCTCGAGCAAGCGGCCGCGGCTGTCGGCGGGGGCTTTAACGGAGCCAAGGCAAGGCTTGCCGTTCTCGATGCCGACGTGCTGATTGCCGGCAATCCGGCACTCAATTTCAAGGCCTATTTGCTCACGACCATCGTGCCGGGCGTGCTGGCTCTGGGGGCGATTCTCACCTGTGTCGGCGCTTTGACCCGTGAATGGCGCAAAGGCACCGCGCAATCGATTCTTGCTAGTTACACCCACCTTCGAAGCTTCCTGCTCGGCCGCATGGCGTTCTGGACATTGCTCTACTCGCTTCTGGGACTTGCCTATCTGGCTTGGTTTGCCGGCTGGGAAGGTTGGGGTGTACAGGGAAGTCTTTGGGCTTGGGCGCTCGGCATCGTTTTATTTCTCACTTCGATGCCCGCGCTTGCAATGCTCTACACGAGTCTTTCTCCCTCCTGGATTCTGGCGATGTCGGTTGCCATCGGAACCACCGCGCCGATCTTTCCCTTCACCGGCTTTTCCTATCCGCTCGACTCGATGGACTCGGCGGCGCAATTGCTCGGACAATTCCTGCCGCTCACTTGGTACCTGCGGATTCATTCGTCGCAATGGGTGCTCGCAAGCGACTTGCCGCATACCCTGTACCTGCTCGGCGTGCTCTCGCTTTTCGTCATCGTGCCGGCGCTGCTTGCTCTGATGCTTCTGCCCATGCGCATTCGCGGCTGGGCGGCCCGAGAAACGCAACCCAAGACAATGCCTGCAGACATTGAGCCTCAGGGATTTTTTGCAACCGCCCGTGAAGTACTTCTGCGCGGAGCGCTTACGCGCGATACGTTCGTCATCTTCCTGATTGCGGTGGCTTTCTATCTGCTCTTTTATGCCTGGCCGTATGCCAGCCAAAACATCACAAGCGTGCAGACGGCTGTCGTGGACCTGGATCGCAGCGCCGCGAGCCGAGCTTTTATCGAGCGTATCAAATCGGTGTCAATGATCAAAGTTGTCGCCATCGAAACCGATCGCGCCCGGGGTGAAAAACTCTACAAAACCGAGCAGGCCGCCGCCGTTGTCACAATCCCCGAAAATTTCGAAGAAAACCTCCTCGCGGGAAAACACACTTCGGTTTCGCTCACCGCCAACGGCGCCTTCCCCGTGAAGTCGCGTGCGGTGATGGCCGGCCTCATGGGCGTCGTGGGCGAAGCCACAAGCGCTTCGGTTGCTCTCAACGTCGTGCGCGCGGGCGCACCGCTTGAGCTCGTCAAAAAGCTCGAATCGGCCCCCGTCTCCTTTGCCGACGTCAACCTCTTCAATCCCCTCTCGGGCTACGCCAGCTACATCGTCGCAGCCGTCATGCCCGTCATCATTCAAGCCGTTTTGTTCGTAAGCATCGTGATGAGCTTGGGCGGATGGCTCGCCTGCAGCAAACCGCCCGCGGTGCTGCGCGCCGTTACGCGGTCAGCTTCGGGATTTGCCGCGCTTTATTCGGCATTCTTTGCCTTCGCCCTTATCTGGCTCGGCTACGCCATCGGACCGGATTTCGTACTTTTTGATTTTGCCTCAATGCAAAATCCTGCCGGCACGCTTTTGACGGCTCTATTTTTTGCCGCGGCCGTGGTGAGCTGCGGTCTTGCCTTTACCTTCGCGATGGGCACCAACGCTTACGGCGCACAATTTTTCGTGGTGATTTCCGCGCCGTCGCTCTTCGTGTCGGGCGTCGTGCATCCGCTTTTCGACATGACGTCTCCCATCTTGCTGCTTCGCTTGCTGCTGCCCACGACGCCGGGCATCAATGCCTTGGTGGCGGTGTCGCAAAACGGCGCACCGATCGCAAGCGTCGCCGGGCACCTCGTGCATCTCCTGATTCTGGCCGTCGTCTACGGTGCCGTTGCCTATTTCTTGTGGCGCAAAGCTGCAAGCCGCATCCATTCCGACAACTCCTCCGCTGAACCAATGAGCGTCCGACCATGACCGCCGTCCTTCAATCCCGCCTGTGTCTTTACAACTGCGCCATCGGTTCGGATTTCACCTCAATTGAGGCTCTGCAAGATCGTCCGTATGCCGATGTCACCGACGAAAGCAGCCGACAGCTGCTTACCGCCTCCGCCGATGAATTCTTTCGCCTGTACGGCAACGGCACGACAATCGTCAATGCGCACGCCTGCCCGGGACTGCTTGCAAAAGCCGTTTCGTTTCTTTCCGGTCACTGCGGCGAACAGTTGGTGCTCTCGGGCTGCTACGGCAAGACCGCTGTGGCTTCGGTACAAAATCAGGCGCTCCAGGAGGGTGTCGCGCTCGAACTTTATCCCGCTCGCGAGCCGCGTCTTCTGCGCGCAGAAGTCACGGACGGCGATGTTGCGGCCTTTATTCCCGCCGCAGGTTTTGCCTCGGAAAAAGAAGCGCTCGCAGCGTGTCTGGCCTCGGGCCTAGGCGTACGAGGTGCATTGCATTGGACAAACATGTGGAAAATGGACGCGACGGCTCGCGCAGTGGAACTGGGCATGAGAAAGCGCGATTCGTTCTATGCCGTCGCCCGTGCGCTGGCACTGTGCACGGCCGGCCCCGTCAATTGGAGCGAAATCGGAGAAGCCTCACACATCCCCGGCCCCACAGTTCGCGACTGGACAAAACTTCTTGAAAGCTTTGCCGCGTTGGACATCATCCCTGCCGTCAACCTCAAGCCCGAGCGGCGTACGCTCGAGCGGCCCAAAATCTACTGGCGGCACCCGGGACTCGGCCTGTGGCTCTCGGGCCGTATGAACAATCCGGGCGAAAAACTGCTGCGGTCGCTCTTTGAAAACGCCGTCTATCTGGCGTTAGTCGATGCCTATCCGCTCGCCAACGTATTTCACTTTGCCGACACCAACCACGTTGTTTGTCCGATGGTGTTGGAAACCGAAAGCATTTACCGGGCCTACTACTTCTATGCAGATGCGCTCGAGCGTGAACAGGCCGAACGACACCACAAATCTCTCGTCAAAACCGGGAAGTTCGCCTCCAAAGCCGGATTTATCGAGTATGCGGGCATGACGCAGGCTTCGCGTGTATGCTACGCAGAAATCGCTGCGGCCAAGCGCAGCGGCAACCAACCGTAAGGAACACCATGCGAAAAACTCTTCTTACCGCAGCCTGTCTGACGCTCGGCGTCGGAACGCTCGCCGGCTGCAGCGGCTTCATTGAGGCAATTGAAAAAAGCGCAAACTACGACGATGTTGTAAAAATCGACTACAACCTTTACAAAATTTCCGGCACGCGCCGCAACATCAATCAGACAATGCAGCTGCGCGACTACCTCTATCAGCGCGCACAAGACTTCTGCATGAGAGGCTCTCAGGGCTCGCAGCTTCTTGACGGCATTTCGGGCAAAACGCCCGACGGCGGCATCAAAGCCGAAGTCGTGTTTCGCTGCGTGGGCATCATGAAGGCGCCCGAGGAAGAGTTCATCGACAACTCTCCCGAAGCCGATGCTAAGCGCGCAGAAGCCGCGCGGCTAGCCAAAGAAAAGGAAGAAGAAGCTAAAGAAGCTGAAGAATCTGAAAAAAACGCTGACAAATAGCCGTACAAGCTTACGGGACTCTGCGTTACTCTACGCTCAGATCTCCAAGCAAGAGTAAGCATGAGTCTCCTCCAGAAAGTCCAAGCCCGAAGGTGAATCGAAACACTTTCGGGCTCTTTTTTCGCACAGCAAAAAACGGCCGATCCGCTGTCGAGGCGCGGCCGCTTTCTGCTTTTTGTCAGCTTTCGGTTAGACGCGCTGGAACACGAGCGTAGCGTTGGTGCCGCCGAAGCCGAAGTTGTTCTTCATGGCCGCACGGATTTCCATCTTCTGCGGTTCGCCCTTGCAGACATTGATGCAGCATTCCGGATCCTGGTTGACGACGTTGATCGTCGGGGGAGCCACCTGATCTCGGATCGCCAGCACCGTAAAGACGCTTTCGATGCCGCCGGCGCCGCCGAGCAAATGCCCCGTCGCGCCCTTGGTCGAGCTCACCACGAGCTTATCGGTGTGTTCGCCGAAGAGCTCGCGAACGGCCTTGGATTCGTTCACGTCGCCCACGGATGTGGACGTGCCGTGTGCGTTCAGATAGTCGATGTCTTCGGGCTTGAGGCCGGCATGCTTCAAGGCCATCTGCATGGAGCGCACCGGACCGTCGGTTGCGGGCGTCGTGATGTGGTACGCATCGCCCGAAAGGCCGTAGCCCGAAAGCTCGCAGTAAATCTTGGCGCCGCGCGCCTTGGCGTGTTCGTACTCTTCGAGCACGAGCAGACCGGCACCTTCGCCCATCACGAAGCCGTCGCGATCGACGTCGAACGGACGGGAAGCGTGCGCGGGATCGTCGTTGCGGCGCGACAAAGCATGCATGCTGTCAAAGCCGCCGATGCCTACAGGGCAAACAGTGCCTTCGGTGCCGCCTGCAAGCATCACGTCCGCGTCGCCGCGACGAATGATCCAGGCTGCTTCGCCGATGGCGTGCAGGCCCGTGGCGCAGGCCGTCACAGTCGCCAGGTTCGGACCGCGCAGGTTCTTCATGATGCCCACGAGGCCGGAAGCCATGTTGATGATGCAGCCCGGAATCATGAAGGGAGAAATGCGGCGGGGGCCGCGATCGAGCATCGCCTTCTGGTTGGTGCAAATCGTCTCGAGACCGCCGATGCCGGAACCGATGATGCAGCCGGCGCGATCGCCCGCTTCGTTGTTGCCCGTGAAGTCCAGCCCCGCGTCGTTCAGAGCTTCGGTCGCAACCGAAGCCGCAAACTGCACATAACGGTCGTAGCGACGAGCCTCCTTGGCCTGCAGGCCGCCCGCTGTCGGGTCGAAATTCTTGACTTCGCCGGCAATACGGCAGCCGAATTCGGCAGCATCAAACTCCGTAATCGGGCCGATGCCGCACTCGCCCGCAAGCAACGCCTTCCAGCTCTGCTCCACGTTGAGTCCAAGCGGAGATACCATGCCCAAACCGGTTACAACCACACGGCGCATCTTTTCGTTTTCCTTTCTGTCGAGCTTAATAACTTATTAAAAAAGGGGGCGTCGCCCCCTTTTCGCTTCATACTGTCCGTCTGTCAGGTCGAATGCCTTCTTCGGACAGCGCCTGAATGAGGCATTAGGCCTTGACGTTGGCCTGGATGAAGTCGATAGCCTGCTGAACGGTGCGCAGGTTTTCCTGCTGTTCGTCAGGGATTTCGATCTTGAAGGCGTCTTCGAGAGCCATCACGAGTTCAACCGTGTCAAGGCTGTCGGCACCGAGATCTTCAATGAAGGAAGCTTCGTTCTTGATGTCGGCTTCGTTCTTGCCAAGCTGTTCGGCGATGATCTGCTTGACCTTCTGTTCCAAATCTTCCATTTCCTACTCCGCGGAATGATGTGTAGTGTCTGAAATTGAGCAGGCGCCGCAATGAACGCCCACAAAGAAAATTTTCTAATCGGGGGATTTTATCAGGCTTGCCCGCCGATTTCATTACCCCATAAACATGCCGCCGTTGACGTGCAAAACCGTGCCGGTGACGTATCCTGCGGGCTCTGAGGCCAAATAAAGGACCGCAGCGGCAATATCATCCGTTTTGCCGAGGCGGGCGGCCGGGATTTGTGCCATAAGGTGCGTTTTGACGTCTTCGGGCAAGGCTGCCGTCATGTCCGTTTCGATAAAGCCCGGCGCAACGCAGTTGACCGTGACGCCGCGGGAAGCGACTTCACGGGCCACCGACTTGCTCATGCCGATCATGCCGGCCTTGGCGGCGGCGTAGTTGGCTTGACCGGCGTTGCCCATGGCGCCTACAACGGAGCTCATGTTGATGATGCGGCCGTAGCGCTGCTTCATCATCGGGCGCAGTGCGGCGCGGGTCAGGCGGAACACCGCCGTGAGGTTCGTTTCGATCACGGCGTCCCAGGCTTCATCCGACAAGCGCATCGCGAGCATGTCGCGCGTAATGCCGGCATTATTTACAAGAATATCGATGCGGCCGAATTCGGCGACGATCGCTTCAACAGCTTCCTTGCTCGCCTGGGCATCGGTCACGTTCAACACAATACCGCGGCCTCTTTCGCCCAGGGCTTCGCTGATCTTGGCGGCACCCGCTTCGCTCGTCGCCGTGCCGATCACCTTGGCGCCGGCCTCGGCCAAGGCCATAGCGATCGCGCGGCCGATGCCGCGGGTGGCGCCGGTCACGAGTGCAACGCGGCCGGCAAAGCTATCGGCAGTAAAAAAGTTCTGCATCTCTTTGTTCCTTTTCTCGAAGAATTAAGCCTGCAACTGGGCAATCACGTTCTTGATGCTTTCAAGGTCGCTCACATTGGCAACCGTAATTTCGGGCGCGATGCGGCGCACAAGCCCCGCAAGCACACGCCCCGGACCGCATTCGACAATGTGCGTGACGCCCATTTCCTGCATCTTGCGCACGCAGCCCGTCCACAGAACGGGGCTTGCGGCCTGTTTAGCAAGCGCCTCGCGGATTTCGTTCACGTCCGTATGGCATACGACGTCGACATTGGCCACAACCGGAACCTGCGGCTCCTTCATTTCGGCGCGGGCAAGTTCGCCGGCGAGTTCGCGCGCGGCGGGTTCAAGCAAAGCACTGTGGAAAGGTGCCGACACCGCAAGCACAACGGCACGCTTGGCGCCCGCTTCAAGCGCCAGATCGCAGGCGCGCTGCACGGCTGCCTTGTGCCCGGCGATCACCACCTGTCCGGGGCAATTGAAGTTGACGGCTTCGACGGATTCGTCCCCTGCAGCCTTGGCGCAGATGTCGACCACGACTTCGTCAGCCAACCCCAGAATCGCAGCCATGCCGCCTACGCCCACCGGAACGGCCGACTGCATGGCGCTTGCGCGAAAGCGCACCAGACGCACGGCATCTTCAACCGAAAAAACGCCTGCGGCCGTCAGAGCCGAATATTCACCGAGGCTGTGGCCGGCCATCACTTCAGGCATGGCTCCGCCCGCTTCGCGCCAAGCGGCAAAAGCGGCGTAGCTCGTTGCCAAAAGCGCGGGCTGCGTGTTGACGGTCAAATTCAGATCCGTGTCGGGACCGTTGGCGATCAATCCGGAAAGGTTCTCGCCGAGCGCCTTGTCGGCAGCCTGCATGACGGCCGAAGCCGCCTCGGAGTCCTTCACCCAGTCGGCCATGCCGACCTTCTGCGATCCCTGGCCGGGAAAAACAAACGCTAATTTCAATTCCTCTCTCCGCTCTACTCTAAGTTGTTCGTTACCACTTCAAAAGCACGCTGCCCCAGGTCATGCCGGCGCCTACGCCCTGCAACATCACCGTATCGCCCGCATGGATGCGGCCGTTTTTGACGGCCCAATCAAGGGCCAGAGGCACGCTGGCCGCCGACGTATTACCGTGCATCTGCACCGTCTCGACGGTTTTTTCCTTCGGGATGCCGAGTTTTTCGGCAATCATCTCAATGATGCGGATATTGGCCTGATGCGGCACCCAGACATCTACGTTTTCGGGCGCAAGACCGGCCATGCCGCAGACCTCGGCAAAACTTTCCGAAAGCGAACTTACGGCAAGCTTGAAGACCTGACGGCCGTTCATTTGAATAAAAGGGTTGCCGGCAACGGCACCGTTTTCGATGCGCGCGTCACAGGCAAGCGTATCGACGCCGAACGATCCGTCGGCATGCATGCGGTGCGCAAGAATTCCTTCGCGCTCGCTTGCCTCAATCACCACGGCGCCCGCGCCGTCGCCGAAAAGCACGCAAGTGCTGCGATCGTTCCAATCAAGAAGACGGCTTAAAACTTCGGCGCCCACCACCAGTGCACGCTTGTAGCCGCCTGTGCGAATCAGACCGTCGGCCACGCTCATGGCATAGACAAAACCGGCGCACACGGCCTGAACGTCAAACGCGGCGCATCCCTTGATGCCGAGCGCATTCTGCAGTCGACAGGCCATGGAGGGAAACACGCCGTCGGGCGTGGTCGTCGCCACGATAATAAGGTCAATCGTCTGAGGATCGATTGCCCCGCGGGCAAGCGCATCATTTGCCGCGGCCAGGGCAAGCGACAGAGTCGTCTCGTCTTTGCCTGCAATATGCCGGCAGCCGATGCCGGTGCGTGTGCGAATCCACTCGTCGCTCGTTTCGATGCCACGGGCGGCAAGTTCAACCGCCAACTCGTCGTTTGTGACCGCACGCTTGCCCAAAGTCGAACCGGTGGTCAAAACCCGGGTATAGGTACGGCTAGTGCAAAAAGTCATGTTTTTTTACTTTCTAAATTCGATTCGGCCGCCGAAAGAAGAATCGAACGATTCGGCGGTTGAGGCGCGCAAACCACCTGCCGAGCCCGTTTGACACGGGCCCGAACCGAAGGGATCGTGCGCTTTGCGAAGCGATATTACCAAACGACCGCGACAAAAAAAGGAGATTCGTCCGTTAAGACGATCTCCTTTTTCACTTGGTTTCAGATTTTTCTGCTCGGAACGCTCCGAAGCGGCGGCGCCTTGAAGAATGCTGCAGCGACTCTCCTGGCCGGGGCGGCTTTACCGGGCTGCCGGATGCCTCCGACATTGACCGAGACATGGGGTTTGGGCTGCGGTGCTTGACCCTGTGGGCCTACCTTGTAACCGATGCCTCGTTGCGAGCCGTCAGAAAAAGTCTGCGACCGGACGATTACTCTTCGGAAGCGTCCTGCTTGGTCGCCACAACCTTCTTGCCGCGGTAGAAACCGTTCGGGCTGATGTGGTGACGGCGGTGCACTTCACCGGTACCGGGTTCAACGGCGGTAGCCGGGTTGGAGAGAAAGTCGTGAGCACGGTGATTGCCGCGCTTGCTGGTCGATTTTTTATTTTGCTGGACAGCCATTTTTTAATACCCCACGTGGGTTAAAAGTTAACTTTTAGTGTTTGAAGCATCCGCACGCACGAGGCTTGCATCGGGACCCGGCGTACAAATCCTTTAAATTCAGCGACATAAGCGCACCGCAACGGAGAATCCGCTGCCCGCACGCACGTCGAACGCGCCATTATATTGATTGGAAAAGAAATTATCAACCGTCCGACCGCTCTTTTTTGTCGATCGACGCCATCGACGACACAAGATATCGTAGATTCGAACCGAGACGACCATAACGTCGTCCAACCTCTAAAATCGACGGCACCGATGCATTGTTTCTAAAGGTCCCAATCGATGATTGACAAAAAAGTTGTTGTGCTCGCCACAGGCGGCACCATTGCCATGAAATACGACCCGGTTAAGAACGGTCTGATGCCGGCGTGCACGGGTGAAGATTTGGCAGCGGCCGTTCCCGGGCTGGATAAGGTTGCCCCCTTGGAATTCATCCAGTTTTCCAACATTGCCTCTCCGGCCATGACGCCTCAGACGATGTGGGACCTGCACCTCAAGCTCGAGGAAGTTCTCGCTCGTGACGATGTCGCCGGCGCCATCGTCACGCACGGCACGGACACGCTCGAAGAAACAAGCTACTTTTTGGATCTACTGCACGCAAGCGACAAACCCGTCGTGATGACGGCCGCCATGCGCGGCGCCGATGAAGCCAGTCCCGACGGCCCCATGAATATCTATTGCGCCGTCAAAACCGCCGCCGGCAAAGAGGCCTGCGGCATGGGCGTATTGGTCTGCATGAATGAGACGCTGCACGCCGCTGCCGAAGTCACGAAGACTCACTCGGCCAATCCCGCCACTTTCGAATCTCCCTGGTGGGGTCCCGTGGGCTACGTTGATGTCGACAGAGTCGTTATTCGCCGCAAACCCGTAAATACCGTTCGTTTTGCACCCAAAGCGCTCAATGCCCGCGTCGACGTAGTCAAAGCAATGACGGGCTCCACACGCGATTACATCGATTTTGCGGTTTCGCAGGGCTGCAAAGGCATCGTCATCGAAGGGTTCGGACGAGGCAACATTCCTCCTGCGATGGTTCCCGGCATTGAAGACGCCGTTAAGGCCGGCATTGCCGTGATCCTCACGACTCGTGCACCGGGCGGGCGCGTCTTAGACGTCTACGGCTACCCGGGCAGCGTAACCGATACGCGGCGCGTCGGCGCGGCAATGGGCGGGGAAATTTCC
This sequence comes from uncultured Sutterella sp., assembly GCA_900552915.1. Classification (GTDB taxonomy): domain Bacteria; phylum Pseudomonadota; class Gammaproteobacteria; order Burkholderiales; family Burkholderiaceae_F; genus Duodenibacillus. The sequence continues at coordinate 230 of USBS01000018.1, read as the reverse complement.
GCCGCCAAAGCCCGTCTCAAGCTCATGATCGCCCTCTCGGAGCATCCCGAACTTTCAAGCAACCGCGACGCGCTGGAAAAATTATTCGACATGTGACAGCTCCCCGTCCGAATTCAGAGAAATTCGGGCGAGGCTTCTCGATTCTCTGAGGACTGCTTCGGGTTCCCGAAGACTGACACCCTCTCCACGAGCTACACGTGCGTTGCCGCACGCTTCAAGACGGTCTGCCC
>USBS01000017.1 GCA_900552915.1 uncultured Sutterella sp. | reverse complement strand
CATCGAAAAGTTCGAGGGCACGCAGCTGCACTACCGTGTGCGCGATCCGGAAATGTTCGCGGGCAAGAACGTCGTCATCTGCGGCGGCGGCGATTCGGCGTTGGATTGGACGCTTAACCTCGTAGGCAAAGCCGAAAGCGTTGTGCTGCTGCATCGTCGCGACGGCTTCAGAGCCGCCGCTTCTTCGGTTGCACGCATGCGCGAGCTTTGCGAAAACTGGGAAATGCAGTTTGAGGTCGGTCAAGTTACAGGCTTTGAAGAAAAAGACGGCAAGATGACCGAAATTCGCGTCACAGGCGGCGACGGCGTCGTTCGCCGCATGCCGCTCGATCACCTTCTGGTCTTTTTCGGTCTGCAGCCCAAAATCGGTCCGATCGCCGAATGGGGACTCGAACTCGACCGCAAGCAAATCGTTGTGGATACGGAGAAGTTCGAAAGTTCCATCCCCGGCATCTTCGCCGTAGGCGACATCAACACCTACCCGGGCAAAAAGAAACTCATCCTTTCGGGCTTTCACGAATGCGCACTGGCAGCCTTCGGGGCCTCCAAGTACGTCTTCCCCGAAAAGAAGGTTTTCCTGCAGTACACGACAACCAGTCCCAAGCTGCATAAGGTGCTCGGCGTCGAAACACCTACGTTTGACGACTAACTCCGTGCAAGCCTGATTCGATATCGACACCGACCGCTGTCTTTTTTCGACTGCGGTCGGTGTTTTCTGTTTGAAGCCCGCATGTTCTAAACTGACTGCAAAACAACCCAAGTCCGACTGAACCGATGCAAAAGTTTGAGCGCGTTGCCGTCATTGCCAAGCCACAGGGCGCAATTTCCCGCTATGTCCGCGATCTTGCGGACATTATCGTGCGTTCGGGCTGCACTCCGTACCTTGATGAAAACGCGGCGGCTCACATGCCCGCCGACTGTCCGTTCGAGACAGGGTCAGCACAGGAAATCGCCGCCCTTTGCGACGTAGCGGTCGCCATCGGAGGCGACGGCACCATGCTAGGCGCAGCGCGCGCCGCAGCGGCGGCCGGAAGCAGCATCCCCGTGATCGGCATCAACGCGGGGCGGCTCGGCTTCATCACCGATATCGTGCTCGAAGACATGAACCGACTGCTGCCGGCGATGCTGCAGGGGCAATACGTAGCCGACGAGCGCCGTATGCTCGAAGGCTGCGTCTGGCGTGAAGGCGAGCTGCTTTTCGAGGGGCTCGCCGTCAACGACATCGGCATCAGCCACGGCCGCGCGCTCGGCATGGTCGAATACACGGTCTACGTAGACGGCCTGCAGATGGCCGTGCAGCGCGCCGACGGCGTGCTCGTGAGCACCGCAACCGGATCCACGGCCTACGCCATGGCCGCAGGCGGCCCGATCATGCATCCGTCGGTTTCAAGCATGCTTCTTGTGCCGATTGCGCCGCATACGCTTTCGAACCGCCCGATCGTTCTGGGCTCGCACACCGTCATCGACATCGAAGTCAACGAAACGCGCAGTGCCGTCGCAAGCTTCGACGCACAGGTTCTCATCGACGTGCAGGCCGGCGACGTGCTTCGCGTCAAAGTAAGCGACCACCGCTTCACGATGCTGCACCCGGTGGGCTACAACCACTTTGACCTGCTTCGCCGCAAGCTCAAGTGGAACTACCTGCCGCAGGCCGAGCGCCCGATTCATACGCCGCTGCAGGATCAAACAACACCCGTGCAACCGGTCCGCCCCACACCGGAAAAGAAGTTCCCCTGAAGCGTGCGGTCAAGTTCTTAAGCCGCTAAACTAGTGCGCTCCAAATTCGACTTCGAGAGCGTCCGATCATGCTTGAGCTGCTGACCCTGAAAGACTTCGTAATTGTTCCTTCCCTAGTGATAGAAGCCGGTCCCGGCTTGACATGCCTTACCGGTGAAACCGGCGCAGGCAAATCCATTCTGATCGACGCCCTGGAACTCGTTTTAGGTGCACGGAGCGATACGGGGCTGATTCGGGAAGGGGCCCAGCGTACCGAAGTCTGCGCCGAGTTCGACGTCACGCCGCGCGTCAAAAAATGGCTTTCAAGCGCAGGGCTCGATGAGTCCGACACCGTCATTTTGCGGCGAACGGTTGATGTCAAAGGACGCTCGCGTGCTTGGATCAACGCCACCCCTGTCACCGTTGCCCAAATTCGCGAGCTCGGCGAACGCCTGGTCGATATTCACGGTCAGCATGCCCATCAGTCGCTTTTAAAGCCCGCGCATCAACTGCAGCTCGTAGACGGTTTCGGCGCCACACAACCTCTGCGTCTTGCCGTGCGCGAAGCATGGCTCGACTGGCAGGAGCGCGTGCGTCTTCTAAATCAGGCCACACAGGACACCGAACGCCTGCAGGCCGAAGCCGAACGACTCGGCTGGATCAATGAACTCTTCGACGAACTTGATCCGAAAGAGGGCGAATGGGAAGAACTTTCCAAAGAACACAGTCTGCTTTCCAACGGCGCCGAAATCATCGCTCGTCTGCGGGCTGCCTCCGAAGCTCTCTCACAGGGCGACATCAGCGCCGTGTCGCTTGCTGCAGACGCCCAAGCAGAACTCTCTGCGGCAGCCAAATTCGATGAAACGCTCTCGCAATACGATGAATCGCTTTCGGAAGCTGTCGCTCTTCTGGAAGATCTTTCGCGCGATGTGTCGCATCATCTCGATCGGTTCAATCTCGACGAAGCGCGATTTGCCGAAATCGACGAGCGGCTTTCCATGTTCTGGCGGCTCGCCAAAAAGCTGCACCGTTCGCCCGAAGATCTGTTTGCTTATCGTCAGGAAATCAAAAGTCGACTTGAGGAAATTAACGAAAGCGCCGACATTGATGCGCTTCGAACTTCGGAAGAACAGGCCAAGGATGTCTTCATGAAGCGCGCCGCCGCTTTGACTCAAGCACGCATCAAAGCGGCCGAAGAGCTGTCTAAAGCCGTCACCGAACAAATGCAGCTTTTGGCGATGACGGGAGGTCGGCTCGAAATCAAGCTTCCCGCCTGCGAGCCCTGGGCCGGCGGCCTAGAGCGTTGCGAATTTTTGGTTTCGGGACATGCGGGAGCCACACCGCGGCCGCTTACCAAAGTTGCTTCCGGCGGTGAACTTGCCCGCATTTCGCTTGCAATTGCCGTCATCACCGCGCAAATCACGCCGGTGCCCACCTTGATTTTCGACGAAGTCGACAGCGGCATCGGCGGCGCCGTCGCAGAAGTCGTGGGACGTCTGCTGAGACGGCTCGGCCGCACACGACAAGTGTTGTGCGTTACGCATTTGCCTCAGGTCGCAGCCTGCGCCGACAACCAGTGGCTCGTGCGCAAGGAAACGCACGACAATACGACGACAAGCTCGCTTACTCCTCTAAACGAAACCGAGCGCATTCGCGAAATTGCGCGTATGGCGGGCGGCCTGCAAATTACTGAAGCCACCTTGAAGTCTGCGCAGGAAATGATTGAAAGCGCAAAAGCGGCCGACGCGAACGGCGCCGCAAAAAACTAAGGCGGGAAAACTGCCCGAGCTCTCCCGCCGTCAAGATGCCGGAGCCGGCTATCGCCGGCTCTTTTGCTATTTGCTTAGTCGTTGACAACCTTCACCGACGGCATCACTTGACTCATATCCTTTGCGGTGCGAGCGACATAAGCCGCAGCACGCAAAGCGATTTGACGATAAATCGCCGCGACCTCACCTTCGGGGTCGGCCGCCACGGTCGGCAAGCCGGAGTCGGCCTGTTCGCGAATCTTGGAGTCAAGCGGCAGCTGTCCCAAAACCGGGACGTTGTACTGCTCGCTCATGCGCTTGGCGCCGCCTTCGCCGAAGATATGTTCCAGATGACCGCAATTGGGGCAGCGGAAGAGCGCCATGTTTTCCACGATGCCGAGCACCGGCACGGACACCTTTTCAAACATGCGCAGTCCCTTCTTGGCATCAAGCAAAGCGATGTCCTGCGGAGTCGTAACCACAACGGCGCCCGTCACCGGTACCGACTGCGAAAGCGTGAGCTGCACATCACCCGTTCCCGGGGGCATGTCGATCACCAGATAGTCAAGGTTGTCCCATGCCGTCTGCTTCAGAAGCTGCGTAAGCGCCTGCGCCACCAACGGACCGCGCCAGATCATCGGTTCTTCCGGATCGATCATAAAGCCCACGGAATTGATCTGAATGCCGAGGCTTTCGATCGGATCCATGTTGACGCCGTCGCTGCTCGTGGGCTGCCCCTTGGCACCCAACATCATGGGCTGCGACGGACCATAGATATCCGCGTCGAGCATGCCCACACGGGCACCTTCGGCAGCCAATGCCAGAGCGAAATTGGCCGCTACGGTGGACTTGCCCACACCGCCCTTGCCGGAACTGATGGCGATGATGTTCTTTACGCCCGCCATAGTCTTCAGAGTACGCTGCACGCGGTGCGCAATGATATCCCCCGAAATCGTCACAAGGGCGCTTGCGGCACCCGCCTCGGTCAAGGCCTTTTTAACGCGGGCGGCAAGCTCGTCGGCAACGCTCTTTACAGGATAGCCGGGGCAGACAGTCACGGCAACGGTGTCGCCTTCAACGGCCACGTTCTTGATTGCCTTGAATTCGGAAAGCGGCAGGTTGAGCACCGGGTCGAGCACGGCACCGGCAATTTCCTGTACTTGTTCTTTGATCAGCATGGATGGTTCTTTCACTGAAAGCGGCGCTGTTGGGGCGCCGCGTGTTGCATCAAACTTTTTTATGTCGACGGGCAAGCCAATTCGCCCGTGCATGACCGAGCAGTTTACCGACATTAATCCGAGCAATCTAGTCGGATATTTATCCGAACCGGGAATATTCTCGAGACCGCCCGGACCGCATGATTAGCTCAATTAACCTTTTACACACAAGACCTGCCGGAATTTGTGCACGACGCGCACAAGATCGCTCTCGTTTTCCATCACGGTCTCGATGCGCTTGTAGGCAGCCGGAATTTCATCGAGCACGCCCTGATCCTTGCGGCAAACAATACCGTCGGTTTGGCGCTTCAAGTCGTTCACCGTGAAGCGCCTTTTGGCGTCCTGCCGTCCGTAGCGACGGCCGGCGCCGTGCGCCGAGCTCATGAAGGATTCCGGATTACCCAGGCCTTCAACCACAAAAGATGCGTCGCCCATGCTGCCCGGGACAAGACCGATTTCACCCGCACCAGCGCGAGTCGCTCCTTTGCGGGTTACAAAAACATCTTCGCCGAAGTGCGTTTCCTTCTCGACGTAGTTGTGATGGCAGTCGATGAGTTTTCCCACGGGTTCCACGCTCGGCCAAACGTCTTCAAGCGAATGGAGAACATCCTCAACCATGGTGCGGCGGTTGGCGCGCGCGTAGTTCTGCGCCCAGTGCACGGCCTGCATGTAGCGATCAAACGCTTCCTCTCCTTCTTCAAAGTAGGAAAGCGCACCGTCGGCAAGCTCAATGCCCTTGGCTTGCGTCAGCTCGCGGGCCTCGCGGATAAAGCGTGAAGCCATCACGTTGCCTGCGCCCCGCGAACCTGAATGCAGCATCAGCCACACGTCGTCGTTTTCGTCAACTTCAAGTTCGATAAAGTGGTTGCCCGAACCGAGCGTTCCCATCTGCAGACGCCAATCCATGTTTTTCATGGGTTCGAGAATGCCCAGATTCTTCGCTTTGATGTCCTCGATTTCGTCGACAAAAGGTGCGCATGCTTCGACATGGCAGTTCTTTTCGTGATGCTGCGTAAGTCCAACCGGCGTACGCCGCAGAATTGCCTCAAAGGCCTTCGTCAACGTGCGTTCATTCAAACGCTTGCGCTCCAAATTCAGCCTAACCGCCGCCATGCCGCAGCCGATGTCCACGCCCACGGCCGCCGGAATCACGGCTCGCTTGGTCGCAATGACGCTTCCGATGGTAGCGCCCATGCCGGCATGCACATCGGGCATGGCTGCCACATGATGAAAGACGAACGGAAGCCCTGCCACATTTTCCAGCTGATTCAGCGACTTCAGCTCTACCTCGTCCGTCCAGATTTTCACGGGTACTCCGCCCGTTTCCAATACCTTTTTGATCGGCATTTTTCTTTTTCTCTCATTTTTGGTGTTTCTGCAACGCGTCACACGCAACATATCATCATGAGCGACAGATTCCGACGCACAGTGATCTTCAGAACGCTTTCGATCCCGTTTGCCACGCAGAAAAACACGTTGTTGAGGTCAGTCTCGCGGCGGTAAAATGTTTGTTTGCGCCGCATTTGCTAAAAACGTGCGGCCGTTATTTTCGAAAACTCTTCTATCAAACCGAACAATGAGCAACGCCAAGCGCAATATTTTCGTGACCACCGCTTTGCCTTATGCAAACGGCGCCTTCCACTTCGGCCACATTCTGGAGTACATCCAGGCCGACATCTGGGTGCGCCACGAGCGAATGTGCGGCAACAACGTGCATTTCGTGTGCGCTGACGACGCTCACGGCGCACCGATCATGATCGCCGCGAAGAAGCAGGGCGTTACGCCGCAGGAATTCGTCGCCAAGATCTCCGCCGGCCGCCAGCAGTACCTGGACAACTTCTACATCAAGTTCGATCACTGGCACTGCACGGAAAGTCCGGAAAACACCGAACTTTCTCAGGACATCTACCGCCGTCTGAAAGATGCGGGGCTCATCTACACCACCGACATCGAACAGTTCTACGACGAAGAAGTCGGCATGTTCCTTGCCGACCGCTTCATTAAGGGCACGTGCCCGAAGTGCGGCGCCCCGGATCAGTACGGCGACTCATGCGAAAAGTGCAGCTCGGTTTATTCGCCGACGGATCTGATTGAACCGCGCAGCGCCATTTCCGGTTCCGTCCCGGTCCTCAAGACCTCCACACACTACTTCTTCCGTCTGTCGGATCCGCGCTCGCAGCAGTTCCTGCGCGAATGGACGACCGGAAAGGGAGCCGACGGCAAAGCCCGCGTGCAGTCCGAAGTGCTCGCCAAGGACGAAGAGTGGCTCAACGGCAATCTGGCCGATTGGGACATTTCGCGTGACGCGCCCTACTTCGGCATTGAAATTCCGGATGCTCCGGGCAAGTACTTCTACGTGTGGCTCGACGCTCCGATCGGGTACCTCGCGAGCTTTAAGGCCTACTGCGCCAAAAACGGGCTCGACTTCGTCACCGAGCTCTCTCGCCCCGACACCGAACAGATTCACTTCATCGGCAAGGACATCATCTACTTCCACACGCTCTTTTGGCCTGCCATGCTGCACTTTGCCGGCACACCCTACCGTGTGCCCGATCACGTGAACGTGCACGGCTTCATGACCGTCAACGGCCAGAAGATGAGCAAGTCGCGCGGTACCGGCATCAGCCCGCTCGATTATCTCGACTTGGGCATGAACGCCGAATGGATGCGCTACTACCTGGCCGCCAAGCTCAACAGCCGCGTCGAAGACGTCGACTTCACCAAGGGCGACTTCCAGGCACGCGTCAATTCCGACTTGATCGGCAAATACGTCAACATTGCCAGCCGTGCCGCAGGCTTCATCTTCAAGCGTTTTGAAGGCCGCGTCTCGGACGCCGCCATGAAGGACGAAATTCTTGTCGGCATCCGCAGTGCCGCCGACGGCATCCGCGACGATTATGAAAATCGCGAATACGCCCGCGCCATGCGCCGCGTGATGGAGCTTGCCGACGTAATCAACGAGTACGTCGACCGTGAAAAGCCCTGGGAGCTTGCCAAGAACCCCGAGGCAGCCGAGAAACTCCAGTACGTTGCCTCCGTGGCATTGGAAGGCTTCCGTCTGCTCACGCTCTATCTGAAGCCCGTGCTACCTGCTACAGCCGAACGCGTTGAGAAGTTCCTTAACTGCGGCAGCATGAACTGGGCGAGCGTCAATGAAACGCTTTCGAGCGAACGCCCGATTGCGAAGTTCGAGCACCTGATGGGCCGCGTGGACCGTGAAAAGCAACTCGACGTGCTGTTGCCCGATCCCGACAAGGCTGCGGTCAAGAGCGAAAAACCCGCCAAGAAACCTCAGGATAAGCCCGCTACTTGCGAAGCCAAGCCTGCGCAGAGCGCTGCCTCCCCTTCCGAAGAGAGCAAAGTGGAGGCTGTGGCCGACATTTGCACAATCGACGACTTCTCCAAGATTGACTTGCGCGTTGCGCGCGTCGTCAAGGCCGAGCATGTCGAAGGCGCAGACAAACTCATCCGCCTGGAGCTCGACATCGGCGACGGACGCAACCGTCAGGTCTTTGCCGGCATCAAGGCCTACTATCAGCCCGAAGCACTTGTCGGCAAGCTCATCGTGATGATTGCCAACCTTGCACCGCGCAAGATGCGCTTCGGTTTGAGCGAAGGCATGGTTCTTGCCGCCAGCTACCAGTCCGACAAGGGCGCCGGCGTGTATCTCGTGACGCCGTTTGAAGGCGCTCAACCCGGCATGCGCTTGCGTTAATCTGCACCAAAGCTAAAGCTTCAGCGGCCCGTATTTGAGAGAGTACGGGCCGCTTCTCGTTTTTCACTCCTCAATCCTCAGCTCAGTCAACGCCCGCACGGGCGCCCCGTCGACTGCATCGATTTTCATCGGGAAAGCCGCAAACCGAAGGATCGTACGACCGAGCAGATGCTCCATATCGGCAAGATTTTCCACTATAAGAGCATCTGTCGCCGCAAACCAGATCCGATGCAGACGGACACCCTCAACATCAAATCCTGAGCAATCCAGGGCGATGCCTTTGCGTACGAGCTCCGCCGCACGCCTGACGAAAGCCTCCGTGAACACGGGACCGTCCCGAAAGTATGAGGACGTTCCCCACTTGAGGCTTTGTCCCGTACAGACTAAGAGCCAGTCGCACTTCGAAATGCCTTCAAGCACCGAAGCGTCAACTGTGCCCGCGCAATCGCGCACATCAACCAAACAGGCTGTTCCGAAGAAAGCATCAAGCGGATAGTCCGTCAAGGAACGCCCCGCAGACATTACATGCGCCGGAGCATCCACATGCGTGCCCGTGTGGGTAGCCAACGTTGCCTTGGTCACTCGGCACTCATCGGAGTCAATCTGTGCAGCCGATTCAAAAACCGGCGCCGGATCACCCGGATACGGCAGCGTCGCGCCATCGATGCGGTGCGTCAGATCAACGATGCTCTCCATAGCTGTTATTTTTTGGTCGTGTCAACACGCTTGAGTGTGTAATTCAAGGATGACGGAATGCGCATTCCGTCGGCGCGCAGCATTGTTAATGTTTGCTCCTTGGAGTCAAAGCGGAAATTCGCCTGAATCTTCCCGTTGTCGTCGATCAGCTGCCAGACGGTAGCATTGGCATCATCCGGCGTTCCGCGCTGTGTCAAGCGCCGGCCGACGGATTCGAACGTAACGTCTTTCCCGTTTTCAGCTTCCAAGTACGTCATCGCAAGATGATAGGCACCGTCGCCGCTGTGTTCGCGATGACGAACAGTCAAGCTGTAGCGAATGCCGGGACAGGATGCCGCCGGCAGCACGCCCTCAAATCGTTCCTCAATCCAACCGCCCAGAGATTGATCGACATCGACCTTCGGCTGAACAGCCAAAAGCTTCATGCGCCTTTCAATCGTCCAAAGCCCTTCCGTTTGCTTCAGATTTTTCGTGTCGTCGTCTTCAACGTTCCAGACACTTGTGCCGGTGGGCAGTGTCCTCCGCTGCAGCGTTTCAACGGTTTTTCCATTGTTGGAATAGAGATACGCGAGCTTGCCGTCCGGACTGAAAAGCACGTAATAACTCGAACCGCGCTCGTTCACGCTGTTGAGACGAATTGCACTTTCAAAAAGCATACGGGGCGTCACAACTTCCGCGGCCGCCGAAACCGACCCTGCAAGCTGCTGTGCCGACGTTTGCCCAGATCCTAAGACTTGGCCGTTTTGGGTCTGAGAAGTCACTGCGCAACCGCTCAAAAAGACGCAGCCGATCAGTAATAGAGAAATCGTTTTCACCATCGTCTCCTGCTAACAAAAACCGGACTCAAACGGCAATTCCAACTTGCCGTCGCAGAGTCCGGTTCGGTTTGCTTGAGGCACAAAACGCGCCTCAAGCTTTCGCTTCGATTGAGTCGTTAGACCATCAGCAGAGCACAGGCAAGCACTGCAACGAAGCAGGGGATGGCGGTGCGCTTGACCACATCAAGCGGATTGACCATCGCGATGCCCGAGACAAGAATCGTCACGCCGGCAAGCGGAGACATCGTGCGGCCGAGAGCACCCGTCAAGAATGCCAGACCGCCCAGCCCCTCGATCGTCATGCCAAAGTCTTTGGCATGCGGCGTCACAGTTTCGTTGAAGGCCAACGTAGCCGCGTCGCCCGAGCCGGTGATCACGCCCATGATCCAGGGACCGATAGAGCCACCCCAGCGAGCGATATCGTTGGAGTCCTTCAGCGCTTCAACACAGGTATCGATAAGCCCCGTGGCGCGCAAGCCGGCAGCAAAAACACCGGCGGCAATGATGATGCCGAGCACGTCGGCATAGCCCTTGCCCATGCCGTCGAAGAACTTCTTGGAGAATTCCTGCGGATTGCTCAGAGAAACGGCCAGAGCGCAGATCGCGCCGATCAACATAGCCTGCGCAACGCCCATCTTGATGGCCGGAACCCACATATTGCCGACGACCAGAATCGTGATCGGGATAAGCGGCACAATGGCGCGCAGCGGGCTCGGGGTGAAGGCTTCGTTCTTGAGCTTGGATTCGTCAACCTGAGCGTTCGTGTCGCCCTTGCCGTCGCCCATCAGCATGCAGACGATGGTCGTGCCGACCACAAGAATCGCGCCGCACATGAGCGAGTAGTAGGTATGCGTGCCGATGAATTCCATCACATCCATGCCGGCCATCTTCGCAACGAACGGGTTATGAGAGGTACCCGGAGAGAGATAGGAGCCGATCGTGCCGGCGAGCACCGCGGCAGCGGCGGCGGCAGGCTTGATGCCGGCGCGCAGCATCAGCGGAATCAGCGTGGAGCCCACGGCGGCGGCGCAGCCCGCTGCCGACGGAATAGCGATGTTCACGAAGAACGTGATGATCGTCGAGACCGGGATCAGGAAAATGCCCAATCCGCGGATCGGGGCAGCCAGATAGTGCACGAGCGAGCGGTCGCACTGCGTGTAAGTGGCCGTAAAGGCAAAGCCCATCGAGCCGCAAATGGCCATGATGAGCGAGTTGTTCGTCATCGACTTGGCGAACTGGTTGAGACCCATCATCGGCTGCAGGCTGATGACGCACAGGAACAGGCCGGCCGCGATAAGCACAAGGCGTGTTTCCCAGCGCTTCACAAGCGCCCAGATGGTCGCAAAGATCACTACAACGGCAATCCAGGACAGAATGCTCATAGAGACTCTCCTAAAGTGGTCTGCGCTTTGTTTTCAGGCAGATTCTTCCAACAGATATTTCGAATTGTAATGGTCGGCCTGGCAATCAGCTTGCGTCCTACGCGCTGAATTACAGGCTTTTGCGCGTTTTCTTGCGTCACTAGCAAAAACATCGGCGCATTAACAAAAAGAAAGGCCCTCGAAACTCGAGAGCCCGTCCGATCGAAGCACCGATGCGTTCGGAGCTTTTTGGTTTTAAACCGAGAAAGACGATCCGCAGGAGCAGGACGTGACCGCATTGGGATTGCGAATCACAAACTGCGAGCCTTCCAGGTCTTCCTTGAAGTCGATTTCTGCGCCGACGAGGTACTGCATGGAAAGCGAATCCACAAGGAACGTCACGCCGTCACGTTCGATGATTTCGTCGTCTTCAGCCGGCTTTTCCTCAAACTGGAAGCCGTACTGGAAACCCTGGCAGCCGCCGCCCTGAACGAACACGCGCAACGGCATGTTGGGATTTTCTTCGGCGGCAAGCAGCTCCTTAACCTTGACCACGCAGGCGTCGGTAAAGACGAGCGGCGCCGGCGCTTCTTCAGGCGAAGGGTTCTGCACTTGCTTGTTCTCTTCAGTCATAGTCAAATTTCTCTTCAGTTGGAACCCGCCGCAAACGTTGTGCCGATTTCGACGGATCCGATGTCAAAGTTTCGCCATTATAGCGGTCGCATACCGTGCCATATGAGGTCGAACAGGCACAAATTCAAGTCCTACCGCACAAGCACCGAAGCCGGACTTTCACCTTTGGGCACCATGACCCAAGCGCGCGCCCGGCTCTTTTGTCCGCCCGCCATAGCTCCCGCTTCATTGCCGAGTCCCCAGAAGTAGTCAAAGCGGATCACGCCCCGAATAGCGCCTCCCGTGTCCTGCGCAATCACGGGTCTTGCAAAGGCCATCGGCGGATTGGTCTGCTCGATCTCCGTCACAAACGGCACGCCGAGCTTCCAGTATCGGCGATCGACTGCCACCGAAGCCATTGGCATCAGAGGAAGCCCCTGTGCTCCGATCGGGCCCTGATCGGCAGAGTAGCCTTCCCTTTCGGCAAAAAACACAAAGTTGGGATTTGCGTTCAACAACTCCTGACGCCGCTCGGGATTGTCGCGCACCCACTGTTTGATGCGCTGCATGCTCATCTCGTCGCGAGTGAGCCCAGCGTTCTCAATCAGCCACGCGCCCAAGCTCCTGTACGGATGCCCGTTTTGATTTGCATAACCGACTCGAATTAATTTCCCGTCGTCAAGCAGCACCCGACCCGATCCTTGAATCTGCAGAAAAAACACCTCGACGGGATCGTCAGCCCAACAGATTACGTGTTTCTGCTCCAGATCCTTGCGCGCAGCAATACCCGCGCGATCGTCGTAGGGCACCAGTTTGTTGCCGATCAATTTCCCGCGCAGCCGCATCCCCTTGAGCTGCGGATGAATGGCCGCGAGATCAACCGTGATCAGATCGTCGGGAACACCGTAGATCGGGTATTGGTAAATCCCGTGCCGCTTGCGGCTTGCTCGAAGAATTGGCTCGAAATATCCCGTCATGAGCCCCGCATCGGTCTCGGCCCCATCCGGAGACTCAAGTGAAAATACCTGCCAGAGATCGAAATTGTCTTCGAAAAAGGTTCGGGCAAGCCCCGTAGGGGTTTCTTGAGCATTCGCGCATGCGCGCTGCCACAAAGGCTGCGTCCCCATACTCGTACACGACACCCGAAAGGCGTTAAGCGAGCGCTCCCAATCCGTCTCTGTCGTGCCCGGCAGATCGGAAAAACGCGCCGAGCGCAAACGTACACTGCCCGACGTGAAGGTCTCGGGCTCCTGCAGATCGACTTCAATGCCCTCGGTAACCGTCGGTTCGCGCTGCGGCGTCGTACTGCAACCGAACAGAATACAGGTTCCGGCCAGAATGGCCGCAGCCAAACGAAATGTCAGCATTCGCTTTGTCCTTTACGCTTCGTTGTCGGGAAGGAAACGCTCCTGCACCGTGCTCAACCAATTGCGGCCCAACGGCGTGCAGACCAGACGCTCGGGATCGGCGGCGAGCAGTCCCTCGCGGCGCAAATCCTCGACACGCTTGCGGATGACATCGAAGTTAAGCCCGGTTGCCTCTGTCCACAGTGTTGTCGGCACTCCGTCGTATAGACGCAAAACGTTGAGCATGAACTCGAAAGGCAACGAATCGACAAGCACGAACCCTAACTGGGTTGCAAAACGACCGTTTACGGCATCGTCCATGTACAAAAGCGGGCTGGCTCGCCGCTGGGTGCGGAGAATTCCTCCATCGGTCGTAATCTTGCCGTGCGCCCCGGCGCCGATTCCGATGTAGTCGCCGAAGGTCCAATAGTTGAGGTTATGCCGGCAGCGGCGCCCGGGCCGAGCATAGCCCGACACTTCGTAATGCTCAAAGCCGGCCTCGGCAAGCGTGCTCTGCACCGCCTCTCCCATTTCGGCAGCTGTATCGCTGTCGGGCAGGCCGGCAGGCTCGCGTTTATAAAAAACCGTCCCTTCTTCAATCGTCAATTCATAGAAAGACAAATGCGTCGCGCCGCTACCAACAGCGGTTTCGGCATCGGCCAAAACACCCTGCATCGTCTGTCCCGGCAGTGCATACATCACATCGAGATTGAGATTGTCGACAAGCTTCAGTGCCGTCTCGACCGCCGCAAGCGCCTGCGCACGATTGTGAATACGTCCGAGAACCTTCAGTCGCTCGTCGTCAAAGCTTTGCACGCCGATGGAAAAACGATTGACTCCGTTGGCAGAGTAAGCGGCAAACCGGGCCGCTTCATGCGTGCCGGGATTGGCTTCCAGCGTAATTTCGATGTCTTCGGTAAAGGGCATTCGCCTCACAATACCCTGCATTAAGGCTTCAAACCCCTTTTCGGAAATCAGACTCGGCGTACCGCCCCCGAAAAAGATGCTCGAAAGCGGGCGACGGCCGGCAATTTCGACGGCCGCATCCAAATCCTTCATCAGCGCCGCAATATAGCCGGCCTCATCAACCCCCGTACCAAGCGCATGCGAATTGAAGTCGCAATAGGGGCACTTGCGCACGCACCAGGGCCAGTGCACATAAAGCGCAATGGGCTTTTGGCTAGCGGCCGACACCCCAACGCTCCTGAAGTTCGGCAAGAAGCAGCCGCATCGCCTTGCCGCGGTGACTCAATCGATTTTTCTCTTCCGCGGAGAGTTCGGCCGCCGTGCACTTGTGCTGCGGCAGATAAAAATGCGGGTCGTAGCCGAATCCTCCCGTACCGGCGGGCTTATCGGTGATTTCGCCGTACCAACAGCCTTCGCAGACAATCGGATCGGGATCGTCTGCAGAGCGCACGGCCACCAATACGCAGGTGTAGTGCGCCGATTTATCTTCGAAGTGAGAAAGCCGCTCGACGAGCTTGGCGTTGTTTGCCGCGTCGTTGCTCTTTTCACCGCTGTAGCGAGCGGAGTGCACCCCGGGCTCTGTCACCAACGCATGCGCCGTAATGCCCGAGTCATCGGCCATGGCGGGCAAACCCGTCGTTTTGGCCGCATGGCGCGCTTTGGCAAGGGCATTTTCCAAGAATGTGCCGTACGGCTCTTCGCAAGGCGTCACGCCGAGCGAACCCTGTGAAACCACTTCGATTCCATGGTCGGCAAAAAGCGCCCCGAATTCGCGCAGCTTTCCTTTGTTGTCGGAAGCCAAAACCAACTTCATTTTCCCCCTCCGTTCTTACGCTTCCAAAGAGCGCTGCTGCGTAGCCAGAATTTCTCGGCAGCCCTTCTCGGCAAGCGTAAGCATCGCAGCCAGATCCTCCCGACCAAAGGGTTCGCCCTCGGCCGTGCCCTGTAGTTCGATGAAGCGTCCGCTCGAAGTCATCACGACGTTCATGTCGGTGTCGCTCGTGCTGTCCTCGACGTAGTCGAGGTCGAGCACCGGCCCCGCGTCGGTCATGCCCACGCTGATCGCGCAGACCGCCTCTTTTATCGGATTTTCCGCAATCATTCCGTTCTTAAGCATGTAGCGAACAGCATCGACAAGCGCCACATAAGCGCCCGTGATGGATGCACAACGCGTGCCCCCGTCGGCCTGCAGCACGTCGCAGTCAAGCGTAATGGTATTGCGGCCAAGTTTTTGGCGATCCACAATGCCTCTGAGACTCCGACCGATCAGACGCTGAATTTCCTGCGTACGGCCGCTTTGCTTACCCTTGGCCGCTTCGCGATCGGTGCGTGTCCCGGTCGATCGCGGCAGCAGACCGTATTCAGCCGTCACCCACCCTTCGTTTTTATCGTTGAGAAATTTCGGCACGGATGGAGAAACACTTGCCGTGCAGAGCACTTTCGTGCGCCCGACAGATACCAAGACGCTGCCTTCGGCGTGACAGGTAAAGCCGCGCACAAAACTCAAAGGCCGCATTTCATCGTTAGCGCGCCCATCGTGCCGCTGTGTCATTTTTCTCTCCAAAACAAAAAATCAGCAGTGCTCCTGCAGCACCGCTCTACCTCACGCATTGTAAGGACTGCCACTACAATTAGTCCCGCATGCCCGTGTTCAAACGGGCGTTTTTTCAACCGAATTTGTCTATTTTTGTTATGTCCGGCATCCGATCCATGACCGGCTTTGCTTCCGCGCAAGGCCAAACTCCGCTCGGCTTCATGACCGTTGAGCTGCGCAGCGTTAATTCCCGCTTTTTGGACCTTACCCTTCGTCCGTGCGACGACTTGCGCTCGTGCGAACCCCTGCTTCGCGAAATGATCGCCGCGGAAGTCAAGCGAGGAAAGATCGAATGCCGCGCCAGCCTTAAGCAAACCGAATCATCTCAAACAAGCATCAATCAGGCCGCGCTCTCGGGGCTTCTTGCTCTGCAGGAGGAAATCCGCAAAGTCGTCCCGGAAGCCAAACCCCTGACGGTTGCCAATATTCTGGAGATGCCCGGCATTTTGACGTCACCCGAAGTCGATCAGGATGAACTCAACGCGGCTGTTGCCGATGTCATGCGTAACGCCTTACAGGCCTTTACGGCCTCACGCGAGCGAGAAGGCGCGGCACTTGCCGCGATTTTGTCCAAAAACTGCGACACGATCGAATCCGTGGTGAATTCCGTTGCCGAGCACATCCCCGAAATTCATCGCAATCTCAAGGAAAAGCTCGAACAACGCCTACAGGAAGCGTTGGGAACAACACTTGCCGAGTCTGCGAACATCACGCGCGAAGAAGTGAGCGAGCGCATCCGTCAGGAAGTGACCTTCTATGCACTCAAAATGGATGTGGCCGAGGAAATCAATCGCCTGCGCACACATCTAGCGGAAGTGCGTCGAATTTTGAAGAGCGGCGGCGCTGCCGGCCGCCGTCTGGACTTCGTCACGCAGGAAATGAATCGCGAAGCCAATACGCTCGGCAGCAAATCCGCCGCAATCGAGATGACCGACGCGGCAGTTGCTTTGAAGCTATCCATCGATCAGATGCGCGAACAACTGCAGAATATCGAATAGGAAAAAACCCGATTCGCCACAAACAAGGCGACCGTCAAGGTCGCCTTGTTTTTCTTCACTTGAACATGCGCCAACTGCGAAAACGCTTGTCCCCGTTGATCCGGTCCTGCTTGAGATCCTTGAAAAACGCGTTGACGGCATCTACGAATTCTTGCTTTGTCTTGAACTTGGTGCTGGTACCGATCTGATGCTTGAACTGACAGCGCACAAAAACGAGCCACCTCTCGAGCACCTTCGGATCCGGCGAACGGCGCCGCATGCGGCATCCGGCAAGCCCGATTTCGGCCGTCCAGATCTTGTGCTGTCTCGTTGCGGATTTATTCGAGGTATCGAAATAAATGCTTCCTTTCGGGAAAGGATATTTGCGGCCTTCGACCAGCATAAATCTCCCTGAGTTTTTCCTGTAAGCGCCGCATTCTGAGCACGGGTACCGTTGCGGCCGAACGGAATAATCTTCACAGCCTCGATTTTAGCATTCTCGAGCATCGCACCCACCCTCCCTAACAGGTGTTCAGGGAGGAGTCGGAAGCCTCCTCTTATTCGGCGGACAAAGCAGGAAGCCGCTAAAAAAAAATCAGCGCAGTCCGAAAGAAGAACTGCGCCTAGAAAATGTCTGATTTCGAAAATCTCCCTATACCTCAGAAAATTTCGGCTGCCCCTTCCTTTTGTCGCTTTTCCTGCCAAAAATCAAGTGTCATCCAATAAAAATGCAGCCCCACGTCAGCCACCATCAGGAAGTGTTCCTCGTTGGTCACAAACGGAAAGCGACGCGCCAGACGAATCGTTCCGAACTCGCCGATGCCCTTGAGAGCTTTGACGATATTGTCGTAGTCGGCTTCCTTGTCGGGATCGAAACCGAGCACCCGACAGGCCAGTTCAAAATTCTCGACTTCCTTCTTTGCGCGCGCGATGTACTGCGCTCCGTACGTACTGGCCATGCGTAAAAACCTTAACCGCGTTCGTGAAAAACAGATCGAAATAATCGCCCAAATTGTATCGAAACGATTCACCTAAGTTTGCCCCATGCCTCTGTTCATAGGATGTTTTGCATCGAAATGGATGTTCAGTCGGACATGCTCGAACTTGAATTTTTGCGCAATCTCCAAGAGTTCCCGGCTATGCTGAAAAATCTTATTTATGTGGCCTGTGTTTCTTAAACATTTTGCCGGGGATTTTCTCAGGCATGTGGCCACCAATTTCGATGCCGTGACTTCTGTGTGGCGGTATGTGTAGATCGTCTTTTTTGTGTAGCCAAGACCACCGATTGACCTGCCGCTCGATTTCAAAAACGGGCTGAAGGCAGGGCAAGCTGTGGTCTTGGCCTCCGCACTGGTTGTCAGGCCGAGATCAAGCGCGCTGACAGAGACTCAGGGGAGCGCGGAGCGTATGCGGAGCGCGCCCCGGCGCTTCCTATCCAAAGCTCAGATCTTGAATTCGACCCAACTACCAAAGTCGTCTTTAGGCTCAAGGACCCACCCGTCGTCCATAAGGATCGTCCAGAGCACCGCATTCTTTTCGACTTCTCATTGACGGGCCTTCTAAATCAATACGCCTGGCACGGGGAACCAACCGATCGAGTACCGAGTCTGCGATCGTTGCATCACCAATGCAGTTCTTCCAAACTTTGACTGGAAAGACACTCGTGATCAGCAAGCTCTTACCGCCATCGCGAGTCCGTTCATTTATGATCTCCAACAGGTCAGTGCGCTGTCCTGCGGTTAGGGAGCCCATCCCAAACTCGTCGAGCATCAGCAGGTCATACTTCTTTAGTACCTTGATCAGGCTCGATCGTGCTTGAGAGTTGGAGCTGCATTCTCCGTACTCAATCAACAGATCTCTAAGGCGGTAGTACTTTGCCCGCAGTCCCGCTCGACACGCCGCATTCATAAGCGCACTGGCCAGCCATGTTTTGCCGCAGCCGGTAGCACCGGTGATAATGCAGTGCTCCCCGTTGCGGATCCAATCGCAGCTAGCGAGCCGTTCCACAAATGCCTGGCTCAGACCACGCTCCGGAAGGTATAGGACTCGTTCAATACAGGCATCGGGGTAGAAGCTGCAGGTTTTCTTGATCTGCGTTGCCAACTTGCGGGTCTGGCGTCGTGCTGCCTCACTCAACAAGCATTCGTACATAAATTCAACCGGATCAAGATTTGTGTAGCCCGGGTCATTAACGAGCTCCAGTGCCTTGACGTAAATGCCGCCGGCATAGAGCTCGGCGCAGACGTCCCTGAGGTCGTAGACAGATTTCGTCATAGTCGTTCTCCTACTGGTAGTTGCCGCGAATGTTGGCGTGAAGCGGAGATTGGTAATCCTCTTCTTCTTGGCGATTGCCGTTGAAATCCAGCTCCATGTTGTTTTCTTTGGCAAAGGCAATTTGTTCGCAGCAGTCACGGGCTTCCCGATAGGTAACACGACCGCACTCAAGCCTGTGACTTAGCGCTTGTCTAACAATTTCGATGGGGTAATGCTTGAAGAGTTGCAGGAGAGCATTACAGGCACGGCCGCAAGGAAAATTGCTTCTTCCGTTGCGGAGATGGCTTACCAAAGCGTCGGCCAATTCAACGCTGAGGCCGGCTTTAACCAGCTCTGCAACCCACTCATGGGGCTGACGTCGGTACTTCTTTTCGGCGGCTGTCAGATGCTTGGGCAGGATGTGGGTTTTATTGCCGCGTGCGTTTGTGTAGCGCGGATGCTCGCCGATTGCTTCCCAAGTTTCGAGGTCGTAGATCAATACCTTGTCGTCGGTGACAGTAACCGAGACGCGTTTGCCGATGTACTCGGCCGGTGTGCTGTAGCGGTGGCCGTCATTGGCTAAGCGTATGCAATGCCCTCGATCAACCGTCAGAATTCGAATGTCGAGCGGACAGAAATTTTGAGGCGGGAGCTCGCCAAGGTGTTGGCGTTCCTCGTTCTCAAACATTTGCCGCCGACTGTCCAGAATCTTTGATGCCGAAAACGGCTCATCGTTAAGCTCTTTGAGCTTTTCCCAGACCTGGTGATTCAGATCTGCAAGATCTTTCGCGATCGGAGTCTGATCAAGCGACATGGCGGCGATGATTCTTCGTTCCGCCAAACCGACGCCGGCCTCAACTCGGTTTTTCTGCTTCGGCTTCCGCGGCTGACAAGGCCATGCTTCCATGCCGTAGTAGTTGCATAGCGATCGGACCGTTTGCTGCACCTCTCCCTCGTACCAATTCGACGCTTTAACCAGGGCTCTGGCGTTATCCATGACGAGAACCTGCGGCGTACCGCCGATGAAGTTGAGGGCGTGAACCACACCGGCGATCCAGCTCGGTTGTTTCTCGTTGTCGAAAGCTTCGGCGTAAGTAAGGTTGCTGTATGGCAAGACGGCTACAAAGACTCTCGCGTAACGGACATTGCAATCGGGATCGATCCACTTGAGACTATCGCCGGCGAAGTCAATCTCCATACGCTCCCCGGGGATGCGCTCTATGTTGCCTCCGGGTGCATCGACTCCGTTGGTTTTGCGCCATTCCCCATAGCGCCGACAGAATGACGCATAGTTGTACGTTTCTCGAACAGCCTGAGCCTTGTACTGCTTATACAGAAGCGTAAGCGTGACGCCTCGTCGGTAAAGCTTCTTGTGAATATCAATCCAGTCCGGCTCTTCTTTTGCTTTAACGATTGGCGGATAAAAGAACTCCAACAGCACGGAGTCTGGCATGTGTGCCAGTTGCTGGCGTTGCTCTTGAGTGCCGGATTGTATGCGTGCGGCAAGGTTATTGATGGTGGTCTTGGAAAGGCCGAGTTGGCTGGCAATGGCGCGGGAGGCCAAGCCCTGCAAGACAAGGCTTGCCAACGCTCGTAGTGTTGCGGCAGGCAGTTTCCTCATGGGTTCTCCTGTTAGGTTGATGGGAGAACCAATTTTGCATAGGGAGGGTGGCCAAATGTTTAAGAATGTGGAAAATGCAGTAGAAGTTTCACAATCCTCGGAACTATAGCAGGCAGATTTTTCAGAGACTAAA
>USBS01000016.1 GCA_900552915.1 uncultured Sutterella sp. | reverse complement strand
CCTTCGGGGAAGTAAACGGGTGATGGCAGGCAACCCAACGGTCGTCTTCTTCGGAGTACTCGAACATCGGGAAGTCGACGACCCACAGAGGACGCCAGCCCTCTTTGAAGAGGCCGTTCTTCTTGCCAAATTCGCTGTGGCCGATCTTCAGACGCAGGGCGCCGAGGCTGTCATAGACGATCTTGGCCTTGTCGGCGCCGAAGAAGATTACGTCGCCCGACTGCGCACCAGTGACTTCAACGAGCTTGGCAACGATTTCGTCGGAAAGATTCTTCACCACCGGACCCTGCATGCCTTCACGGCCGGCAGAGACATCGTTGATCTTGATGTAGGCCAATCCCTTGGCGCCGTAAATCTTGACGTATTCGGTGTAGCCGTCGATTTCGGAGCGCGGCATGGCAGCGGCGCCGGGAACGCGCAGCGCAACGACCTTGCCGTTGTGAATCGACTTCACGGAGGTGAACACCTTGAATTCGGAATTGGCGACGATGTCGGTTACTTCAACGAGCTTGAGCTTGACGCGAAGGTCGGGCTTGTCGGAACCGTAATCGGCCATGGCCTGCTTGTAGGGCATCACGAGGAAGCGTTCGCCTTCCTTGGCGAGGTCTACGTCGAGAACCTGCTTGAAGACGCGGCGGATCAGATTCTCCATGATCTCGCGGATCTCTTCTTCATTCAGGAAGGACGTTTCGATATCGACCTGGGTAAATTCGGGCTGACGGTCGGCACGAAGGTCTTCATCGCGGAAGCACTTGACGATCTGATAGTAGCGGTCGAAGCCGGCAACCATCAGAAGCTGCTTGAAGAGCTGCGGAGACTGCGGCAGAGCGAAGAAGTGGCCGTCCATCGTGCGCGAAGGCACCAGGTAGTCGCGGGCGCCTTCGGGCGTGGACTTCGTAAGGAACGGCGTTTCGACGTCAATGAATCCGTGATCGTCAAGGAAGTGGCGGAAAGCTTGCGTGACCTTAAAGCGCAGCTTCAGATTGCGCTGCATCTGCTGGCGGCGCAGGTCAAGCACGCGATAGGTGAGACGAGCCGACTCGCTCACCGTGTCGTCGTCGAGCTGGAACGGCGGCGGCAGCGACGGGTTGAGAATTTCAAGCTTCTGGCAGAGAACCTCAACGCCGCCCGAAATCAAATGATCGTTCTTGGTTCCTTCCGGACGGGCGCGCACGGTGCCGACCACGGCAAGGCAGAATTCGTTGCGGACCTTGTCGGCCGTGGCGAAAACATCGGGACGGTCCGGATCGCAAACCACCTGCACGAGACCTTCGCGGTCGCGCAAGTCAATGAAAATCACGCCGCCGTGGTCGCGGCGACGGTGAGCCCACCCGTAGAGGGTGACAGTCTGGCCGATCAACTTCTCATCGACCAAGCCACAGTATGTGGTACGCATAAATGCTCCGGTTTTGCAGTTTCTTTACTTCGGTCCGAACCGGACCGCGCCGCAAATAAAAAACGCGGCCTACTTGAACAATGAGGCAATATTAATGCCTGCCAGAACTCTTTGCGCGAATTCGCCGTCGCGGATTTTTGGCTGACATCGTACGCAGTTTGGTTTTCGGAACACACGGCAAAGCATGGAAACATGTTCTAACGGCATGACTAAGACAAACTGCCTAAAATTCGAAAATCTCATGCGGCCGTTAGGCCGCCAACCGAAATTTTTTGCAGAGATTTTTCCATGCAGCTTGACCGTTCCATTTTCAAGGCATACGACATTCGAGGCATCGTCGGCAAATCGTTGACCGAAGATGTCGTTCGCGCCGTGGGTGAAGTGCTCGGCACTCGGGCCGTTCTCAAAGGCATCGATACGCTGTGCGTGGGGCGCGACGGCCGCCTGTCCGGCCCGTCTTTGGCCGCTGCGCTTATCGAGGGCATTGTTTCGACCGGTGTCAACGTAAAAGACATCGGCATGCAGCCCACGCCGGTTCTTTATTTTGCAACGCACTACTTCGGATGCGGTTCGGGCGTTGCAGTGACCGGTTCGCACAATCCGTCGGAATACAACGGCCTCAAGATGATGCTCGGCGGTCTGACGCTTTTCGGACCTGAAATCGCTTCGATTGCCGACGCGATTGAAAAAGGCGACGTGATCAAGGCCGAAACGGCAGGAAAGATTGAGACGGTGGACGTGACGCCCGCATATCTCGAGAAAATCTGCGGCAGCGTAAAACTTGCTCGTCCGATGAAGGTGGCCGTGGACTGCGGCAACGGCGTCGCAGGTCCTCTTGCGAAGCGGCTTTTTTCCGGCTTGGGCGTGCAGATTGAGCCGCTCTACTTTGAGATCGACGGCAGCTTCCCGCACCACCATCCCGATCCGAGCAAACCGGCGAATCTCCAGGATTTGATTCGCGCCGTGCAGGCCGGAGACGCCGAACTGGGGCTGGCTTTCGACGGTGACGCAGATCGTCTGGGCGTGGTGACCCGTGCGGGCAATATCATTTATCCCGACCGCCAGATGATGCTGTTTGCTGAGGACATTCTCAAGCACCAACCGGGTGCTCAAATCATCTACGACGTCAAGTGCACGCGCGCTTTGGTTCCCTGGATTCGCGAGCGCGGCGGCGTGCCGACGATCTCTGCAACGGGACACTCTTTGGTGAAGGCCCGACTGCGTCAAACGGGGGCTCCGTTTGCGGGTGAAATGAGCGGCCATCTGTTCTTCAACGACGGTCGATGGCCGGGATTCGACGACGGTTTATATGCTGCCGCTCGATTGCTTGAAATCGCGAGCCGCAGCGACAATCCCTCCGCCGTACTTGATGCGTTACCCACAGCAGTAAACACACCCGAGCTGCACATCGAGTTTGCTCGGGAAGGCGAAAACAAGGCTTTTATCGAGAAACTCCGTCAGGCGGCGAAATTCGACGATGCCGAGGATGTGATTCTGATCGACGGCCTGCGTGTCGAATTCAAAGACGGCTTTGCGCTTGCCCGATCCTCCAATACCACTCCTGTGGCGGTGATACGCGTGGAGGGCGATACGCCCGAGGCGCTTGAGCGCATCAAGAAGCGTTTTGCAGAATTCATCCTCTCGGTGGACCCGTCGGTGAAGCTTCCGTTCTGACCTGAAATTCGCTCTCCGACATCGTGAAAAACGGCGCAAAGACCTCGACAGTCAATGCGCCGTTTTTGTCTCGAGTGAGCGGGTTTCAGAGTGCGTTGCCCAGGGCAAGTACCAGTCCGTTTGCGCCGGCAAATGTTTTGTTCGCTGCGAATGCCATGATCTGGCGACGCACAAGCATTTCGGGCCAGGCACCGAATTCGGCGCCGAGTCCCTTCAGAACGGCAAGCCCTGTGGGTGTTACGGTTTCGCCCGTACCGTTGTACGGACACACGGCGACGCCTTCGAGCTGAGCGAGCGTAGCCGGAGCCGGGTTTGGCACTTCGCCGTGTGCACAGTGCACGGTGCCGTCGGACAAAGGAAGTGGTGAGGAGACGAATTTTGCAGGCTGCATTGCGGCAAAGAGTTCGGCGATGAGACCGACCGCAAGAATGTTCGTCATTCGTCCGACTTCATGGAAATGAACATGCTCGGGACTCGCGTTGTGCACACGCGCTTCGGCGGCAGCAACGTTTGTCCAGATGCGGCCGGCTAAATCCCGAGCTGCGGGAGAAAGCACGGATTTGTGTTCATAGTAAGCCAGAATGTCCGAGGGAGAGCGGTGCACGTGACCCTCGAGGGGTGTCTCAAAGAAGGCGGAAACGCCGCCGATGCCATTTACGGAAACGGGCTTGACGGCAAGCAACGCTTCTGTTTCAGGGAAGCGACTGTGCAGGAACTCGTCGGCGCTCGAAAAGCGGCTCATGCCGCTTACGGTAAAAAGACCGGCCAACAGGCTGGCGGCGTTGAGCCCGGCGTGTACGCGTACGGTCAGAATTGGGCGGCTGAAAGCGGTTTGAGTCGTCATGATTGTGCGTTCGGATAAATGGCGTTGAGAATACGGGCGGCGGCGCAAGCGGCGCCGTAGCCGTTGTCGATGTTCATGACGGCGACGCCGGGGGCGCATGAAGAAAGCATGCTGCTTAACGCCGCATGACCGCCTTCGGCAACGCCGTAGCCGACTGAGGTCGGAACCGCAATGAGAGGGCGGTTCGTGAGTCCGCCGAGTACGCTTGCCAATGCAGCATCGAGCCCGGCAGCCACAACAACGACATCGGCCTTGTTGATTTCGTCAATGACGCTTTGAATGCGCCATAAGCCGGCTACGCCGCAGTCTTCGAAGCGCTCGCACGTCCATCCGAGGTAGGTGAGCGTCCGGGAAACTTCGCGAGCTACCGAACCGTCGGCTGTTCCGGCAGAAACCACGGCGACACGCCCTTCGGCTCGCTGCGGCATTTTTGCGTTCCAGGCTGTTCGGCTCAGAGGATCGTAGTCGTAGATGCGGGTGATTTCTTCCTCGAAGGAATGGAAAACATCGGAGGAAAGACGCGTGAAAAGAATCGGAGATGCCGGATCTGCCGCGAATCGCGCAAGAAGCGAATGCAGTGCGCGGCGCGGTTTGCCTTCGCAGAACACAGCCTCAGGCAGGCCGATGCGCTTGGGTCTGTCGGTATCGAAACGGATGCAGGGCGTGCTTTTTTCGGTCATGGTGGCGCTCGAATGATTTCTGATTTCGAAAGATTAGCCCGTGCGGATTGAAGAAAAATCCTGCACGGGCCAAGAGCCTACGATCAGGCAAGAACCTGGGAAACCGCGTTATTCGACGCGCGGCACCGTAAGACTGCCTTCGGGCATGAGAATGATCGAAGGTTTGTCGCCGACATACGGCTTGGCAATCTCAAGAGCTTCCTCAACGGTGTCGACGGCACCGGTAAAGAGCATGTCCTTGGCGAGCTGCCGATCCAGACGCGTGACCAGAATGTAGCGGGCGTGAGAAATCGGCCGCGTAATGGCAAAAGCCTTGTTGGCACCGATGCGGAAGTTGGCTTCGAGTTCGGCCTTGATGGCTTCGGGGGTCTTCAAGCGGCGGAAGGTTTCTTCGAGCACTTTGGAGCCCGAACCTTCTTCGCAGTCGGCAAGCAGAATCACCACACCGCCCTCGCGCACAGCGCACATGGCGTTGTCCATCGTTTTTTGCATTTGATAGACATTGATGTCCTTGGGATAGCCGCCGCAGGAAGCGATAACCAGATCGGCAAGTTTTGGAATCACGCAGCCGTAGACCTCGTCGACAAACTTGCAGGCCTCCTTGTGTGCGGCAATGTAGTCGCCTGCGAACATACGCAGGAACTCGTGCTTGGCGTTCAGAATGGCATTGAATAGGAAGAGTGAACGTCCCTTGGCAAAAAGGGCCACGCCTTCCATCTGATCTTCGTAGCAGGGGTTGCCGATGGTGCGGCCGAGACCGGCGTTTTTATCGAGCATGAAGCTGTGGTTTACACGCACGGTTTCCATGGCGGCGCAGCCCGGCAAAATGGCTTTGCGGCCGCCGCCGTAGCCCGAGAAGTAATGGTGAACAATCGTGCCCGTCAGAATCACGTGATCGACGTGGCAGAGGTGTTTGTTGATCCAGACCGGAGTGCCGCGGCTGGTCGTGCCGAAAAATTCGAAGTCTTCGTCTTTGGTGGCCGTGCTGTTGTACATCTTCAGGCGCGAGGAGACTTCTTCACCGACGGCCTCGACCATTTCTTCATGAGTCATGTCGCGGTGGGTGCCGAGCGAAAACACGATGTGCATGTCTTCGTCCTTGACGCCGAGCTTGTTGAACTCATTGACGAGCACCGGCATGAAATCGTAGCTGTTGGCTACGCGCGTCGGGTCGTTGCAGATGAAGGCTACGGTGTCGCCGGGCTTGATGATTTTGTCAATCGGCTCGCAACCGATCGGGTTGTAGATTGCGTCGAGCACACCCTGCTTGACATCGGCCATAGGGGTGAACTCTTCGGTGCGGACTTCCTTGACGACCAGGCTTTCGTCGATGGAAAACTGCTTGCGGCCGCGGCCGTAGGCGAAGTCGTAGGTCTTCATGTTCTCTCTCTTTTGTCTTGTGATTTTGCATGTCGGCCCAGCGTCGGCTTTTCGGAAGCCGAACGGAGGCAATCCGTAAATTATAAAAACGGAGCCGAAATCGATGCTGCGTAATGCCGAGCTTTTCGCACAGATCAAACAGCGAACGAAAGCTTACGCTTCCGAAAAGAGTTCGATCAGCTTGCGAGTGGTCGCCACGTCCAGCTGGCCGGGAGCAGAACTCTTAGTGGTGCTGGCAAATGTGGCACAGGATCCGAAGGCGGAGGCGCCTACGCGCGTGAGAGCACCGGTTTTTCCCATACACATGGCAATCAACGGTTGTCGAATGCCTAGTTCGACGCGGGCGACGGCTACCTCCTCGACAAAGCGGGCGATATCGATGCCGCCGGCGGGCATCGCAACGATTTTGAGAATGTCGGCCCCCGTATAGCGCATGTTGTTGATCCGGCCGAAGTAGCCGAGTTCTTCGTCGTATTCTCCCGGCGTGAAGCTGTGCCAGCTGACGATCGATGCAACGCCGGTTTTGCGTGCGGCTTCAACGAGAAAATCGGCTCGGCCGCGCTCGAACTCAATGTCGACGGCGTCAAAGAGTTTTGTTTCAATGGCCGCAAGGACTCTCTTGCGCCAGGAGGCGTCCGACATCGGAGTTTGTCGTGCGCCACCTTCGCTTTGGCTGCGGAAGGTGTAGATCACGGGTTTGGATACGGCAGCCTTCATCGTGCGAGCTGCGTCTTCCCAGCCGGAGTTGTCGTCGAAATAGTCCGCTCGCCACTCAATAATGTCGGCGCCGGCTTCTTCGATGGCCTTGGCTTGCTCAAGCATTTCCTCGGCATTGGCTGCGCAGACGCTGGAAATGATTTTCACGGGCGAGCGTCCGAGAGTGACATTGCCGATGCGAACTGCTTCGACGGATTCAAAGGAGGGAGAGCGGAATGCCATGGGATGCCTCATTTCAAAAAATGCAATTGCGCAACAGTCTACTTCCGCCGCAGGCGTAAGATAAATACCTGCATGCCTAAATCTGCGCTAGAGAGATTCGGCAGCATGAGAAATCAAACTTTAGGGAGTGAAGATCATGTCCGGACTCGGAATCATGATGATCGCCATCGTTGCGTTGGCTGTAGGCTATTTCGGTTATGCACGATGGCTTGAAAAAACATGGGGAATCGATCCTGCGCGCCCCACGCCCGCCGTAGAGAAGAACGACGGTAAGGATTTTTCACCGGCTTCGCGCTGGACGGTATTTGCACACCAATTTACGTCGATTACGGGGGCGGGCCCCGTAACGGGGCCGATCATCGCCGCCATGTTCGGTTGGGCTCCGGCGTTGCTGTGGATGATTGTGGGTGGCATTTTCTTCGGCGCCGTTCAGGATTTTGCGGCTTTGTACGCATCCGTCAAGAACGGCGGCAAGTCCGTCGGCATGATCATCGAATCGTATGTCGGCCGCACGGGGCGTCAACTCTTCTTGCTCTTTTGCTGGCTCTTTACGCTATTGGTGATTGCGGCCTTCTGCGATATGGTCGCCAACACCTTCAACGGTTTTGCCAAAGACGGCGCGACGATCATGCCCAACGCGGCGGCGGCTTCCATTTCGCTACTGTACATGTTTGTGGCCGTGGGCTTCGGTTTTTACCTCAAGTACGTCAAGCCTACGGCGGGCGTGCAACTTGTCGTGGGCATCGTGCTGATGGTGGCGATGGTCGCGGCGGGCATTTGTTTCCCGGTCTATGCCGATGCGGAGACTTGGCGCTACGTGGTGTTTGCTTATCTGTTTGCGGCTTCCGTTATGCCGATGTGGGCTTTAAAGCAACCGCGCGACTACCTGTCGATGTTCCTGCTGATCGGCATGATCCTTGCTGCCGTGATCGGCGTCTGCATCCAGAATCCGTCGATCAATATGCCGGCCTTCGCGGGCTTTACGGTTAAGGGACTGGACCTCTTCCCGATTCTGTTTGTGACGATTGCCTGCGGTGCGGTTTCGGGTTTTCATTCGCTTGTGAGCTCCGGGACAAGCTCCAAAATGATTTCCAGCGAAAACGATATGCGTCTTGTCGGCTACGGCTCAATGTGTGTGGAAGTGGTCCTCGGCGTCGTTTCGCTCATTGTGGTTTGTGCGGCCGCGACCAACGGCGTGCTGCCCGCAGGAACGCCTTTCCAAACCTTCTCGGGTTCCGTTGCGGCATTTCTGACTGAAATCTTCGGCGTGCCGCATCAGATTGCAGCCTGCATTCTCACGATGTGCGTTTCGGCTCTGGCTTTGACCTCCGTTGATGCTGTAGCTCGTATCGGTCGTATGTCTCTGCAGGAGCTTTTCATGCCTGAACCGGGCAAGGAAAAAACGGCTGTGCAGAAGCTTTTCACAAACACGGTTTTCGCAACTTGCCTTACGCTGATTGCCGGTTATGCGCTCTGCATGGCAGGCTACATGAGTGTCTGGCCGCTGTTCGGTTCGGCCAATCAGCTGCTTTCGGCTTTGGTTCTCACCGGTCTTGCCGTGTTCCTAAAGTCCACCGGCCGCAAGGGTTGGATGTTGTACGCTCCGATGACGATCATGTTTGCCGTTACGATGACTGCTTTGATTCAGGCCGTTATCCGCATTGTGCGCGCTTGGATGGACGGATCGTTCGTGTGGCTGATTCACGGCCTGCAGTTTGTCGTTGCTGCTGCGCTGATCGTGTTGGCCTTGTTGGTGGTCTACCACTGCGTTCTGAAACTCAAGGACGCGGCACCAATCGTCAAGCGCGAATAAAGACATCGATCGTTGTCACGACTGTGAACAAGACCGCCGAAAGGCGGTCTTGTTGCTTATGGGCTGCGTAGCACAACCATTGATTTCTTTAGACGGCAGTTGCAATCGTTATTCATTTAAGGTATAACGCATGTGCAAAGATGAAATTCTGATATTTTCAGCGTAAATGGTGTATAGCGCCATGTCGATTTTTTCTTTTGGAGTTTCATCATGAAGATTTCCGCTCGCAATTGCCTCAAGGGCACGATCATCGCCATTAAGGAAGGCCCCGTCACCACTGAAGTGACGATCGAAACCGAAGCCAAGGAACAGATCGTTTCCTCGATCACCACGGCTTCCGCCAAGAGCCTGGGTTTGAAGGTCGGCGGCGAAGCCTACGCCGTGATTAAGGCCTCTTCCGTGATGGTTGCAGTTGCCGACTGAGGCTGACAAAAAAAGGCGCCCTTGAAGGGGCGCCCTACCGACAGCGGGAAAGATTTCTTTTCCCTGGGTCGTGGTCCTGCTGGGACTTGCCGAACTGGCAAGAGAGCAGGCCCTTTTTTTGTTCCTTACTTTTAAGCGCGAGCGGCTTTTGCCTTCTTCTTTTCCTCATCAGCCGTCCGCATAGCCAACAGTACGGCGTTGACCCTTTCGACGGTGACGCCGTCGGAGAGTGTGACCGAGGCGGTGTCGGCGAGTCCTTGAGCCTTGAGTTGGCCCACGGCCAAGCCGGCATCTCGGCCGTTTTCATAGCCCTTTGAGGTCAGAAGTGTTTCGGCGCCTTCGGTGAGCTTGAAGTAAAAGAGTCCGTCGGACTCGCGGTACTGCTTGATGACGCCGAGCGGCTTAACCTGCGCTTTTTCCTGGGTTTTTGAAGAATCGGCGCTTACCGTGCGGAATGTACGCAGACCGACGGCGTGCTTGAGCTCTTCAAGGAAGGGAGCAGCGATTTTGCGCGCTTTTGCGGCGCCCGCTTGCAAAATGGCTTCGAGTTCGGCCGGATGCGAAACGTAGTACTCGTACTTTTCGCGCATGGGGCCGATTTCGCTGTTGATTTTGTCAATAAGCTTTTTCTTGGCTTCGCCCCAACCGAGTCCATCACGCAGTTCCTGGCGGAACGCTTCGTACTCTTCGCGAGTAGCAAAGGCTTCATAAATGCGTGTAAGCGACGTGCTGTCGGGATCTTTCGGTTCACCCGGCATTTTGCTGTCGGTAACAACGCGGCCGATCGCTTCGCGTAGTGCCTTTTCGCCGCCGTCGAAAAGCGGAATGACGTTGTTGTAGCTTTTGCTCATCTTGCGGCCGTCGAGTCCGGGCAAAAGTTCGACGTTTTCATCGACCTGCTCGAACGGCAGAACGAAAAATTCCTTGCCGTTGCCATAGGTGTTGTTAAAGCGCGTGGCCATGTCGCGTGCCATTTCCAGATGTTGAATCTGGTCGCGGCCAACCGGCACGCGGTCTGCGTGGAACATCAGAATGTCGGCAGCCATCAGCACCGGGTAGCAAAAGAGCCCCATCGAGACGCCTGCATCGGGGTCTTCGCCTGCGCTCTCATTGGCCTCCAGGTAGGCCTTGTAGGCATGGGCGCGGTTCATCAAGCCCTTGGAGCAGACGCAGTTGAGCATCCAGTTGAGCATCGGGATTTCCGGAATATCGCTCTGGCGGTAGAAAGTGACTCGATCGGGATCCAGGCCGCAGGCCAGCCAACTTGCCGCAATCTGCATGCGGCTCTTTTCAATGCGGTCGGGATCCTGGCATTTGATGAGCGCATGCAAGTCGGCCATAAAGAAGAAGCTTTCCACGTCGTCTCGACGGGAAGCTTGCACGCAGGGGCGGATTGCACCGCAGTAGTTGCCGAGGTGAAGTGTGCCCGTGGTGTTGATGCCGGTTAAAACTCGCATGAGATATTGCCATCCTATGGATAGGTTAAGGATCGTCGAGGCGGCGACCCGGAAAAAGACAAATGCGAAGTTTACCGCCGCCGGCTCGTTAAATTGTGTTTTCGGTAAAGCGCTTGCTTGTCTGCAAAAAAATCGGCCCGACCTTTGCGGCCGAGCCGAACGTTTCCTCAGGCGTCGATGACGCCTGAGGCGGGCAGATTAGGTTAAGAGAACAAGCCCTTGAGCGTTTCTGCCTTGTCGGTCTTTTCCCAAGTGAATTCCGGTTCTTCACGACCGAAATGACCGTAAGCAGCAGTCTTGGAATAGATCGGACGACGAAGGTCGAGCATCTGCAGAATGCCGCCCGGACGCAGGTCGAAGACCTTGCGTACGGCTGCGGAGAGTGCTTCGTCGGAAACCTTGCCGGTACCCATCGTGCGTACGGTGACGTTCATCGGTTCGGCCACGCCGATGGCATAGGCAACTTGACCCTGGCAGCGACTGGCGAGACCTGCCGCGACGATGTTCTTGGCCACATAACGGCAGGCATATGCGGCTGAGCGGTCGACCTTGGTGGGATCCTTGCCGGAGAAAGCGCCGCCGCCGTGAGGGCAGCTGCCGCCGTACGTGTCGACGATGATCTTACGACCGGTTAGACCGCAGTCGCCCTGCGGACCGCCTACAACGAAGCGGCCGGTGGGGTTGACCAGGAATTTGGTGCTCTTGAGCCATTCGGCAGGCATCACCGGACGGATGATGTTTTCAATGACGGCTTCGATGAATTCGGGCTTCATGGTGAGGCCGTCGCTCCATTCGGGCGAGTGCTGCGTGGAAAGCACGATCGTGTCGGCAGCCACCGGACGGTCGTTTTCATAGCGCAGCGTCACCTGGCTCTTGGCATCGGGACGCAGATACGGCATCGTGCCGTTGTGGCGAAGTTCGCTTTGGCGCATCATCAGACGGTGTGCGTAGTAGATGGCGGCGGGCATCAGCGTCGGGGTTTCGTCGCAGGCGTAGCCGAACATCAAGCCCTGGTCTCCGGCGCCGATCGTAAGCGGGTCGGCGTTTTTGGCGTCAACGCCCTGAGCGATGTCGTGAGACTGCTTGTCATAGCCCACCAGCACCGAACACCCCTTGTGGTCGATGCCGTATTCGGTGTTGTCGTAGCCGATGCGCTTGAGAACATCGCGCGTCAGGCCGATGTAGTCGACAGACGCGTTGGTGGTGATTTCACCGGCGAGCACCACGAGGCCGGTGTTGCAGAGCGTTTCTGCAGCCACACGGCTCATTGAGTCCTGCGCAAGACATGCGTCGAGAACGGCGTCGGAAATTTGGTCGGCGACTTTGTCCGGATGGCCTTCGCTCACCGACTCGGAGGTGAAAAGATAAGAATCGGACATCTCTTGAATCCTTTTTGTGTATTTGCTTGTCTATGGATGAGCGTCCAACGCAAATACGGAATTCAAGCCGATGTCCGGCAGAAAATATTGCGACAGACGCTTTAGCGGTTTGGGTTTATCGTCGCTCCGCAAGTTGTCTTGTTAACTCAGCGACGGTATTCAGGTAGGCGCAATCATACGCGAAATTGCGTCGGGATGCGTTAAAAAATCTTAAGAATTCCGTACCTTACCGTGAATAAGGAAGTAGATAACGGCTACAAGCACGGCACCGCCGACGATGTTGCCGAGCGTTACGGGAATCAGATTATCGATAAAGAATTTGTTCCAGTCGGCGGTAAGCGCCGTTGCCGCTCCGGCGTTAACGAGCTCAAGGTAGCGGGGGTCGGTTCCCGTAAAAATGGCTGCCGGAATAAAGAACATGTTGGCGATGCAGTGCTCCATGCCCATTGCGACGAAGGCCATCGTCGGAAACCAAAGCGCGAACATTTTGCCTGCGGTTTCCTTGGCGGCGTAACCCAGATAGACGGCCAAGCATACGAGCCAATTGCAGCCCACGCCGCGCCAGAACGCGTCTGCAAACGGCAGAGCCGTTTTGCCGTTTGCAAGCTTAACAAGCGCATCGGCCCATGGCATGACGGAAAGACCGGCGGCCGCCGGCGCTTTCTCGAAAATAATGCCGGTTGACCAGACGAGGAAATAGGCAACGAAAAGCGCGCCGATGAAATTGCCGATCCATGCAAAACTCCAGCTGCGCAGCACGTCGAGCCAGCGAACGCTTCCGTTGCAGCGGGCGCCGGTGAGCGTCATCGCGTTGCCCGTGAAGAGATCGGCGCCGCAGATCACAGTGAGAATCAGACCGAGCGGGAACACGGCGGCAAACACGAACTTACCCATGGATCCCCACTGCGCCCACGACAGTCCGAGACCGCAGCGCACGGCAAGAAATCCTCCGAGCGCAATGTAGGCGCCGGCAAGAAAGGTCAAAAGCAGCGTCTGCATGAACCCCTGCCGGGAGCGGGCGATGCCGCCTGCCACGCAGGATTCGAAAAGCGCTTTGTAGGGATTGCTCGGCGAAGCCGGTTTGATTTCGGACATGGGCGGAGAAAGAAGAGAAATCGATAGGAATGTTCGAGCATTGTCTCATGCATGTCGAGAAATTGCTTCCGACAAAAGGTGGAGCAGAACTAGTGCATGCGTACAATAGACGCACAAAAAAATCCTACAACGAAGAAAACCATGCCCGAACTGCCCGAAGTTGAAGTAACCCGGCGAGGTCTTGCGCCGCACTTGGTTGGTAGGCGCCTTACCGAAGTCATTGCACGCACGGTTTCGCTTCGCGGACCGCTTGATCGCGTAGGCGAGATCGAGGACATGCGGCTCGTAAGTCTGACGCGTCGGGCCAAGGTGCTTATCTGGGAGTTCGAGGACGATGACGGAAGCAAGACATGGCTTGCAACGCACATGGGTATGAGCGGCTCCTGGCGCGTCTATGACGAGCCTTGGCCTTCGGCGCAAAAGCACGAACATGTCGATCTGGTTTTCGGAGAGGTGCTTGCTCGTTACCGAGATCCGAGGCGTTTCGGATCCATGACGGTAATGTCGGTCGATCCGTGTTCGGTGCCGCCTTTGAGCCTTCTCGGGCCTGAGCCGTTTGACCCGATGCTCACGGAATCCTCCTTTGCGGCAAGTCTCAAAAAGACGCATCGGTCAATCAAGGAAGTTCTGATGTCGGGCTCCGCTGTGGTCGGTTGCGGCAATATCTATGCGAGCGAAGCTTTGTTTGTCGCTCGAATTCGACCGACGAAGCCTGCCGATCGGCTCACGAAAGTACAGTCGGGCCGCCTTTTGAATGCCGTGCGAAACGTGCTCGGATGCGCGATCGATGCGGGCGGCAGTACGCTTAGAGATTTCCACGGAACAGACGGTGCTTCGGGTTGGTTTGCGCTGCAGACGAGTGTCTACGACCGTGAAGGCGAAGCTTGTCCGGCTTGTGGCCGTCCGATTCGGCGCATCGTGATCGGGCAACGTTCCACTTACTATTGCCCGCATTGCCAGAAATGAAGAAATCTCAACCGTTCGAAGCCGCGCGCTTTGCCGAATTGCTCTGCGAGTGGCAGAAACTCAAAGGCCGAAAGAATCTTCCTTGGTTTACCGACGATCCGTATCGGCGTTGGTTGAGCGAAATCATGCTGCAGCAGACGCAGGTGTCAGTCGTTAAGGACTACTTTGCACGGTTTCTGGAAGCTTTTCCGACTGTGGAAGATCTTGCCTGTGCCGATGAAGAAGATGTCATGCGACTCTGGGCGGGGCTGGGATACTACAGCCGCGCCCGCAATCTGCATCGTGCGGCTAAGCTTGTCGTGCAGGCGGGAGGTTTCCCGATCTCCCGAGAAGAATGGGAAATGCTGCCGGGCGTCGGAACAAGCACTGCGGCAGCACTGGCGAGTTTTTGCAGCAGCGAGCCCGCAGCTGTGTGTGACGGCAACGTTAAACGCGTTCTTGCGCGTATTCTTGCGTTGAATGAGCCCGTTGATCAGGCTAAAACGGGAAAGTATCTGCAGCAGGAGGCCGACCGGCTTGTAAGCCGGATTGAGCCCGGCGTCTACAATCAGGCGATGATGGACCTTGGTGCCATGCTCTGCACCAAGCATGCGCCCAAATGCCCGGAGTGCCCCGTGACGGAATACTGCCGCGCGTATGCGGCGGGAAACCCGGAGGACTATCCCCGGAAGCTGCCTAAGAAACCGAAAAGGACGGCACTCGTGCATGCGCTGCTCGCTGTTGAGGGGAAAGGAGCCGATCGGCGAGTGTGGCTCGTCAAACGCACGTTGCTTCAAAAGGGCATGGGTCACTGGAAAGGACTCTGGACGCTGCCCGAAGTGCCGGAGTCATCCGAGCGTGAGCTTGCCCGCATTGAGCACGTAATGAGTCACGTGGCGCTGACGCTTGTCGTGCATGCTGCCAAGCCCGAGCAAATGCCTCCGGACGCCTTTACCGTGCCGGCTGTAGACATAGCCGAGGCGCCTTTGCCTGCGCCGGTCAGAAAACTTTTGTCGACGTTGCTTTTTGAGCCTCAGCTTTTTTGAGTTTCAGCAAGTTGTGCTTCATAGCGCGCAAGCGCCTCTGGCATTTTGGTCGACAGATTACGGTGACGCACTACGGTCATGACTTTGGACTTGAACAGAGTGCCGAGCGTGTTGGCTACATAGACGCTGCGGTGCTGGCCCCCCGTGCAGCCGACGGCTATCGTCAGGTAATGACGGTTTTGTGCCTCGTACGACGGCAACCATTTGGTGAGAAAGCGCTCGATGTCGGAAATCATGTCGCGCACATCGCCGAAGCGATTCAGATATTCGGCTACCGGCGCGTCAAGCCCCGTCAAAGGCCGCAGCGTCGGCTCGTAATACGGGTTCGGAAGATTGCGTACGTCAAAGACCAAATCGGCGGCAACCGGGATGCCGTTTTTGAATGCAAAGCTTTCAAAGGCAAGCGTCATCATCGACTGCTCTGCCTTGGCGAAAGTGCGCACCCAATCGCGCAGCGTATTGGGCAAAAGCCCCGTCGTATCGATGACGTGGGCGATTTGGGTTGCCGGCGCCAGGAGCTCTCGCTCCAGACTGATGGCATCGTTGAGCGTGCGATCGTTTAAACCGTCTTCCTGTGGTCCTGTCAGAGGGTGACGACGGCGAGTTTCGGAAAAGCGGCGGACGAGTTCGGGCGTGGAAGCGGTAAGAAAGAGAACGCGTACGTCGCAGCCGTCTTGCTCGAGCGCTTGCATTGCTTCCTTGGCTGTCTCAAGATTGAGCTGGCTGCGGGCGTCGATCGAAACGGCCAATTTTTTGAGACCGTGCTGCGCAAGGTGCCGCACGACGCTTTGAAGAAAATCTGCCGGTAAATTGTCCAGACAATAGTACCCGCTGTCTTCAAGCTGGCGGATGGCAATCGATTTGCCGGAACCGGAAAGCCCCGTGACGATGATCAGCTGAGCAGAAAGTTTGTTGCTGTCGGACATAACGCACGCTCGCGAAAAAAGAACCGAATCCGAGAGAGGATTTTCTCACGAAGCGGAGGCTGCGTTTCAGCGGAGGGGAAGATTTTGTTCGGTTTCTGCCGTTTAGGCGGGACTAGAGGAGGCTGAGTCTTCGCCGGTTTTTTCTGCGTCCGTTTCATCGCTCTCTTCCTGCGGAACATAACCGCCGACGATCCGGCAGATATCAAGCGGTTCGGTTGCGGCCAGCAGCCTCTCTTTAGTGCTTAGGTCCTTGAGCAGCCCGGCGATCG
Organism: uncultured Sutterella sp.; assembly: GCA_900552915.1. Lineage (GTDB taxonomy): Bacteria > Pseudomonadota > Gammaproteobacteria > Burkholderiales > Burkholderiaceae_F > Duodenibacillus. The sequence goes on along the minus strand of USBS01000016.1, from coordinate 5,109 downwards.
TTGCAAGAACAGGCAAATAGTGTTCTTCATCGTCGGCGGGAATCAAGATCCCAAAGAAAAGCCGTGCGCGGCGGCTGTCGGGAGTGTCGAATACAACGGAAGCTTTGGTGCGAAGCACGGCCACAACGATTTTGTCGAGGCCTTGGATACGTCCGTGCGGAATAGCTACGCCGCCGCCCAGAGCCGTGCAGCCGAGCCGCTCACGGGCATTGAGTGCTTCAAATGCCTCTCTGTGGGCAACGCCTGAGACCTTTTCAAACAAAAGCGAAAGTTCTTCAAAGGCGCGTTTGCGACTCGGCGCCTCCACGTCGAGAGCAATACCGTCAACCGTCAGTAGCGAAGCAACAGGATTCATTTGCAAAGGGCCCCTCGGACCATCCGAAAGTCCTGCGGGTTCGAGTTGAAACCTTGCGCATTGTACCGCCTTGGCAAAAAGGTGCTTTCTTTCGCTCTCGGGATCAGGGCAAGCGTTTTCTCAGACTTTTGGGCGGAATCTGCTCAAGTTCACGGTATTTGGCGACGGTGCGGCGTGCGAGGTGAATTCCCTGTTCGGCCAGAATTTCGGCAATGGCTGCGTCCGAAAGCGGTTTGGCGGGATTTTCTTGGGCAATCGCTTCGACGATCAGTCGACGAGCTGCCGCAGCGCTGGCTGCCTCGCCGTCTTCTCCGGTTAAAGCAGTCGTGAAGAAATGCTTGAGCTCAAAAGTACCCGCGGGGCTTTGCAGGTATTTGCCTGACACGGCGCGGCTGACGGTTGATTCGGAAAGATTGAGCCGTTGCGCAATGTCCTTGAGTCCCAGGGGTCTTAGTGAACGAGGGCCCTGGGAGAAAAATGCCTCCTGCAGGTCGGCGATCGTCTGTGCAACGGCCGTAATGGTGGAGTAGCGCATCTCCAAAGCGCGCACGAAGTTTTTGGCTTCGCGGGCTCGTGTGCGCCAATCGGTTAAATCTCGTCCTTCAAGCTTGGCATCAGTGAGCAGTTTGTATGTGCGCTCATCGAAGTGCAGTTTGGCGACAACGGCGGGATTGAGCAGTGCCTTCCAACCGTTTGCGCTTTTGACAAGGATGACTTCGGCTATCACACAGCCGGATCTTTGCGTGTCGCCGAAGGCCGATGCCGGATGGGGATTGAGGGACAAAATCAGTGAATGAGCCTCACGTACTGTTGTGGTATCCGTACCGAGAGTCTTGGCGGCCGTTTTGTAGTCTCGCTTGGCGAGAAACGAAGGGCATTGCGTGAGCAGCGTTCGAGCAACCGTGCGGATCGGCTTTGAAGCGCTGCTTCGATCAATCTGAAGTATGAGCGCCTGAGTTGGGCCTGCGGCGGCGACACCGACCGGGTCGAAGCTTTGCACAAGCCTTAGGGCTGTACGCCACGCAAGAGCGTCGCCGTCGTCTCCGGTCGAGGCGGCGCAGTCCTCAGCGATTTCTTCAAGCGAATCGGGTAAAAACCCCTGTTCGTCAAGATTTCCGATAATCCAGGCACAGCGCAGACGCTCTTGTGGAGACAGGTGCAGACAGCCGAGCTGTCGCAGAAGGTGGTCACTCAACGATTCTTCGGAACGAATCGAGCTGTAGGGATCGTAATCTTCGATCTCTGCGACAGTTCCGCGCCAGGTGAGGTAGTTGGGTTCGCGAAAATCTTGTGCGACACCGGCGTCTGCAGAATGCAAAGCCGCAGGCGAATGGGTTCTGCCGCTTTCGGGGGCCTGCTGAGAGTCTTCGTCAAATGAGGTGTCGGAATCGTCCTCGAGCTTTAAGAGAGGGTTGGTCGAAAGCTGTGTCTCGATTTCCTTTTGCAGTTCGGGGCCGGAAAGCTGCAACAATTCGACCGACTGGCGCAACTGTTGCGAGAGCGCAGTCTTTTGCGCTAGCGACTGAGAAAGGGAAGCTCTCGGCGCGGTCATAGCGGTGCGCAGAGTTTACATACGGAAGTTTTCGCCGAGGTAGATCTTTCTCACGGATTCATTGGAGATGATCTCTTCGGCAGAGCCCTTGGCAAGTACTTCGCCTTCATTGATGATGTAGGCATGGTCGCAGATGCCCAACGTTTCGCGCACGTTGTGATCGGTAATCAGAACGCCGATGCCGCGATCCTTCAAAAAGCGCACGATACGCTGAATTTCGATTACGGCGATCGGATCGACGCCCGCAAACGGTTCATCAAGAAGGATAAAGCGGGGGTCGGCAGCAAGCGCACGGGCGATTTCGGTGCGGCGGCGCTCGCCGCCCGACAGCGACAGTGCAGTGTTGGTGCGGATATGCTGAATCTGCAGCTCGTCAAGAAGGTTGTTGAGGCGCTTCTCAATTTCGGTACGCGAAAGCCGTCCCCCCGTTTTATCGTACTGAAGCTCAAGGATGGCGCGGATGTTGTCTTCTACGGTGAGTTTGCGGAATACGCTGGCTTCCTGCGGCAGGTAGGAAACGCCCAGACGAGCGCGTTTGAAAATCGGCAGGTGCGTAATGGGCTTGTCGTTGAGCAGGATATCGCCTCCGTTGGGAGGCACAAGTCCTACGATCATGTAGAAGGTCGTTGTTTTGCCGGCACCGTTGGGCCCGAGCAGGCCGACGACCTCTCCGCTTTTGACGCTCACCGAAACATCGCGAACGACTTTGCGTGCGCCGTAGCGCTTCATTAGGTTCTTGGCTGTAAGCGTGTCAATCTGCTTGTCGGACACAACCGCTCTCTCTTAGGTGTTGTTGTTGGTTACTGGCCCAGACGGGTGGAGCCCTGCATCGGAGCTGCTGCGCCGGAACTGGCGGCAGGAGCCGTTTTGTTGCTTTTTTGGCGCGGCGACAGCACCGTGCTGACGCGGTTGCGTTTGCCATCCACTACGGCGCCTTCTACGCGCGAACGAGCCGTGCGCAGGTTGTACACGATTGTTTCGCCTTCGCTCGAATCCTTTACCAAACCGTTTTCGCTGCGCGCAAGTTTGGCAAGTTCCGAAAGCGTAATGGTGTCTTTATGTTCTTCGTAAATAGCAGTGAGGCCGCTTGCGTGCACCCATTCCTCAACTCCGGGCGTTTTGGCGTCGCGCTTTTCCTTCATGCGCACGGGGTTGCCCGTGACAGTGATCGTGCGGTAGCCCTCGGGCGAGATCGAAACCGTGAGTTTGTCGCCCAGAATCTCGAGCGTTCCCTGATGCACTTCGACGCGGCCGGTATAGATCGCGAGCTGTTTTACTTCATCGCCTTGGAAATTGTCGGCGTTGATTTCGATGGGCTTGCTGCGGTCTGCGGTTTCCGCATGTGCAACACCCCAGACGGCCGTCAGTGCCAGGCCGCAGACGAGCGGCAACGAAGTCAGTTTCAGACGCATCTCGAATTCATCCTTTTCTTAGCGCGGAGCAAAGCTTGATTTTACGTTGCTGTGAATATTCACGGTGCGCTCGACGTTGTCGAATGTCAAACCGATGCCGGTGGTGACGTCAGCACCGTTTACGAGTGTAACGGGGGCGCCGGTCTCAAACACTTGCGTGTCGGGAAAAACGGTGAGCTCCTGCGTTTCAAAACGCATGGGAGCGTTATTACGGTCGCCGGCGCGGCTCACGACGACATTGCCTGCGAAATTTACGGTTTCGCCCGCATCCGTGCTAATTCCGGTATCGGCTCTTGCCTTGACTTGCGGTTCATCGACCGAAAGCGTGACCAGACGGGGCTTGATGCTCATCATGCGGCCGTCTTCATAGTGCTCGGCGTAGGCGGCAAAGATGCGCCGCTCGGCGGTGCCGTCGGGCTTGAATTGAGTGAGCGCAATGTTCGTGCTGGTGAAGTCGGGCGATTCGCGGGAAATCTCCGCGCGCAGAGCTTCCGTCTCGGCATGAATCGAGTAGTAGTAGCTCATGGCCGCTACAACGGCCAGAACGCCGATTCCAAGGCCGGCAGTGATGCGGTCGCGCAGATAGACCTTCACGAAAGGTCTCCTTCAACGTAGTTCTTGTTGATGAGATCGTCCCATTTGCTCTGAGAGCGCAGAATGAACTCGGCAAGACTTCGAACGGCGCCGTTGCCGCCTTGCTTAGGGCTGACCCAATGAGCAAGCGGCATGACTTCTTCCGAGGCATCTGCGGGAACGGTTGCAAAACCGGCGCGCTGCAGAATGGGGATGTCGGGAACGTCGTCACCCATGTAGGCGGCTTCTTCGGCCGTGACGCCGTGTTCGGCGAGGATTTCCTCCCAAGCATTTGTTTTGAAGCGCTTGCCTTGTTTTACGCAAACGATGCCGAGTTCTTTGGCGCGCGCAGCAGTCTGGGCCGAAATACGCCCCGTCAGAATGGCGACAGGAATGCCTGCGGCCTGAAGCATTTTGATGCCTAGGCCGTCGCGGGTGTGGAACCGCTTGACGAGTTCGCCGTTTTCACCGGTCCAAATCGACCCGTCGGTGAGAACACCGTCGACATCAAGCACTACGAGACGAACGGCATTGGCGCGTGTAAAGAGATCGGTCATCAGATTACCTTGCTCGACATGAGATCGTGGATGTGCAGTGCGCCCACCAGACGTCGTTCGGAATCAATGACAAGAAGCTGGTTGATCATGCGCTTGTCGATCAGCTTTGCGGCCGATGCGGCCATTTCATCGGCCGTGATTGTTGCAGGGGTTTTCGTCATCACGTCGTCAATCTTGATGCCGCGAATGTCCCCTTTTTGTTCGATGAGACGGCGCAGATCGCCTTCGGTAAAGATGCCGAGGACCTTGCGGTCGGCGTCAACGACGGCTGTCATGCCGATGTGCTTCTTGGTGATTTCGCGTGTGGCGTCAAGCACGGTTGTTCCCGACAGCACTACGGGAACAGCTTCACCGGTGCGCATAACGTCTTTGACGTGCGTCAAAAGTCTGCGGCCTAAAGCGCCGCCCGGGTGAGAGCGAGCGAAGTCTTCCTTCGTAAAGCCTTTTGCGTGCATGCAGGCAACGGCCAGTGCGTCTCCCATGGCCAACGCAGCAGTGGTCGATGAGGTCGGGGCAAGATTGAGCGGACAGGCTTCGAAAGGCACATGTACGTCGAGATTGACGTCGGCGTTTTTGGCGAGCGCGCTTTCGGGGTTGCCCGTAATCGAAATGAATTTGGCGCCTTCGCGCTTGATGATCGGAACGATCGTGAGCAGCTCG
>USBS01000015.1 GCA_900552915.1 uncultured Sutterella sp. | reverse complement strand
AGGTAGCTCAGTTGGTAGAGCAGCGGATTGAAAATCCGCGTGTCGGCGGTTCGATTCCGTCCCTGGCCACCAGTTCTCGATTGACCACCCTTGCGGTGGTTTTTTCGCATCTGCGCAGGCCAAAACATAAATAAAGCCGACGCTCGGCGCTGCTTCAAGTCCTTCCAAGCCTAGAATTTCCCGTTGTTTTTGCTGCGTTTTCGGGAAGCGTCATGGCTGAATCTTCTGTTTTTAAGTCCGCTGTTTTTTCTTGTGCCGCAGTCGGTGTTCTTGCTTTTGCTTGCAGCAGCGCTTCGGCTGACGAAAAACAAACCATCTTCGTATACGGCGATTCCAATACCTTTGGCTGGGTCTACGATCCTGCCACCAAGGTTGTTTCGCGTCTTCCCGTTGCCGAGACTTGGCCGTATGTTATGGACAAAGCCTTGAATGGCAAATATCGTGTGGAAGTGGATGCACTGGGCGGACGTACAACCGATGTGGATGAGCCGGTAAGTACCGGCAGCGGTGAAATTCCCGGAGCGACTTACAACGGACTGACGACGCTTCCGGCAGCGTTGTCCGCGCATATGCCCATCGATCTGGTGATCATCATGCTCGGAAGCAACGATCTCAAGGCGGGGCATCGCCGCGGTCCCGAACGTATTGCGCAGGGACTTGTGAATCTCACTGAGTGCGTTACAAAGGCCCAGTGGCAGAGTCGCACGCGCTATAAGGCACCGCGCGTCTTGGTGGTGCTTCCGCCCGAAATGGACGGCGATCACACGCCGTACGGTGACTTTTTTGCCGGTGCATTGCCTAAGACCAAGGCATGGGGACCGGTGATCGAAAAAGCAGTGCGTGCTGCGGGCGCGGAATTTTTTGACGGTGCAGCAGTCGTAGGACTGCCCGATCAGCCCGACAATGTGCACCTGACGGCTGAGGAACATGCCATGCTCGGCAAGGCAGTGGCCCGCAAGGTGCGGGCGATGATGGAAAAATAAGACTGTCGAAAAGAAAAGACGCACTTTGGCTCACTGTTGTTCCTCAATCAGTATGTTGCCTTCTTCGGTCGTCGTGATATTTTGTGCGACAAAAAGAAGGTTCACCGAGACAATACGACGAACCTTCTCAAAATAATTTGATATAAAAATAATTTTCAGTCCGAAACAGTTCCGGGCGTAACAGGTTTTCTTCCGAGTTCTTGTGCTTTTTGAGTTAGACGAACGAAACTATCAAGCGGAAGAGCTTCGGCACGCGCACCAGGGTCGACGTCGCAGGCGGTGATTTCTTCGGCCGACAAAAGGCTGGAGAGTGCATTGCGAATCGTTTTGCGCCGCTGAGAAAAGGCGTTGGCAACGATTGAAGCAAAAAGCTCGAAATCGACTGCCGGAACTTCATTTTTGGCTTTCGGTACCATTCTCACCACCGAGCTCATCACTTTCGGCGGCGGATTGAAGGCGCCCGGCGGTACGTCGAAAAGCTTGGTCATGCGGTAACGCCATTGAAGCATCACCGAAAGCCGACCATAGGTTTTGCTGCCGTGAGCGGCCACCATACGATCCACTACCTCTTTTTGCAGCATGAAGTGTTGATCCTTGACGTGATCTGCAGCTTCAAGAAGCTTAAAGAGCAGTGGGGAGGAGATGTTGTAAGGAAGGTTCCCCACGACGCGCAGATTGTCATTTTGCGCAACTTGCGTCCAATCGAGTGTCAATGCATCGGCTTCGATGATTTCAAGCGTTTCCGGGAAGGTTTCCTTGAGCCAAGCTGCCAGATCACGGTCGATTTCGACGGCGCGCATCTTGCCTGCGGCCCCGATGAGCTCTCGCGTCAAAGCCGCCTGCCCCGGTCCGATTTCGACAATATCGTCGCCCGGCACCGCATCAATTGCCTTGGCGATACGCTCGATCCAGTGTCGATCGTGCAGGAAGTTTTGTCCGAAGCGCTTGCGTGCGCGGTGACCCTGAAGTCCGTCGCTAGCCATCGTGTGTTGCTCCTATCAAATCAACCTAAAAGCCGCTGCAGTTCACGAATGCGCTCGCGTCGCTCGGCCATGTGGCTTGCAAGCGAAAGCGCGGAAAGAAGGCTCCCTTCGTCGGCGTTGCCCGTGCCGGCAATGTCCAGCGCCGTTCCGTGATCTACAGACGTGCGAACCCAGGGCAGTCCCAGCGTTACATTGATGCCGTGGCCGAATCCGGCGCGTTTTAGAGCCGGAAGCCCCTGGTCGTGGTACATGCACAAAATACAGTCATAGTTTTTCGCGAGGCGTTCCACAAAAATGGTGTCCGCGGGCCACGGACCGGAAAACTCCGCGTTGTGAACGGAGTGTTTTGCTCGTTCGATTGCGGGGGCAATCACATCGATTTCCTCCGTTCCCATATGGCCGGATTCGCCGGCGTGCGGGTTAAGTCCGGTTACAGCGATTTTCGGCATCTCGATGCCGAAGTCGCATTTGAGGGATCGAGCGACCACGGCAAACGTTTCATCGAGCAATTTCGGCGTGATCGCGGCAGGCACTTTGGATAGCGGCAGATGCGTTGTGGCGAGTGCAACGCGCAGTGAATCGGCGAAACTTCCTGAAGTGAGCATCATGACGACGTGACTGACGCCTGCGGCCTGTTGGAAAAATTCGGTGTGGCCCGTAAAAGGAATGCCTGCTTCGATGATGATGCTTTTTTGCACCGGCGCAGTTACAACGGCGCTGAAGCGTTCCTGTTGGGCGCCGTCCGCAGCGCGGCGCAGCGTCTCGACAACATAGGCTGAGTTGGCGGCATTGAGTTCACCGGGGGTGACCGGGGCGACAAGCGGAACGTGCTCGAAATGCACCCAACTTGGAAAAATTGAGCCGAAGCCCAGTTTTTCGGATGTTTTGCTCAGAAGATTTTGGTCGCCGATCAATGTGACGGGCGACTTTACGCGACCGGTGAAAACGGCCTTGACGCAGATTTCAGGACCGATGCCGGCGGGTTCTCCCGTGGTAATGGCGATGGTGTTTGACATAGGCTTGTCTTAAGTCGTCCGAAATTAAAAACGCCATTGAGCGCCTGAAGTTTAGCCGTCAGGAGCTCAAGGCGTTTGCCGTATACAGCGCGACGCTCTATGGACGCGTCACATCAATAGTCGTTCGTGCGAATTTCTACGTAAGCACGATCGCGCAGTTCGCGCTGCCAGTTGTAGACGGCCTCGGCAAGCTTGCGCTCGCGCAATTGGTTGCGTGCGTTGATGCGGCTGCGTTCGGCGTTGGCCTCGGCCGAACGACGGTCGAGCACCTGAATAAGGTGATAGCCGTAGGGTGTACGCACGGGTTCGGAAATTTCACCCGGCTGCAGCTTATTCATCGCGGCCTCAAATTCAGGCACCGTATCGCCCGGGCCGACCCAACCGATGTCGCCGCCGCGCGTAGCGGAATTGTCAACCGAATTGAGACGAGCCAGCGTGGCGAAATCGGACTGCCCCGTAGAGACGCGGTGGCGGATGTCGTTAAGACGCGTGAGCACCTGATCTTCCGGCGTCAGGTCGGAAACAAACATCAGGATGTGACGCACATGGGTCTGTTCGATCGGCTTGCCCGCGAGCTTGGCCTTGACGCCGTCGCGGCTGTTTTCCAAAAAGACGACGTGAACGGCGCCCGAGGAGCGAACGGTTGTAACGAAGTTGCGCTCGGTACGGTGGTCTTCGATGGCCTTCCAGAAAAGCGTGGGCAAGCGCGAGGCGTCTCTCCAGCCCAGATCTCCGCCCTGAAGGGCATCTTCGGCCTTGGAGTTGGCCGCGGCCAGTGCACCGAAGTCTTCTCCGTTGCGAGCACGTTCGGCGAGATCTTCAGCTTGGCGCTCTACGTCGCGCGCTTCCGAGTCGGAAGCTCCCGGCGGAATCGGCAGAAGGATGTGACGCACGCGGTATTCCTGCGTGTCGTTGGTCGTAAAGCCGGTTTGTTCGGCAAGGAATGCATCGACTTCACTTTCCGGAATCGTGATCTTACTGTCGACCTCACGCTGACGCAGTCGCTGTGCAGTGATTTCGTCGCGTACCTGAGCGCGGAACGTGGCAAAGCTCACGTCGTCGGCACGAAGTCGATCGCGCAATTCCTGCACGGTGAGTTTGTTGTTGCGGGCAATCTGCTCGATCGATGCATTCACCATCTGCTCGTCAACGCGGATGCCGAGTTCCTTGGCGCGTTGCTCCGTCGCTTTTTCGGTGATCATGCGCTCGAGCACCTGACGGCGCAGTTCCGCCATCGGCGGCAGATTGATGTTCTGCTGGCGCAGATTTACTGCGGCTTGACGCACGCGGTTTTGAAGTTCGTATTCCGTGATGACGTCGTTGTTGACGACGGCGGCGATACGATCGGCAAATTTGGTCGCTCCCGCCTGATTGGCGGTGAGTTCGATGCCTTCGGAGGGCTGAGCGGCGGGCGCGGACGAAATCGCCTCGCGAAGACCGGACTGCTGAGCAAAGGCAGGCAGCGCTGCTAACACGAGGGCTGCTGCCGTGAGAGAGATTCGTTTATTGATAGTAGTCATAGGTACCGATGGAGGTGGGCACGGGGCTGCGGGTCTGATAGCCCGGGATGCTGCGCTGCAGCTCGGAGAGCGGGCTCGAACCGATGCCGCCCAAACCGTTCAATTCTAACTGCAGGAAGAAGTTCGTTTCATCCCCTTGGTCCCGATCACGAGTGTAACGTTGTGCAACGGCGCGCAGTGTCCAACAGCCGGCGTGGTACTCGAAGCCCGCAAGACTTTCGATGAACTTCTGATCATGGAAGGAATAGTTTTGACGCAGCAGAGCGTAAATCTTGTCGGACAAGGGCCACTGCACCGCCAGATCGATCTGATCGATATAGTCGTCGCTCAGCCGATCCTCCTGCCAGTTGTATCTGTAATAAAGACCGATGGTGCTCATGGGCTTGGGCTGCCAGCGAACGCCTGCCACGGCTTTCTTGAAGCTTGAGCGCTCCCAAGACCACTGGCCGAAAGCCGAAGCCGAAATGGTGCGCGTCAGACGCGCGCCGATGCTGGCCAGGAAATCGCTCTTCTGGTTTTCCATCGAGATGCGTTCGCCTTCACTGTTCACTGTGCGGTCGTTGAAGTAGTAACGCTGACCGATAGAGGCCTTGATCCATTCAAGCCCCGTGTTGGCGTCAATGAAGCGCGTCGAGACGCTTGCCGTGATTTGATTGGTTTCGGCGATGCGGTCGTATCCGGCCCAGGAATTTTCGCTGTAAAGCTGGGCAAAGTTCAGGTCCGCCACGCTTGAATCAAAGAGCGGAATCTTGCTTTGGTCGCGGTAGGGCGTATAGCTGTAGAAGAGCCTCGGCTCGAGCGTCTGGATCATGTCGCGGTTGCCCAAAGCGGCGTCGCGCTCGAAAATGAGTCCCGAGTCGATCGAGAACATGGGTAGCGTATAGCTTGGTGAGCCGTCGACGTAGCGCTGTTCGTCACGATCGCCGTCCAAATCGTATTGGGTGCTGATGAACTGCGCCTTGGGCGTGACAAACCAGCCCGCACCGCGAATCGGATAGGCCGCCTGCTGATGGAAGACGAATCGATCCCCGTCGAGCTCGGTCGGGTGCACGAAGCGTGTGGCTTCAAGGTGCGTGGTGAGCTCGAAACCTGCCGCATCGGCTACGAATGCGTTCCAGGAAAACTGCGGTTCGCGTTCGTAGGGTTTGTCTGCGTTGTCAATCGTTTGGTTTTTGGTTACGCGCACTGCCGCGTTCCAATATGTCGACGTGTAATTGAGCCAGTAGTCCTGCGGCAGAATGTTGTCCGTGTTGTCGCGCAGACTCGTCGAGAAATCGTCGAAGAAGTCATCGTCGGAAACGCGGTTGTAGTTGACGCCGTAGCCGAAGTTGTTCCAGCTGCCGCGCAGATTGATGTGTGCGCTGTAGCGATGGTCGCCGTACTCGCGGTCATGCGGCAGGTACTGACCGGCAACTTCGCCCTCAAGATGCTTGGTGAGGAAGCGGAATTCGTTGCCGAGCATCACGCCGCGCTTGGTGATGATTTGCGGCGTGAATGTGTAGTCGTAGTTCGGCGCGATATTGAAGTAGTACGGGATTGAAATATCAAGACCGCGCGCGGAACTCATGCCGACGGTGGGGGATAGAAAGCCTGACTTTCGCTCTTCGGACAACGGGAACGTGAACCAAGGAGAACCGAAAACCGGTACACCGCCCAACTTGAGCACGGCTCCGGTCCCCGTACCCGATTGTTCGTACTCGTCGAGCGTGAGTTCGTTCATTTCCACCCACCAGGCCGGATTATCGCCTTCGCAGCTCGTCATGAACACGTCCTTGAGTTCGCTCACGTCGGCTGAAGCAAACTTCATGCAGCGCGCTTTGCCGCGCAGGCCGCGCGGGGTGTACTTGTATTCGACGTTCTCGGCTTCTCCCGTTTGATCGTCGAGCTGATAGGAGACTTCGGGGGCGTTGAGCTGGACGCCCAGACGCGATACCTCGGCATCGCCCGTGACCTTCACTTCGCCGGTTTCCTGCGTATAGACGATGGTTTCACCTTTGATGACGGTGCCGGCTCGGCGCAGTTCCGCGTCGCCGGACAGCGTGAGTTCGGTTTCCGGTGAACCTTCGATTGTGTAGGCGTATGCAATTGAGGGAGATTCTGCGGCCGAAGCGGAAGGATCCTCGAGCTGGCCTGTCCATTGATCGAGCGATGCTTGCGTGCCGGTCGAACCGGATTGTGCGGGCGATCGAGCGTCAGCCGAGGCGTAGGCTATCGGAGTGTCGGACGGAGCGGCGGCGTCGGCGCCTGCGATGGTGAGCCACCCTTCGGTCGGCATGCGAGCCTGTGCGGCCTGCGCGAACAGCGCGGCCGTCACGGCGGCGACCAAAGGTAGCAGTTGCGGCTGTGATTTCCGGAACATTTGACAAAAGAGTGCACTTGTTTGGTGTTCGGATTATAGGGTAGCATCGGCGGGCTTCCGAGCAAAAAGGTGATCACAGAGGTGTTTTTGACGCGGTTTTGACGCTTAAAGCAGGAATCGGCTATTCGATCGGCAGTAGTAGGCCGCGAGCAAGCGGTCGGCTTTTCGGTAATAATCCGCGTCAAGAAAAAAGATGCCTGATGTCAGGCTTGGGATTAGTACCATGCAAACAGCACAAGACGAGCGCTTGAGCGCACTTCTGCGGTGGCTTGAAAACCAACGCGCCGTTTCCGGTCTGGATTTTTCGAGCATTGCGCCTGCCAGCGTTGATGCGAGCTTTCGCCGCTACTTTCGTATTCAAGGTGAGAACGGCAGCTATATCGTGATGGATGCACCGCCCGACAAAGAGCCGATAGCCTCTTTTCTCAAGGTCGATGCACTCATGCGGGAGGCCGGTCTCAATGTGCCTGAAATTTTCGCTAGCGACGAGGCGAAGGGCTTCATTCTGATGAATGACCTCGGGCGAGAGACGTACCTGAACGTTCTCAATGAAGAGAATGCGGCCCGATTGATGGATGCTGCAACCGATGCGATTGTTAAGTGGCAGGTCGCTTCCAAGCCTGGTGTTTTGCCCGAGTACGATTATGCGGTCATGCGCCGCGAGATCAATCTCTTCCCCGAGTGGTATGTCGGACGTCATCGCGGCTATAAGATGACCGAAAAGCAAAGCGAAATCATCGAGGGGGTTTACGAGAAGCTCATTGCTGCGTGTCTGGCACAACCGAAGGTTTACGTGCATCGGGACTTCATGCCGCGCAACCTGATGGTGTCGGATCCGATGCCGGGCGTACTCGATTTTCAGGATGCGCTCTATGGTCCTGTTTCGTACGACATCGCAAGCCTTATGCGCGACGCATTCATCAGCTGGGGCGAGAGCTTTGTTCTGGATGTGACGATTCGGTATTGGGACAAAGCGCGCAAGGCCGGTGTTCCCGTTCCTCAGGATTTCGGTGAATTCTGGCGCAACGTGGAATGGATGGGGATGCAGCGGCACCTTAAGGTGCTCGGTATATTCGCGCGCATCAATTACCGCGACGGACGCCCTAAGTATCTCGAGGATACGCCGCGCTTTTTGCATTACGTCCGGGAAACGGCCAACCGCTACCATGAACTCAAGCCCATCAATTGGCTGCTGGATCAGTTCGAAGAGCAGAAAACGCTGACCGGCTGGACCTACTGATTTCGAGACGAGCAAGATGCGAGCAATGGTGCTTGCGGCCGGACGCGGGTCGCGGCTGCGCCCTTTGACGGACGTTACCCCCAAGCCTCTGTTGGAGGTGACCGACGGCGTGCGTTTGGTGGATTGGACGCTGGCGGGATTAAAGCGCGCCGGCATCACCGATGTGGTTATGAATACGGGACATCTGCCGGACGCTTTTGAGCCGCTGCCGGCACAGTTGGCCCGTCGGGGCATTCGTCTGCAGATTTCACGCGAAGCCGAAACGCACGATCAAGCTCTGGAAAGTTTGGGTGGCATTGTGCGGGCATTGCCGCTGTTGACCGACAACGGTAAGGATGCGTCCGCTTTTGCGGTGATTGCCGGAGACATTGCTCACAACTACGATTTCTCGCGCCTTTTTGTGCGGGCCAAGGAAATCGAAGCCGGCCATTATGACGTGTTTCTTGTGGCCGTGCCCAATCCCGATTTCAACAGCAGCGGTGATCTGACTGTGTTTGAAGACGGTTCGGTGCTGCGTGGAGAACCGCCCCGTGCGCATAGCTATGGCTGCATCATGGTGGTTAATCCAGCCATTTTCTCGGGGCTTAAGCCTGTCTGGTGCAAGCTTTTTCCATGGATGTGGAGCTATGCCGATGCGGGACGAATGCGCGCCGAGGTTTTCGACGGATTTTGGGACAATGTCGGTACGCTTGAGCAGCTTACTGCGCTCAAGGCGAACACCGAAGCCCTCAAGTGGGCTCGTTTTTGAGTTTTGAGATGGAAACGATTCAGGATCAGATTCGCGTGCGGACAGCCCGCTTTCTGGAAATTGCGAAAGTGCGTCTGCCGATTATGAATGCTCCGATGGCCGAAGCCTCGGGGCCGTTGATGGTCGCTGCCGTTTGCCGCGCGGGCGGTTTGGGTGTGCTTGCGGGCGACGAACTTGAGCCCCGGGAGTTGGCGCAGGCCATTGACGAAGTACGTCGATTGGCCGGAGGAGATGCCCGTTTTGTGGTCAATCTGCGTGTGCCGCCGGCTAAGGCTCCGAGCACTGAGGCGCTCGAGCTTCAAAAGAAAATGGCTTATGCGCTCGAGGATTTGGCTGCTGAGGTGGGGGCGGTCCCGGGCGCTCTCCGGCCGCTTCCCGATTTCGATGCGCAGTTTGAGGTGCTGCTTGAAAAGCATGTACCGGGGGTAAGCGTCACCTTTGGCGGACTTCGTGAAGAATACGACGACCGACTCAAGCAGGCAGGCATTTTTTGGATGGGAACGGCAAGCACGCTGCGCGAAGCCAAGGTTCTTCGGGCTGCAGGCGCCGACCTTGTTGTTGTCCAGGGGATCGAAGCGGGCGGGCCGCGCCTTAGCTTCGAGTCAAGCGACAACGAGGCGCAACTTGGCATGACAGTGCTTGCCGCGCATGCGTCTCGAGCAACGCAATTGCCGGTGATCGCTTCGGGCGGCATTGCTACGCCGGAACTCGTGTACGCCGCGCTTTGTGCGGGGGCCGGAGCCGTTATGGTCGGTTCGGCTCTGCTTCGCACCGACGAAAGCGAGGTTTCGCAGTCGTTTAAGGATCTGTTGCCGCTCATGTCGGATGTTTCGATGCGCTTGACGCGCATTTTCAACGGCAGGCTCACACGGGTTTATCCGACCGAGTTGGTGAACGCCCTGGAAGAGTCTGGACTTACCGCGGCTCCTTATCCGCTGCAACGGGAGGTGATGCGTCCCATTTTGGCGGCGGCCGCAAAACTGGGGCGTGATGATCTTGCGTGCCTGCCTGTCGGTCAGGGGGCCATGCTTTCCCGTGCCGAGACGGTTGAGTCGGCGATCAAGCGGCTGACCGAATTTGTGTCTTAACAGAAATTTGTGTCGAGCTCTTACAGAGGTTGTTTTGCGGGCAAGTCCTAAACGGCACTCCTGTACAATGGCGGGGACTGACGAAAACGGTTTTCGCCGGGCGGAGTATTGCGTTTTGGTGCTGCCGGAATATTCTTTGTTTTCAGTGGGATGCAGATAGGTCCGTATCGATTGGACGGAAATGTGGTGTTGGCGCCGATGGCCGGTGTCACCGATGCGGCTTTCCGTGTGGTCTGCCTCCGGCATCAGGCGGCTTACGCCGTCGGCGAGATGGCGGCTTCGGGAGCGCACCTGCTGAACACTGAAATGACGCGGCGCCGGTATGCGTGCGATGCTCGGGAAGCTTTTCCCGTGGTGCAGATACTTGGTGCGGATCCTGCGGAGATGGCTTCAGCAGCAGCTCTGGCACAGGACTGCGGAGCCTCGATGGTCGACGTTAACTTCGGCTGCCCTGCGCGGGTTGTCTGCGGAAAGGCCTGCGGTTCGGCTGTGATGCGCGATCCGCAGCTGGCAGGCGATATTTTGCGGGCAGTGGCGCGTGCCGTCACGATTCCGGTGTCCGTGAAGATGCGGACCGGATGGGACGAAGAGACAAAAACGGCCGTGGAGATAGCTTTGGCTGCGCAGGACGCAGGGTTTTCGCTTGTGACGGTGCACGGCCGAACTCGTGCGCAGCGTTTTACGGGAAGAGTGAATGGAGCCGATATCGCGAAGGTGGTTGAAGCGCTTTCGATACCGGTGATTGCCAACGGCGACGTGACCACGGCGGAATCAGCACGCGAAATGCTGTCGGAGACGGGAGCTGCAGGTGTCATGATCGGACGAGGAGCCTATGGTAATCCGTGGCTTTTTGCCCGTTCGCAAGCCCTGATGGAGGGCAAGCCGGATCCGGGGGAGCCGTCGGCTGAGGACGTCTACTCCGTGGTGCGGATGCATCTTGAGGAGCTTTTTGCGGGTGAGGATTTGACTGATCCCGGGCGTGAAGTGGCTTTGGCGAGAACCTTTAGGAAGCACTTGCGCTGGTATGTGCAGGGCTTTGTCGAGCAGGACGAAAGACTTGCGGAAAGCCTTGCACGGATGATGCGCATCGAACAGAAAGCGGCGCTAGAAGATGCCGTGAAGGAATTTTTTGAGCAGGTGCCGGCGACGGCAAAGCGGGCGACAAGGAAATGACGGACGCAAAGCGAGAGGAAAGCGAACAAGCAATTGAAGCGATGCTGCAGCCCGGCGTAAATGCAACCGAGGCCTTCAATGCGCTTGTCGTGTATCGCGTCGAGAGCTACCTGCGCGACTTGGAGGGGGTGCGGGGTCTGCCTCTGCACGAAATGATTACGTCGGCTGCTGAACGACCGCTGTTGGAATGGGCGATGAAAAAGACCAACGGCAATCAGCGTGCCGCAGCTAAGGTTTTGGGAATTAACCGAAATACGCTGAGAAAGAAACTCATTGAACATGGGTTTTCGACCTCAGGACTTTGAAATTAAAGGAAAAATCATGCGCAAACAAGCTTTGATCAGTGTTTCCGACAAGACCGGCGTTGTTGATTTCGCCAAGGGGCTCGTGGAAGCCGGCTATCACATTCTTTCGACGGGTGGCACCGCCAAGCTGCTCGCAAAAGAGGGCGTTCCCTGCCAGGAAGTGGCTGATTACACGGGATTCCCGGAAATGCTCGACGGCCGCGTCAAGACGCTCGATCCGCATATTCACGCCGGCATTCTGGCTCGCCGTCCCGTGACCGAACACATGAAGGCGATTGCCGATCACGGAATTGATCCGATCGACATCGTTTGCGTGAACCTTTATCCGTTCGAGCAGACGATCGCACGTCCGGACTGCACGTTTGATCTCGCGATCGAAAACATCGACATCGGCGGTCCGACCATGATTCGCGCTGCAGCTAAGAATCATGAATCCGTGGCCGTTATTGTCGATCCGGCAGACTACGGCCGTGTTCTCACCGAAATCCGTGAGAAGGGTGAAGTGGCTGCCGATACGCGTCTGGCGCTTGCCAAAAAGGTGTTTGCTCATACGGCCCGCTATGACGGTGCAATCACCAACTATCTCACGAGCCTTGACGAAAACAAGCAGCGTACGAAGGCCTTCCCCGATGTCTTCAATCGTCAGTGGATCAAGGCTCAGGATATGCGCTACGGCGAAAATCCCCATCAGCAGGCTTGCTTCTACCGCGAACACATCGTTGCTCCCGGGCTGCTTGCCGGCTTTACGCAGCATCAGGGCAAGGAACTTTCCTACAACAACATCGCCGACTCGGATGCGGCATGGGAAGCGGCCCGCAGCTTTGAAACGCCCGCCTGCGTGATCATCAAGCATGCCAATCCCTGCGGCGCGGCTATCGGCTGCAATTCGCTCGAAGCCTATCAGAAGGCCTTCCGCACCGATCCCAAGAGTGCATTCGGCGGCATCATTGCTTTCAACCGCGCCGTCGACGGCGATACGGCCCGCGCAATCACCGGCCAGTTCGCAGAAGTGGTGATTGCTCCTGAATTCACGCCGGAAGCCCTTGAAGTCCTTGCCGCCAAGAAGAACCTGCGTGTTCTCACGGTGGCTTCGGGCGACGCAACCAACGATTTCGAATTTAAGCGCGTGGGCGGCGGTCTGCTGGTTCAGACTCCCGACAACCGCATTTGCCCGGAAAGCGCCCTGAAGGTTGTGACCAAGAAGCAGCCGACGTCGGCCCAGATTGCCGACATGATGTTTGCCTGGAACGTATGCCGCTTCGTGAAGTCCAACACGATTGTTTATGCGCATGACGGCATGACGTTGGGCGTGGGGGCCGGTCAGATGAGCCGCGTCGACTCCGCTCGCATTGCCGCGATCAAGGCGGCCGAATCCGGTCTGTCGCTGGCTGGCAGCGCGGCCGCTTCCGATGCCTTCTTCCCGTTCCGCGACGGGCTCGATGTGATTGTTGATCAGGGCGCGACCTGCGTCATCCAGCCGGGCGGCTCGATCCGCGATGAAGAAGTGATCGCTGCTGCCGACGAACGCGGGATCGTGATGGTCTTTACGGGCGAACGTCACTTCCGTCATTAATTTCGCTGCGATTGCCGGGAAAGAACCCGCGGGTTCTTTCCCGCGCATCGATTGAAGGCAAAGTTTTCCGAGACTCTTTTGCTCGGGCGGCTTTGCCGACACAAGGTTTATCGTTGATGTCAATACACTCTGCCGCTTCTTTTTCAAGAAGAAATCTGATGGCTGCCGCAGCCGCCGCAGGCGGTTTGGCCGCACTTCCGGCGTGGGCGCAGCTGCGCATCGAAATTACGGGCGTGGGGGCAAACCGCATCCCCGTTGCTCTTGAACGCTTTAATGGCTCGAGCGAAACCGGCATTGATCTTATGCAGGTCGCTGCTGCCGATTTGGCCCGCACCGGGGCATTTAATATCGAGACAGATTCGAGTTCCGAAGCGTCGTTGGAAACGAGCATCCGGCCTCAGTTCGAGCGATGGACGGAAAAAAAGGTCAATGTTTTGGCCACGGGTTCCATCGTGCGTCTTGCCGACGGCCGTTTCGACGTTCGCTTCCGTCTCTTCGATACAGTGGCGGGCGCTCAGATCGACGAATGGTTTGCGCTGGCTTCCGAGCGGCAGCTTCGAATGGTGAGCCACCGTATCGCCGACCGTATCTATGACAAGCTCACCGGACTCGGCGGACTTTTTGCCTCACGACTGGCCTACGTAGTGCAGCATTCTCGCGAAAGCTACGAATTGATTGTGGCCGACAGCGACGGCGCCAATGCTCAGCCGGCGCTCAAGAGCAAGGAGCCGATTATTTCGCCCGCTTGGTCGCCCGACGGCAAGCAGCTTGCCTACGTGAGTTTCGAAGCCCGCAAGCCCGTTGTCTATGTGCATACGGTGGCAACGGGCCAACGACGTGCGGTGGCAAACTTCCGCGGTAATAACTCTGCACCCGCTTTCAGCCACGACGGCAAGAAACTTGCTGTGGCGCTCTCGCGCGACGGCTATACGCAGATCTTCATGATCAATACGGACGGCTCGGGCGTGCAGCGCTTCTCAAAGAGCCTGGCGATCGATACCGAACCGGTCTTTTCGCCCGACGGACAATACCTGTACTTTACGAGCGATCGAGGCGGCAGTCCGCAGATCTACCGCCAGCCTTTGGCGGGCGGTTCTGCTCAGCGCGTAACCTTCAACGGCAACTACGCCGTGAGTCCCGCTATCAATTCGCAGGGCACGTACATCAGCTACGTTACCCGTGTCGACGGACGCTTCCGCATTGCTATCATGGAGCTTGCCACCGGTCAGGAACGGATCCTGACGGGCAATCAGTTTGACGAAAGTCCGTGCTTCTCGCCCAACGGCCGCATCATTTGCTACGCCAGCGAGCGCGGCAGAAAGGGGGTGCTCGGAACCGTCAGCACCGACGGCTCCGTGTCGGCATGGCTTACGGCGTCTGCGGGTGATATTCGGGAGCCCACCTGGGGACCGTTGCTCGACTGAAGACCGATATCAAGAAATTCGCAATTCTTTCATTTGGAGACGAACGCATCATGCAGTTTTCTCAGTTTGCTTTGCGCGGCTGCGCCATGGCGCTTGCCGCTTCCGGTCTGATGCTTGCCGGCTGCTCGAGCGTGCAGCTCGACGAATCCGCCAAGGCCGGCACTACGCAGGACGCGTCCGCGGCAACTCACCGCTCCGCCTCCGGCGCGGCGCTGGACAGCAATGCCGTGTATTTCGACTTTGACAGCTACACCGTCAAACCCGAATTCATGCCGGTCGTCGAAACGCACGCCCGCAATATGCTTGCAAATCCGAATCGTCATGTGACCGTTGAAGGCAACACGGACAACCGAGGCAGCCGCGAGTACAACCTTGCTCTCGGCCAGAAGCGCAGCGAGGCCGTCAAGCAGCGCCTGCAGCTGTTGGGCGTTCCTGCGTCGCGCATCGAAGCCGTGAGCTTCGGGCGCGAAAAGCCGCGTGCACTGGGCGACACTGAAGAAGCCTGGGCGCAGAATCGCCGTGCCGACATCGTCTATCGTTGATTTGGGTGAGCGGCAATGATCAGTAGAAATCTGGCGGCAGGCCTGTTGGCCGCACCGATGCTTCTGGCGGTGTCGCTGCCTGCGCATGCGCTTTTCGGCGACGACGAGGCTCGCATGGCAATTCTCGAGTTGCGCGAAAAAGTTGAAGCAGGGCAGAACGCGCAGCTGATGCTGCAGGGGCAGATCGAAGAGTTGCGCGAGCAAAATGCCCGTCTTACGGGACGCATTGAGGAATTGGCCAATCAGCTCACGCTTGAGCAGCGGTCGAGTCGAGATCTTTATGCAGATCTCGATCGACGCCTTGCCTCGCTTGAGCCCGCCGATGTTGAAGTCGACGGCCGTACGATTCGTGTGACGCCGGAAGAACGGCGCCTCTACACGCAGGCGCTTTCCTATTTTTCGCAGGGTAAGTACGACGCAAGCGAAGCGCTTCTGCAGAATCTGACGTCAATTTACCCGCAGACGGGCTACATGCCCGCGGCGCTCTTTTGGCTCGGTAATTCGCTATACGCGGCGGGCGATCTCAAGCAGTCGCTTGCGGTCGTCAATAAGCTTCTCAAGGACTTCCCGAAAGACGCCCGTGTTCCGGATGCGCTTCTAACGAAGGCCGCAGCCGAAGTGGGGCTCGGTCAGCGCACCAATGCCGGGAAGACGCTGCAGAGCATCATCAAGAATCACAAAGACTCGGAAGCGGCTAAGGTTGCCAAGGACCGGTTGAAGAGTCTCAAAACCAAAAAGAAGTAGCCGGATCCGGAAGAGCTTCGATCGGACGCGCACGACTGGGAAGTTTGTGCGCGTTTTTTCCTCTTTTCTTCGGCAGTTTTGGGAAGAAGAGCACGATGCAACTGCGATACAATCGCGCAAGGAGCCGTAAAACGGCACCGACGGGCGTTTTTGCTCTTGTTGAAGCACGCATTGCCTCTCAAGACAACTCCGTTTCCATAGATAATCTCGGGTCAGCCATATATGAATAACTGCAATGAAAGCGATCTGCGCGGCGTCAATCTTCTGCGCAATCCTTGGTTCAACAAGTGTTCCACCTTCACCGAAGAGGAACGCGACCGCTACCGCCTTCGCGGTCTTCTGCCTCCGCGTGTGTCGAGCGTTGAAGAGCAGATCAGCCGCCTTGAGGAAGTGATCGCTTCGCAGACGACGCCTCTGGGAAAGTATCTGATCCTTGACGGCATTCACTCCTCGGACGAACTTGCATTCTTCCGTTTGGTGATTAAGAACATCGAAGAATACATGCCGCTTATCTATACGCCTACCGTCGGCGAAGCGTGCCAGAAATTCAGTCACATCTTCCGCTATGCACGCGGCTTGTATGTCTCCATTCAGGATCGCGGTCGCGTACGCGAACTAATCGACAACGTACCTACGCACAATGTCGAGATGATCGTTGTTACCGACGGTCAGCGTATTCTGGGATTGGGCGACCTTGGCATCAACGGTATGGGCATTCCGATCGGAAAGCTTGCGCTTTACACCGCCTGCGCCGGCATCAATCCGCAGCATGTATTGCCCGTGACGCTTGACGTCGGTACGAATACCGAACACTATCTCAACGACCCGCTCTATCTGGGACTGCAGCAAAAGCGCGTGGACGGCGAAGAGCACTACGCTCTCGTGCAGGAATTCATCGAATCGGCCCGTGAACGCTGGCCCAATGTCATTATTCAGTTCGAGGACTTCCAGAATACGCATGCATTCGAACTCCTGAAGCGCTGGCAGGATAAGGTGCCCTGTTTTAACGACGATATTCAGGGTACGGCTTCCGTTTCCGTGACGGGCCTTTATTCGGCTATGCGCGTAAAGGGTGAGAAGCTTTCCGAACAGCGTGTACTTTTCCTCGGAGCAGGGTCGGCCGCGACCGGTATCGCGCATCTGATTGCCGATGCGATGGCAGAAGAAGGCTTGTCGCGCGAAGAGGCGCTTAAGCGCATTGCGCTTGTTGATTCCAAGGGTTTGGTGAGCTCGCAGCGCCCGGATAAGCTTGCGGACAATAAGGTGCCGTTTGCGCATGACCTTCCGCTGGCTTCGAATCTGCTCGAGGCTGTCAAGATCTTCAAGCCCACGGCGATCATCGGTGTGTCGGCTCAGGCCAAGACTTTCACCAAGGAAGTGATCGAAGAGATGTGCGCCATGAACGAGCGCCCGATCATCTACGCCCTTTCCAATCCGACTTCCAAGGCCGAGTGCACGGCTCAGGAAGCCTACGAATGGTCAAACGGCAAGGCGATCTTCGCTTCCGGTTCGCCCTTTGATCCCGTCACCGTCAACGGCAAGACGTTTGTACCGCGCCAAGGCAACAACAGCTATGTCTTCCCGGGCATCGGACTGGGCTGCGTGCTTGCTCAGCCCACGATGATTCCGACGGGAGCGTTCCTTACGGCAGCTAAACGCTTGGCCGAACTCGTTACAGAGGAAGACCTCGAGAAGGGCTCGATGTATCCGCCGCTTTCCGAAGTGCGCGCCTTGTCGGCCGAAATCGCTGCAGCGGTTGCCACGTACCTTTTCGACAAGGGGCTTGCTACCGCCAAGCGCCCCGACGACATGCTTGCCGCCGTGAAGGCCTACATGTGGTCGCCCGACGATCCGCATTTTGTCTGCGGCGAATAAATCGCTACACTATCCGCTGAGTTGAAACCGAATGGCCCCGCACCTTTGACGGTACGGGGCTTCGATTTGTTTGTCTAAGAAATTCAAAGAAAAGCCCATCATGCATTTGAAAAACACCTTGAAAGTTCTCTTCTGCGGGGTCCTGTGCACAAGCTGCGCCTATGCGGCTGCCGAAACGATGCGCATTGCGACGCTTCCTGCGGCCGACTCGATCGTGCTTGACGTTGCTGTTGAGGAAGGTCTCTTCAAAAAAGAAGGCCTTGATGTTCAGACGGTGCCTTTCAAGAGTGCTCTGGAAGTGGGTGCAGCCATGCGCGCCGGACAACTGGCCGGGCACTTTGGCGATCTGATGAATGTCTTTACTCAGAACGAAACGGGGGCCGAGCAGGCCGTTGTGATCACGACGACGCATACGACGCCCGAGCAGCGGGCTTTCGGCATGGTCGTTTCGCCCAAGTACGCCGATAAGATTCAGTCGCTTAAGGACTTGAAGGCTACGCCGACGGCGATGAGTGCTTCGACCATCATCGACTATCTGCTTACCCGCATGCAGGAGACCGCAGGCGTAGGGGCTTCGGCACTCAAAAACACCGAAGTGCGCCAGATCCCGATTCGTCTGCAGATGCTTTTAAGCGGTCAGATCGAAACGGCGCTGCTGCCCGAGCCGCTTGTAACTGTCGTGGAGCGAAAGGGCGGACGCGTCATTTGGGACGACACAAAACTCGACGAGTCGCTTGCCGTTGTGGCCCTTCGCAAGCCCTATCTCAACGACAAGACCGTGACGGCCTTTAAAAAAGCTGTGGCACAGGCTGCCGCAAAGATCGAAGCCGAGCCCGAAAAGTACCGTAAGCTGATGGTGCAGAAGCGCTTGATTCCGGCGCCGGTTGCTCAAAACTACAAAATGGTTCGCTTTTCCATGTTCGGTCGTGAAGACGGGCTGCCGCCTCTGCCGACTGCGAGCGACGTCGAGCGCGTGGGCAAGTGGATGGTCGAGCGCGGCATGATCAAATCCGTGCCCGACTTCAAAGCCGTGATCTACGGCGGCCGATAAGGTCATTTCAATTTGCGTGAGAGCCGTGGAAATCAATCGCCCGCTTTTTTCGCTCAAGGCACAGAACCTGTCTGTCGGTCGAGGCGGACAAGCGCTGCTTTCCAGCGTCAACTTTTCGTTGCGGCCGGGCAGTTCGCTTGCCGTGATCGGCGAGTCTGGCTGCGGCAAGACAACGCTGCTGCAGACGCTTGCGGGCGTGCTGCCGGCGGTCGGCGGAAAAGTGGTTTGCGAGTCGGATCAAACAAACGCCAAACCCGGCAATGCCATTGTTTGGCAGAGTCTGGCGCTTTTTCCGTGGCTCACCGTGGCGGGAAACCTTGCTCTGCCGTTAAAGCTCAAGAGAGAAGCCGATATTCCGGAGCGCGTAGCTCAGATGCTTTCCGAGCTGGAGCTCACGGGGCTTGAAAGGCGTTTTCCGGAAGCCCTCTCGGGCGGTCAACGCCAACGTCTCGCGCTCGGGCGCGCATTGATTGCAAAGCCCGACGTGTTATTCATGGATGAGCCTTTCTCGGCTCTGGATGCCGTGCTTCGCGAACATCTGCAGCATTTTCTTAAGAAGTTGCGCGAACGGCACCCTTGCACGATGGTGTTTGTAACCCACGATATCGGCGAAGCCGTCTATCTCGGCGAAAACATCATGCTGCTTGCGGCACGCCCGTCGCGCGTGGCAGCATTTGCGGCCAACTCGAGCTTTACAGCCGATGCGGATGTGGACGTGCGCGGTAGTGACGCTTTCTACGCCGTGCAGCGCCGTCTGCACAACGCGGTAGTCGCCGTGCGAAGCGGCCGAGAGCCTGTGCTTGAGGGAGGCTGTTGGTAATGCGCAAGGATTCGATCCGGCGCGGAGCGCTGATGTTGTTTATCCGCTATGCCTGCGCATTTCTCATCATCGGGCTCTTATGGGAGGCGGCAAGTCGCGCGGCCGGCGAGTCGCTTTTGCCTTCGCCCGTGACAACCGCTGCGCTTTTTTTTCAGTCGCTTTCGGATCCGGGCTATCTCGAACACATGGGCGTAAGTCTGAAGCGTCTCGTCTACGGTCTAACGGCGGGCGCCGTTCCGGCGCTGTTGTTGGGACTGCTCTTGGGGCATCTGAAAAAAGCCGACTGGCTCGGTGCTCCTTTGGTGTACACAACATTTCCGCTGCCCAAGATTGTTCTGCTGCCGGTTTTCTTTCTTTTTTTGGGGCTCGGCGACGCTTCCCGCGTGCTGTTGATTGCGCTTACGACGGGCTATCAGATGATCGTGATCGTACGGGCTTCGGCGCTAGCGCTCGATCCCGTTTACGAAACAGCGATCACGTGTATGGGAGCGGGCCGTTGGAACCGCATTCGCTATGTGTACCTACCTGCGGCTTTGCCGGCGTTCTTGACAAGCCTCAAGGTGGCGTGCGGCACGGCCGTGGCAGTGCTCTTTTTGGCCGAGAGCTTTGCCACGACTACGGGGTTGGGGTTTCTGATCATGGATGCCTGGGGCGTTGGCGATACGCTTGCGATGTTCAACGGCATTCTCGGCATGAGCGTGATCGGACTTCTGCTGTACGCGGCTGTTTGGTTGTCCGAGGTTGTGCTCACGCCTTGGTGCCGCGTTCGACACGAACGGTGAGGCAGATATGACAGCCGCCGATCAGACGCCTCGCCAACTGACGCTTGCCGACCTGATGAATGCCGATGCGGGGCAGGACACGACCCCCGAAGCCGTCGACGGGGTGGCGTTTGCGCGCCTATACGGCGAGCCGCTTTTCAAGGTGCCCGAGGGACTGTACATCCCTCCCGATGCGCTGCGCGTCTTTCTGGAAAGCTTCGAGGGGCCGCTCGACCTTCTTTTGTATCTGATTCGTCGGCAAAAGTTCGACATCATGCAGATCCCGATGGCCATCGTTACCGAGCAGTACATGAGCTACGTCGAGCTGATTCGCGAGAGCAATCTCGAGCTTGCCGCCGACTATCTTGTGATGGCCGCGCACCTAATGCAAATCAAGAGTCAGCTGCTGCTGCCGGTAACGCATGCCGATACGGGCGAAGAGGTGGCCGATCCCCAGGCCGAGCTCGCCCGTCGATTGCTTGAATACGAAAAAATGAAGATGGCGGCGGCGGAACTGGATCGCATTCCGCGCAACGGCCGCGATTTTCTGCGTGCCTATGTTCTCATCGAGCAGACGCAGATGAAGATCCTGCCGAAGGTCTGTGCGGACGATCTGAAGCTTGCCTGGGACGGGATCATTCGTGAGGCCAATCTGAAGGGACACCATAAAGTTTCCCGTCAGGAACTTTCGGTGCGTGAATTCATGAGCGCGATATTGAAGCGGCTTGGCTCCGAGCGATTCGTGGAATTTCAGGATCTGTTCGATCCTTCTGCCGGCCGCTCGGTGTGCATCGTGAATTATCTGGCGCTTTTGGAATTGGCTAAAGAAGGACTCATTCGCATCACGCAGGCTGCTCCGTTTGCGCCGATTTACGTCAGTGCGGCGGCTGTGCAGCCGCAGACGGAGGATTTGGATCTGTTCACCGCCAACGCTCGGCAAGATTCAGAGGACTGAAGGCGCGTTTGGCTAACCAGATACCATAAGCCGCACAAAGCGCGCCGATAAGCATGCCGGCGGCAACGTCGGTCGGCCAATGAACGAAAAGAAAGAGGCGTGACCAGGCAATCAGGACAGCTAAAAGCAGGGCGCCGAATCCCGCACGCGGGTAAAAGGCGGCGAGTGCAAGAGCTGCAGCAAAAGATGCCGTTGTGTGTCCGGACGGAAACGAGGCATCGAGCGGGCAGGCGTATACGAGATCTGCGGGAAACAGATCGCACGGGCGCAGTCGGTCGACAATCGGCTTTAGGGTGGCATTGCAGACAAGAAAACCGGCAAAGAGTGCCGTACCGACAGCGCAGCCGGCTTTGCGGGAACATGAGAAACAGACTAGAAAGAACGCAATCGCGATCCATACCAGTCCGGCATCGCCTAAATGAGTGACGAATTCCCAGAAAAGCCGCATAGCTGAGAAATCTTAGACATTCCTACGATGATTCTTAAACATTTTGCCAACCGAAATCTCACGCATTTGGCCACCCTGCATTAAAGGTTTCCCAATCTGGTGAACTATAGCTGCTGGTCTTTGCGCTTGCGGGGGC
>USBS01000014.1 GCA_900552915.1 uncultured Sutterella sp. | reverse complement strand
AAACGCATAGGCAATGCCTTTTCGGGCGCGCTGGGTGATGTCGAGGCCCGTGATGTCCTCGCCGTCAAACAAAATGCGCCCCTTTTGCGGCCGAATCAGACCGCCTATGAGCTTAAGCAGGGTCGTCTTGCCCATACCCGAACCGCCCATAATGGCCACGACCTGACCTCGCCCGAAGCTGAGCGTCACGTCGTTGAGGATGACTCGCCCGTTACCGTAGCTGAAGGTAACGTCCTCAATACTTAAAAATGGATCGGACAAAGACATATTCGAAAGCTGAAAAAAGAGCGAAAGCACCCCTGAACTTTCGTTCACTCATTAAGGCACGGATGATTATGGCACGAAAAACAGCGCATTCCGTCAGAAAACTTTGAAAAGATCTTCTTGACTTCCTCTCGCCTCAGTTCGCATGCGCCGAGCGCATCGCCGTGGGCAGATAGCGAACCGGGCGCGCGATCCCGAGCTCATTGAGCCGCGGATCGTCTTCAGGAATAACAACAAAGCAGCTTGCCACTGCTTCCGGCAGCTCGCTTGCGCGGCGCGTCTTCAAATCAATGTACACCCACTCCGTTGCTGCTACGCAACAAAGTTTACCGTTGACCTTCATCGCATACCGGCGAAGACTCGTCGTCCCGTAAAACTCCTGCACCCAGGTATAAACCTCCACGGTGTCGCCGAGTTTGCAGTCGCGCAGGTATTCGATCCAGTGCTTTCTCACGACCCAGGCTCCCAGGCCTTCCTTGAAGTAGCGCTCTGTGGGCCAGCCTGCCATGGCGGATCCTTCTCGCGCTGCCTTCTCGAGCCAACGCAGGTAGACGACATTGTTGACATGCTTGAGTTCGTCGAGGTCTTCGGGTTCGACCTGCACCGTGAGCTTGGCAATTCCGTCGAACATCACGCTTTCTCCCCGGCAGCGGTTAATTCCCGAGATGCCTCAAGTTCGGCAAGCGGATCAACGCAACCGATGAGCGCACACATATCGGCACTCACCTCGCGGCACAAATCGTGCCGGTTTTCACCGCGGCGCGGCTTCAAAATGTGAACTTCCAGATGAAGATCATCCATCGTGACAACTTTCCAAAGACACTCGAAGAGGCCTACGTCCCCGACATAAGCCGGCACCGTCGTCACTTGCCCGTGCGTCTTATAGCGCAGCACCACCGGAATCACTTCGGCCTGCTGGCGCACGGCACCTTCCATAAGATTGCCGTGCAGCTTCTTCAGTCCCGTGCCGTCGGAAGTCGTTCCTTCGGGAAACATCAAAAGGTTGCGCCCTTCGGTTAAGGCCTTGGCCATCGCTTCGGCCGTCTGAATCAGAGACCTGCGGTTTCCGCGCTCAATAAAAACCGTATCGACCGATCGCGCAATCAGACCGAACACAGGCCAGCGGGCAATTTCGGCCTTGGCGACGAACGCCGAAGGCAGCACGCAGTTCAAAGCAAAGATATCCAAAAACGACACATGATTTGCAACGATCAAACGGCCGGTCTGCCCGGGCGTGCGTCCCGAATCTTGAACTCGAGAGTCACCCTCGTAGCGGCCGATGACGTCGACCTTAACACCGAGCCAGCGAAGGATACGCGCCGACCAATTGCGGATGATGCGGCCTTTGCCTTCCGGGCTTGAAAAGGGAAACACCCCGAAAATAATCACAAAGCAGCACAGGATGTATACAAACACGGCCGCAAACCGAGCCGCTCCGACCAACACATGCATTTTCACTTTCCTTCCGGAATCTCAATATCCTGAGGTTCACGCTCGGGCGAGCCCTCATCAAACCATTGCTGCAAAATAACGGCGGCCGACTTGTCGTCGAAGGCCCCTGTTCCGTCATCCACCACAACCGACGAAAAACGCTCGTCGGTCATGTACACGGGAAGCTTCGTGCGCCCGTAGAGCCGCTTGGCAAAATTAAGCGACATGCGCGTAGCGGGCTCAGCCGTGCCGTCTCGCCTCGTCGGCAGCCCCACCACCAATGCTACGGGGTCCCATTCACGTACAAGCTTGGCAACGGCCTCCCATTTGGCTTCGCGGCCGGCTGCGGCATCAACGATAAGCAACGGTCTCGCCGAGCCCGTGAGCGTTGAGCCCACAGCCACTCCGATGCGCTTTTCACCGAAGTCAAATCCCAAAACGGTTCCTTCAATCATGCCTTGATTTCCTTTAGCGAGCCGCCGCTTATTGCGTTGCACTCGGAGCCGACTATTTTAAGCTGATGCCGATGCCGTCTTCGTCACTCTTTCGGCCGAAGCGGTTATGATGGCCCTGTTTTTTCAATTTCCCGATGTTCGGCAACGGAAGCATCATGGTCGAAAACGTTCTTCAGAAACTCTGCGATAAATTTGATGCGGGCCATGCCCGCTACCGCGTTCTGCACCATCCGGCGGGCGATCGTTCGAGCGAATCCGTCGCGAAGGTACGCGGCACCGCAATCGGCCAGGGTGCCAAAGCGCTCGTCTGCATGGCCAAAGGCAACGGCGTGAAACAATACGTTCTGGCTGTACTGCCGGCGGATCAACAGGCCGATTTGAAAAAGCTCGCTCACGCCCTGGGCGCAACCCGTGCGGGTTTGTGCAGCCCCGAAGAAGTCATGGAACTCACCGGCTGCATTCTCGGCGCCGTCCCGCCTGTGGCACTGCACGAAAAGCTTCTCGGCGTTGCAGACCCCTCACTTTTCACCCGCTACGAAGAACTTGCTTTCAACGCAGGTGCTCGCGACGTCTCGATCATCATCAACACCGAAGATTTCCACCGCATCGTCGCGCCGAAAGAAATTCCCTTCCTCAGAGACGCCGAAGTCACTGAAATTGCATAAAATTCCGGTCCTTTCGCTGTTTTGCGAAAACTCGTCCCGAATTCTCGATTTCTGCGTCAAATGCCTCACATTGACTTTGCAACCATTCTGAGCTCAGCACTCACGCCCATTACCCTGATCTCAGGCGTGGGCCTGCTATTGATGGCGATGTCGGCCCGCTACGCTCAGGCCTGCGACCGCGTCCGCGACAACCTGCGTCAGCAAGGGCTCACGCCCGACTTCGACGCCGGTATCGAAGAGCGCCTCATCCTCAACTACCATCGCGCCGAGCTGCTGCGGAAAGCCATTCTTTTCGTGGTGCTGTCGGCCGCAAGTTCCGGCCTGCTCGTTCTCGCCTCCACACTCGAAGGCATGTTCGGCATCGATCTGCTGATCGCCAAACATGTCTTTCTGCTTGCCTCGGTGGCCATGATCGTTGCCTCCACCGCCTGCTTTGCGCTTGAGGTAACAACGTCACTCAAGGCGCTCGCGCTGCGCAAAGAACAAGAAAGCGCTATCCGCCGCAATCGCCCCAAGCGCAAATAAAGCGAGGC
Source organism: uncultured Sutterella sp. (assembly GCA_900552915.1). Classification (GTDB taxonomy): domain Bacteria; phylum Pseudomonadota; class Gammaproteobacteria; order Burkholderiales; family Burkholderiaceae_F; genus Duodenibacillus. Next base: position 20,356 of record USBS01000014.1, on the reverse strand, counting down.
TACTATGAACCACATTGATTTCGCACTGATTCTGAGCTCGGCCTTGACGCCGATCACGCTTATTTCCGGCGTCGGTCTGCTTTTGATGACCATGTCGGCCCGCTACGCACACACAACCGAACGCGTTCGTCAACTGCTGCATGCCGACGAAATGTCGGGCGGTACCGATCCGACGCTTGCAGAGGCAATCGAACTCATCTTTCACCGTGCAGAACTGCTGCGCAAGGCCATTCTTTTTGTCGTCCTTTCTGCTGCCTGCGCCGGCTTGCTCGTTCTCACAAGCACCCTTGAAGCGATCTTCGGCCTGGATCTCGATACCGCCAAGCACGTCTTTCTTCTTGCTTCGGTCGCCATGATCGTGGTCTCCACCACTTACTTCTCGCTTGAGGTCGGCACCTCGCTCAAGGCGCTCGGCATGAGCGTGCATCACTAAGCCCAGATGCAGGAAGGGACGCACACCAGGCGTCCCTTCTTTTTACTGCGAAGGCCTTCCGCTCACGAAAGGCGTCCTGTTTCACTTGTCAGCCGCAGGTTGGGAGGCCGACGTTTCGGCAACCTTTTTCGCCGGCGCTTTCTTTGCCGTCGACTTACGAACGACCGGCTTTTTTACCGCAGACTTAGCAGCGGAAGTTTTGGCGGGAGCCTTCTTCACTGAGGTCTTCTTTTGGGCCGGCTTTGCCGACTCGGCCGTTTCGGGAACCGTGACATCAGCCTTTACTTCAGCTGCCGGGCTTTGCACGGCAACCGCCTTTTTGGGAGCTGCCTTCCTGACGGCTGTCTTTTTAGCTGCAGTCGCTTTTACAGGAGCCGTCTCGGGCTTTGCTTCCTGGGGCTGAACGGGTGCAGCAGTTTCGGACGCAGCCTTCACGGACTTTTTAGCAGGCGTTCTCTTAGCGGTGGTTTTCTTAGTAGCAGGCTTCTTGGCAGCAGATTTCTTTGCGGGCGTACGGGCCCCTGCGGCCTCTTCAAGGCATTGCAAGGCGCCGTCGGTATCACGCAGAAATGCGAGCAGCGCTACGCGGCTGCGGCGCACGCTTCCTGCAGCCGTAAACTTCACCTTCAGAGCTTCGATCGCATCACGGATTGTGAGCGTCTTCAATACTTCCGCCATCCTGCGTTCGACGTCAACAACTTCGGGCTTGACTGCGGTCGCCTCCGTCTTTGCCGTCGAAACGGAATCGGTGTGCGTCTGCACGGGCTTTGACTCGGTCACATCGACGGTTTTCACCGGAACCGGGCGTTCGGCAGGAACCGAATCCCCGAGATCCACAGTCTTGACCGGAGCTTCGCCTTCGGGACGCATCGTCGTCCATTCATAGTCAAGCGCTTTGCGGCTCTTGGCCGTGCTTCGTTTGCCAAGCCACTCAAAAAACGCTCTGATCTTCTGCAAAATCATTTCTTTGCTCCTCGGTTTGCAGGATTGGCTGAGAGCCGCTGCAGGCGTCGCATTTCTTTCTTGCGCGCTCGCCCCTGCCTGCACAAAGGCAGGCACTAGACCTGAGTCTACACCAGGCTCGACTCGCCTTTTGCCAAACCCATGGTTTTTCAGTCAAAAAGCAAACCGAAATCAATGCTTTGAGGCCTTCTTGACACAAAGTCGCTACACAGACAAATGCGAAAAGGCCTGCTGCAAGTCATCAATCAGATCCTTCGGATCCTCCAAACCGACGGCCACGCGCACCATGCGGCCGAAAGGCGAATTGCGCTCGGTTCGCTTTCCGTAGCCCGGAATCAGAAGACTTTCGAATCCGCCCCAAGAATAGCCCCGGCCGAAAATTTTGAGGGCATCGATCATAGGCGCAAGCCTGCCGTCGTACTCGGGCTTGAAAACCACCGCAAACAACGATGTTCCGCCGGTGAAGTCTCGTTTAAAGACAGCGTGATCCGGATGACTCTCAAGCACCGGCCACAGCACCTTCTCCACCTCCGGACGTGCTTCGAGCCAAGCGGCAACCTCTTTTGCGCCGGCAAGGGCTGCTTCAATTCGTGCCTTCATCGTGTGCAATCCGCGATAGGCGACGTATACATCGTCGGGCGGCGTTGTCTGCCCCATGGAGGTTACCGTCTCGAACACCTTGGGCCAAGCTTTTTCGTTGCAGCACACCACCCCCATCAGAATATCGGAGTGCCCCGCAATGTACTTGGTGGCGGCGTGCACGACAACATCGACGCCCACCGCAAGAGGTTTGAAATAAAGCGGCGTCGCCCATGTATTGTCTATCACACTCCAAACGCCGTGCGCGCGGCACTTGGCCGCTATTGCAGGCACGTCGGGCAACTCGAAGCTGTGCGACCCCGGCGTCTCCATCACCACAAGCGTCGTGTTCGGCTTAAAAAGTTTTTCGATATCCGCACCGACATAGGGATCGAAAAACTCTACCTCCACCCCCATCTTCGTGAGAATCTTTTCAGCAAAGTCTCGAGTAGGGCCATAGATGGTATCCATGAAAAGCGCATGGCAACCCGCATGCACAAAAGCAAACAAAGGCGTCGTCGTAGCCGCAAGCCCGGAAGCAAACGCCCAAACGCCGGCGGCGCCCTCAAGCGCCTTCATTGCATCGTAGAAAGCTCGGTGCGTTTCGGTGCCCCAGATGCCGTACGTCGGCACGTCCTCAACCAACCTTTGGCGGCTTTCTTCGCGCGCAATCATGTCCTTTACGGACTCGTGCAGCACCGTGGAGCCCTTGACGATCGGCGGATTAACGAATCGGTGCTCTTTGTTGCGATGCCGCCCGGCGTGCACCAGAACGGTCGCGGGGGCCATCACATTGAAGTCGACTTCATCGCTCATGCTTTCTCATCCTTATTTCAACAAATATCGACAGACGGGCTAGCGGCGCCCGCTCCTCACGGGCGCCGGCGCCACAAATTCGCGCACGATGGCATTGACTTCGTGCCCGTAGCGTTCAAGCTTGACTTCACCCACGCCCGAAACTTCAGCCATCTGAGAACTGTTGACGGGACGACGACGCACGATGTCCTCAAGCGTTGCATCCGTAAACACTTGGTAAGGAGCCTTCCCCGTATCCTGCGCCTTTTCGCGGCGCCATTGCTTCAGACGCTCAAAAAGCAGCAGATCCTCGCCCGTCATCTCGTCGAATACGATTTTGCGCCGCTTCGAGGCCTTCTTGTAGGTACGGATGAAAATGCGTTCTTCGCCCTTAAGAAGCCCCCTTGCCTGCCCCAGCGTGAGACCGCCCATATTGTTCGACTCCACGCGAACGATATCGCGGGCGATCAGCTGACGCAGAATACGCCGCCACTCCTCGGCCGACAGATGTCTGCCGATGCCGTACGTCGAGAGTTTGTCGTGTCCGTTCAATAAGATCCGGTCGCTCGCCTCGCCCTGCAACACCTTAATGATGTAGCTTGCACCGTAGGCGATTCCTCCCGATTGATGCACGCGCCAAATACAGCTCACCAGGCGTCGGGCATCTTCGGTTACTTCATGCATCTCGGGCGGCTCGATGCAGTTGTCGCAGTTGCCGCAGGGTTCGGACTCCTCTCCGAAATAGCGCAGAATCATCTGTCGCCGGCAGCCGGCGGTTTCGGCCAATGCGAGCATCGCCTCAAGCTTGGCTCGGGTAAGCCGAGCATACATCTCGTCGGAGCAGCTTCGCTCAATGAGCCGCCGTTGATTGACCGCATCAATGAGGCCGTATGCCATCCATGCGTCGGCAGGCTTTCCGTCCCGACCCGCTCTTCCCGTTTCCTGGAAGTAATTTTCAATGCTCTTGGGCATATCCATGTGCGCCACAAAGCGCACATCGGGTTTGTCGATTCCCATTCCGAAGGCAATCGTCGCCACCATCACGACGCCCTCTTCGCGCAAAAACGCTTCGAGGTTGGCGGTTCTGGCCTCGTGGGTCATTCCGCCGTGATACGGCAGTGCACGAATGCCCCGTGCGCACAACTCCTGAGCAAGCTCCTCTGTGGTGGCTCGATACATGCAGTAAACAATGCCGGCCTCGCCCGCATGCTCGTCCTTGATGAAATCGACGAGCTCGGCAAGCGTCTCGGCAGCCGTCTGCTTTTCGGCGACCCGATAGCGGATATTCGGACGATCGAAACTGGCTACGAATTCGCGCGGTTCGATCAAAAGCTTTTCGACGATCTCCCTGCGCGTGTTCAGATCCGCCGTGGCGGTAAGCGCAACGCGCGGCACGGCCGGCCAGAGTTCGCGCAGCAGCGACAGCGCTCCGTATTCCGGCCGAAAGTCATGTCCCCACATGGAGACGCAATGCGCTTCGTCGATGGCAAAAAGAGCGATGCGGATGCGCTTGAGAAGCTCGATCGTTGAGGGCATCACAAGCCGCTCGGGCGCCACGTACAGCAGTTTGATCGTGCCCGCCGCCAGTCGCCTTTGCACCTCGCGCTGCTCCTCTCGGGAAAGCGCGGAATTGAGAAAAGCCGCGGGAATGCCGAGTTCGTCAAGCCCCGCAACTTGATCGGCCATGAGCGCAATCAACGGGGACACAACGATTGCAACGCCGTCGCGCAGCAACGCCGGGATCTGATAGCAAAGGCTCTTGCCGCCGCCCGTAGGCATCAACACGAGCGCATCGCGGCCGTCAGCCAAGGTCTCGATCACCTCGCTCTGAAAGCCTCGAAAGCTGTGCAGTCCGAACACTCGGTTCAGAAGATCCTGTGCACGCTCCATTGTTGCCGACGAGTCCGCCAATGCGCATCACCCTCAAAAAAAATGCGGCACTCTCAAGGATTCTGAGTCGTGCCGCACGAACCTCAAACGAGGCGGATTTTAGCCGCTTAGTTCGAGTCGATGTCCCGAATAGCCTCCTGAACCTCGGCCTGCTGCTGTTTCTTGATGCGCTCGTAGCGCATGCAGGCGGCCGCCGTAAAGAGCGCATCGGACGAAGAATTCAGGGCCGTTTCGCAAGAGTCCTGCACCACGCCGATCACAAAGCCCACAGCCACAACCTGCATGGCAACATTCGAGTCAAGTCCGAAAAGCGAACAGGCAAGCGGAATCAGCATCAGAGAGCCGCCGGGCACGCCCGCGGCGCCGCATGCGCACAGACTCGCCACAACGCTCAACAGTACCGCCGTCGGAATGTCGACTGCAATGCCCATCGTATAAGCGGCGGCAAGGCTCAAAACGGTAATCGTAATGGCGGCGCCGGCCATGTTGATCGTGGCGCCGAGCGGAATCGAAAGCAGATAGATGCTTTCATCCAAACCCAGGCGTTTGCACAAATTGATATTCACAGGAATGTTGGCCGCCGAAGAACGGGTAAAGAAAGCCGTGATGCCGGACTCGCGCAGCGTCTGTAGCGTGAGCGGATACGGATTGCGGCGAATGCAGAACCAAACGATGAGCGGATTGAGCACCAGAGCGACAAAAAGCATGCTGCCCACCAGAAGCACAAGCAGCTGAGCGTAGTTCACCAAAAGATCGAGCCCTTCGGTGGCAAAGGTGCTGGCCACAAGACCGAAGATGCCGATCGGAGCGCAACGGATCACGATGCGCACGATGAATTCGACGCCGTCGGCAAAGTCGTTCATCACCATGCGAGTCGTATCGCTGGCTTTGCGAATGGCGATACCCAAGCCGATCGCCCAGAAAAGGATGCAGATGTAGTTGCCCTGCATCAGCGCCTTCACGGGATTATCGACCACACTGAGCACCAGATTCTGCAGCACTTCGCCGATGCCGCCCGGAGCGGAAACCTGTTTGGCGTCGGCAATCAGGTTCACCGACACCGGGAACATAAAGAAAGCAATCACCGCCGTGGTAGCGGCCGCAAACGTGCCGACAAGGTAAAGCAGCAGAATCGGCCGCATATGCGCAGCCGTTCCGGATTGATGATTGGCAATGGCTGCCGCCACCAAAACAAAAACGAGCACCGGAGCCACGGCCTTCAAAGCCGAGACGAAAAGATTGCCCAAAAGGCTCACAGACTGAGCGGCGCCGGGGGCCACCAGGGCAAACAGGATGCCGAGCACCAAAGCAATGACAATCTGCCGCACGAGGCTGCCGCCGAGAATGAGCGGCATAGCTCGGTGCATCAAGCGTCGGGGTTTCTGATTCATTTTTTTCTCCCTGCAAAAATAGTGTTCCTTTATTGTGGCGACGAAAGCCAAAAAAGGCTCTAGGCAATACGTCTCAGACGAGGCAATGCCCTGCAAAATTAAGCCGTTGGGTTCGCCTTAGACGGATTTTTCCGCCCGCACGACAAAGTCTGTTACCAACTCCTCGCCGCTTACAGGATCCGTAAGCGTCCTGAGCACCCGGCAGGATGCTCGAGCACCGAGTTCGGCCAGTGTGTCGACATCCCAATCCGGCCGCATAACGCGCCCGAGAGGCAGTTTTGCGGCAATGGAATCAATGATGCTTGCGTCCACTCCGAGCATCTGATGGTCGCTTCTCTCTTCCCATGCCCGATGTACGCGTGCATAGCGTTCGTCAAACAGATACCGGTAGTGATTGCCATCAAAGATGAGAAGCGTACCGCCGGGCTTTAGAACGCGCAGCCACTCGCGATAGGCCTCTTCGGGCGACTCCAGATTCCAAACCAAATTGCGCGAGCACACGCACTCGAAGCTGCTGTCGGCATAGGGAAGCTGCTGAGCATCGCCCAACACCGCCTCGATTTGCACGCCCGCCGCACGAGCTCGATCGCAAGCCTTGGCAAGCATGCCTTCGCTTGCGTCGAAGGCAGTCACACGAAACCCTCGGCGGGCAAGCACGACCGAAAAAAAGCCCGGGCCGCACCCGACATCAAGAACCCGACTCTCAGGCATGAGGCCTTCAAACCAAGACAAATACGCCGCATCCAATCGATCCCTCAGCTCGGCGTCGACTTGCTGTGAATAACCCTGTGCACGTCGATTCCAGTAGTCTGCAATCTGCGACAAGACCGATCGATCGCTGAGTTCCGTGTTCACTATGACGTTCCTTTGCATACCTATTTGGATCATGCGCCAACGTCCGGCGCTTTCGCTCACATGGTACGGAAAAAACCCCAGAAAAACCCGCAGAATCCGAAAACTGCTTCCTTCGGCGTAGTTTTTTCTACCACCTTCGGTCGGCTTTTCTTCCGTCTGCGACGCTTTTCGTTAATATCGGCATGTTTGCAACCGGCCGAAAAATAACGCGCTCAGACATTCGCCGCAGCCCTTCCTTTCTATGAAACTGCCGTCCCGACTGTGGTTCATTTATGCCTGCATCTTTCTGGATGCCCTGGGCATCGGCCTCATCATCCCCGTTCTGCCGCGCTTAATCGGCGTTTTGGCAGAGTCTCGCGATGCACAAACTTGGTGGTACGGCGCCATCATGCTCAGCTACGGCGTGATGCAGTTTCTCGCCGCTCCCGTTTTGGGAGCCCTCTCGGATCGAATCGGCCGCCGCCCCGTTCTTCTAAGCGGCATATTCGGCCTAGGCGTCATGTTTGTGGTTCCGGCTGTCAGTACATCGCTCACAGCGCTTTTCGTGAGCCGTCTCATCGGGGGATTGCTGTCGGCCAACATGTCGGTGGCGCAGGCCTACATCGCCGACATCACTCAAGGGTTCGAGCGCGCCGCCGCGTTCGGCCGAATCGGCGCGGTGTTCGGAGCAGGTTTTCTGATCGGCCCCGCTCTGGGCGGACTGCTCGGCGCAACGGATCCGCAGCTGCCCTTTATCGTCGCCAGCGCAGTGACGCTTCTGAACTTTATCTACGGCCTGTTCGTTCTGCCCGAATCGTTAACCAAACGCAGTTCCGAACCGCTTTCATTGGCTCGCAACAACGCTTTCGGCAGTCTGGCTCGGCTTCTGAAGATGCCTCAAATCCGCATTTTCGTCGTGACGCTGGCCTTCTTCAGTCTTGCCAACAGCCTTATGCAATATTCCTGGGCGCTTTACACGGAATTTCGTTACGGCTTTACGCCTCGGGAAATCGGACTCACAATTTTCGGGCTGAGCCTCGGCATTGCTCTTGTGCAGGGCGTTTATCTGCAAAGACTGCTTCTTTACATCTCTCCCGTTACGCTTACTCTTTCGAGTCTGCTGCTGGGCGTCGTGCTGCTCACAGGAGTCGGGCTTTCCACGTCCGGCCTCGCAGCCGGTGTGTTCTTCTGTCTGTATGCGCTTGCAGCTTCCGTCACTCCCCTGATTTCCGGCGCCATAAGCCGCCGCATGCCCATGGATGTGCAAGGCGCCACCATGGGAACGGTGGGGTCCGTTCACTCTCTGATGGGCGCCGTTGCGCCGGCTTTCACCACGCCGATGCTCATGTCCGCAAGCCACAATGCCGACAACGTCCTCGCAGGGCTGCCATTTTTCGGCGCAGCTGCGCTTTGTCTTCTCGCTTTCGTCTCCTTTGCCGTCGCCTCACGCAAACTGCGCTCGCAGGAACGCAGCGACGTTCAGGACTTGATCGAGGATTGACGCCTCTTTCACCATAGATCAACGATTCCGATGATCGATGGCATGCGCCTGCTTGAGCACCTTGAGCATGTGCAGCAACTGTTCAAGAGCAATCACCTTGCCCCTGCTGCTGGTCAAATTCGGATAAATCTCTTTGATCACATCGGGCGAAGAAGCCGCAAGCACCAGGCACGGAGAAAGGATCGACATCACGATTGCTTCGATTTCGGGCCCTGTGTCGGGCACTCCCAAATAGGAAGCCATCACCTGTCGGACGGCCATCACGCGCTTGGTTGCGCGGGATCGCACTACCTGAATGAATTCTTCCGAGGGCCCGGTAAAAACTTCTCGCGCCCAGAGCGCCAGGTGCCATTGGCTGCGGCCGCGCGGCGCCATGAGAAATGTTTCGAGCGCCGTTCGGATCTTTTCCAAAGGTTCGGCGTCGCTTTGAAAAAATTCCTCGAGCCGCTCGTCAATGATCCCTTCGGGAATCTGCCGCACCACCTCGCGGTAGAGCTCGTCGCGGCCGCCGAACCAATAATTGACGCTCGCCGCACTCACGCCGGCAAGCTTGCACACGTCCTTGGCTCTGACCGAAGCCCAACCGTGGCGTGCCGCCAAAATACCCGCCGCATCAATCAGCGCCTGCCGTGTTGCTTGCCCGTCCGTACGCGCCTTTGCTGTTTCTTTTCTCATAATCGTTTTTTGAAGTAGTGATATGCAAGAGGAAGACTGACGGCCGCAACGGCCGCCGTCGGAATCATGGTTTTCGCAATATGAATCCAGCTCGCGTCCGCCAGATAAATGCGTCGTACGCTCAAAAGCGCAAAACGCAGCGGATCGGCCCAGGTGATCGCCTGAATCCAGTCGGGCATGTTGTCCACGGGACTGAAAAGTCCCGACAAAAGCACCATCGGAACCAAGGCCACAAATGCGATCAGCAGCCCCTGCTGCATGGTTTTGCTGTAGGCCGAAATGGCAAGTCCGAGCCCGACAACCGCGAGCACAAAAATCGTCATCACCGCATAGATTTTGGCAATGCTGCCAACCAACGGTACATCAAACCAGAACACCGCAATCAGAAAGATCAGCGTTCCCTGAAAGATGCCGATCAAAATCGGGACGAGCGCCTTGGAAGCAAGCAGTTCGCCCGTCGTAAAAGGCGTCACCAAAAGCTGCTCGAACGTTCCCATCTCCCGTTCTCGAGCTACGGAAAGCGCCGACAGCACCATGATCTGCAGCATCGACAGCATCATGATGAGCGCGGGCATGATGAACCACTGCGTAAGGTTGTTCGGGTTATAAAGATAGCGAATGCTCTCGAACACCGTTCCCGTTCCGGAAACATTGCCTGCGATGATCGACAGGTACCCCGCCGCAAGCTGTGCGGTGGTGGAATTTCGTCCATCGATGATCACTTGCACCTGTGCCGGCCGCCCCTCGAGCAGTCTCTGTGCATAATCCTGCCCGATCACAAGCACAACCAACGCTTTCCCCGAATCGATTGCAGGCGCAATCTGAGCGGTGTTTTCCAACGTAAGAACTCGATCGAACACGGCGCTTTCGTCGACAGCGCGAACAAGCTGTGCGCTCTGCTTCGTTTTGGACATATCCAAAAGCGCGTACGGTGCGTAGTCGAGATTGAATGTTGCAACGTAGCCGAACAAAATCACATACAAAATCAGCGGACCGACCAGAATCATGCGGCTTGTGCGATCCTTGAGCGTGGTCAGAAGCTCTTTGCGAAGCAGCGCCCGAAAGCGTGCGCTGCGCTCAATCCAACTGCGCAACAGGTTCTTCATTTTCTCAACCTCTTTTGACACAGTCGGTAGGAAGCCGCAAAGGCTGCCGCCGCAAAAAGCGCCAGAATCACCATGTTCTTGAAAACAAGCTCCTGCATCCCCCCTGTCAGAAAGCCCACCTTGAGCACTTCGAGGTAGTAGACAGGCGGCAGGCAGTGCGCCATCGCATCGGCCCAGGCCGGGGCCGAGCGTAGATCAAAGATGAAGCCCGAGAGAATGACGGCCGGCAGAAAGCTTGCCAACACCGTAATTTGGGAGGCCAAAAACTGCGAGCGCGTCACGCCCGAGATCACGAGCCCCAATCCGAGTCCTACCAACAGATACAAGGCCGAGGATGCCAAAATAATCCCGAAACCGCCCCGAATCGGCACCTCGTAGATAAAGTAGGCCGCCCCCATGCAAAGCAGCCAGCCGAGCATGCCCAGACAGAAATACGGGATCGTTTTGCTTGCCAAAATCGCCGAGGGCGAGGCGGGCGTCGCAATCATCGCCTCCATCGTGCCTCGCTCCCATTCGCGCGCAATCACCAGACTGGTCATCATGCAGCCCGTAAGGGTCAGCACGATGACGAAAAGCCCCGGCACCAGATACCAAGTGCTGATAGCCGATTCGTTGAACCAAATGCGCGGCACCGCCGTAATGCCCGCACCTTCGGATTCGCCTGCCATCGCAATGCCGACGGCGCCGGAAACGGCATTGACGATCATGGTGGCGCGCGGCGCATCAATTCCGTCCACAAGAATCTGGCGCGACACCGTGCCGGCATTTTTCTTTTCAAAAACCGCCAGGGCCTCCACCTCGAAATTCTCGAGTGCTTTGTTTGCCTCACTACGAGAAGTAAACACCGTGGTTCGGAAGGTTTTGTTCGCCGCAAGCGAGGCCGTGATGCGTTCGGTCTGTGCCGTTCCTACGGCATCGACAACCCCGAGCCGAATGTTGCGGACATCAAACGAAATGCCGTAGCCGAACAGCACAATGAGCATCACCGGCATGAAGACGCCGAGCAAAATCGCGCTCTTGTCGCGAATAATCTGCCGCGTCTCCTTTAACGTCAGTGCCGAAACATGCATGAGCCACAGGGAAAGCGCATTCATTTCGCCCCTCCTGCAGCCGCCTCGCGTGCGTTCGTTACCACGCGGATGAAGGCTTCGTTCATAGTGGCGCATCCCGCACGCACCGCTTCGGGCGTACCCAGAATCAGACTTTTTCCCGCGTCCTGAATGAGGATTCGATCGCAGTAGAGAGCTTCCTCCATAAAGTGCGTTGTCACGACGACCGTCGTACCTTGCCGCGCCAGAGCGGTGACCCAGCGCCAGAAGCGCCGGCGCGTCGGAATATCGGCCCCGCTCGTGGGCTCGTCCAGAAAGAGGATTTGCGGGTGATGAATCAATGCTGTAGCCATCGAAAGACGCTGCTTATAGCCGCCGGGGAGCGTTCCCGCAGGGCGCCCTGCCAAAGCCGTCAGGCCGAAGGCCTGCATGACCTGCGCAATGCGTTCCCTGCCGCAGCTTCCCGTCAGCCCGTAGGCGCCCGCAAAAAACGTCAAATTTTCCAGCACGGACAACCCCGGATAAAGCGAAAACTTCTGCGACATGTAGCCCAGAAGCTCTCGCGCTTTTTCACGCGCACTTCGAACGTCGATACCCGCAACGGAAAGCTCTCCCTCAGAAACTTCCAGAAGCCCGCACAACATTTTGAAGGTCGTTGTTTTACCCGCGCCGTTTGGCCCCAACAGCCCGAAAATCTCACCGCGAGACACATCGAAGTCCGTCTTGTCCACGGCAACAAACGAGCCGAAGCGGCGCACGAGATCTTTGGCATGAATCACGACGGGCGGTGTTGTTTCCTTAATCGGTCCGCTCCGTTCCGCTGTCGCGGACTGCAGCTTCTCAAGCAAAGCGCCGCCCTCGCCCGACTGCGTTCGCCAGTCCCCCAAAAAGCCCTTGCGAAGCACCAGATAACCGTCTTCAAGGGTTTCTTCGCGCTCCCTAAAAATCACATCGGGATACCGTGCAGTCAGGTGCTCCCGAGTCACCGAATCGCCTGCCAGCAGCCGCACGCCGCCTGCTTCGGGAACAGCATCCAGCAGATGTTCGACATCGGCAATCATTCGGTCCTGCAGCACCCGTACAGGCTCGCTCGAATCGATAGGCTCGGCAAAATAAGTACGGCCGTGCGCGTGAGCGGCAATCTGTTCGGGCGTACCTGCAACACGCATGCGGCCTTCCTCCAGAACGATCACGTCGTCGCACAACGCCGCCTCATCCATGTAGGTTGTCGCCACAACGATCAGCATGTCTCGTGCGGCCGCGTTTTCACGCAAAATCTTCCACAAATCACGACGTGAGAGCGGATCAACGCCCACCGTAGGCTCATCGAGCAGGAGAATGCGCGGACGATTGAGAAGCGCGCATGCAAGTCCCAATTTTTGCTTCATGCCGCCCGAGAGCTTTCCCGCAGGCCGCTCGGTGAAGTCCGTAAGCCCCGTCATCGCCAAAAGCTCCCGCGTCCGTTCGGCGCGCTCGCTTTTGTCTAGTCCGAACAAATCGGCGTAAAGCTTGAAGTTTTCAGCGACGCTCAAGTCTTCGTAGAGTCCGAACTTCTGAGGCATATAGCCGCAAAGCTTCTGCAGACGAGCAAGTTTCGGCCCGTAGAGTTCCTCTCCGAACACCAACACGTGTCCGGACGTCGGCTTGAGGATGCCTGCGGCAATACGCATAAGCGTTGTTTTGCCGGCACCGTCGGCCCCCACAAGCGCCACCAATCGAGACGAGGAAAAGCATCCCGAAATAGCACTCAGGATTTCACCCGCTCCCTTTTCCGAGCGGCTTACCGACTCGAAGGCAAGTGCGCAGATTTCCGTCCGGCCGCCGACCTGTACAGACACTTCGCTCTCCTAGCGCTCGATCCGCACCGTTGCGGGCATGCCCAGCCGCAGTCGCCCCTCAGGATCATCCACCGTCACGCGAACTTCGTACACCAATGCCGTGCGCAGTGCCTCGGTCTGCACCGTCTTTGGCGTAAATTCCGCCACCGTCGACACAAAGCCGACAGTGCCAGCAAAGGGTTCGTCGGGGTAACTGTCCGAATACACTTTCACTTTTTGACCGACGGCAATCCTGCCGAGATTGACCTCGTCGATCCACGCGCGCACCCACAGCGGATTCATGATCGCCAGTTCGTACACCGGCGCGGCGGCCGAAACCATGTCTCCGCGCTCCTTGAGTCGACTGCGGATGACGCCGTCCGACGGCGCCTTGAGTTCACAGTTGCTCAGTGCTCTGCGCGCATCGGCCAACACTGTTTCGGCAAGCGCAGCATTGGCTCGCGCCACATCGATCTGCTCGATGCGCGTGCCCGCAAGCAGCAAATCGAGGTTCTTTTTGGCGGCTAATGTTTGCGCCCGCGCCACGCGCGCTTGCGAGCAAGCTTGATCAACCATTTGCTTGGTGGTTGCCGCACCGAGTTTTTCCTCGCGGCGGCAAATGCGCTCGGCCAGCGCTGCGGACGCCGCATTGGCGCGATAGGTGGCACGCGCTGCGTCAATTTCTTCCGTTCGGGAACCTGCAAGCAGCAGATCCAGTTCCTTTTTCCGTACCTCAAGCGCAGCAGCCGCATTGTCGACTGCTATGCCGTAGCGTTCCCGATCCAAAAGAGCCAATGTCTGTCCGGCCTTCACCGAGGCCCCCTCTTCGACCAACACCTTGTCGATGCGGCCGGCCTCCTCAAAAGCGAGGGAAACCGTGCGCATGTCTACGCTACCGTAAATCTTGAGCGATCCGTCGCCTTCGGCACGGTCGGAGACGTATTTGTAGCCGAAACCCGCAGCCAGGCACAACACAACAGCAACCGCAAGAATCTTTTTGGGCGCCATGCTTGTCATCCTTTCTAACAGCCAGATTTTCGAATTCTAATTGAAATTAGAATTCAAAGATGGCAAAGAAAACCCGACTTCGATCCCGCAGCGTTTTGCCGCTGCAGAATCGTCGCCGGGCTTCATCGCTTCAGCCGATCGGAACCGATCAGATGTCTTCGCTCACCATATCGATAGCGCCGCAGGGGCATTCGTTGGCACAAATGCCGCAGCCCTTGCAGTAGTCGTAGTTGAACTTGAACTTCTTGCCGGGACCGAGCTTCACCACTGCATTGTCCGGACAAACGCCGTAGCAGTTGTCGCACTCAAAGCAGTTGCCGCAGCTCATGCAGCGTCGCGCTTCAAAAAGTGCATTTTCTTCGGTCAACCCGTGCTGCACCTCGTCAAAAGTCGTCGTGCGACGCGCCAGGTCGAGCATCGGACGCACCGTCTTGGGTGCATCGGCGTAATACCAGGTATGCAGACGGTCAAAGCTTGCCAAGGGCGCCTTGGGCGGTTCGACGTACCTTTCACCCTTCAGATAAGCCGAAATGGCAAATGCAGCCTTTTTGCCGTGACCGATGGCCACCGTGACGTTCTTGTCGCCCTTTACCATATCGCCGCCCGCAAAAATTCCGGGCACCGTCGTCATCATGGTTTCGTCAACGACAAGTTCGTCGTCCTGCGCCTGAAGGCCGGGGAAGTTCGCGAGGAACCCGAGATTGGTCTGTTGCCCGAGCGCCAGCACCACGGTATCGACAGCGATGTTTTCGTATTCGCCCGTTCCGCGCGGCTTGCCGTTTTCATCGAGCTCCATTCTCTCGATCTTGATTTCTCCGCCCTGAGCTTCGCGAATCGTCGAGAGCCACTTCATGTTGACGCCTTCCTCGATGGCCTCCCGGATTTCGGCCGGATGCGCCGGCGCACGATCGCGCGTGCGGCGGTAGACCACGAGAGGCTCCGCACCCATACGACGCACCGTACGCGCCACGTCGATGGCGGTGTTGCCGCCCCCATAAATGGCAACGCGTCGGCCAAGCATCGGTTTTTCGTCTTCGGCTACGTCCTTCAAAACGCTCACGGCGTCCAGAACACGGGCGGCGTCGCCCGCAGGAATATAGGTGCGGCGGGCCAGATGCGCGCCTACGCCGAGAAAGACAGCGTCATAGTGTCCGTCCTGCATTTCCTTTGCCAGATCGGTGACTTCGCGGCCGCACTCGATCGTCACGCCCGTGCGTTCGATTCGTGCGATTTCGGCGTCAAGCACTTCACGCGGCAGACGGTACTTCGGGATACCGTAGCGCATCATGCCGCCGGCAGCCTGTGCACCTTCCACAACGTGAACCGTGTGGCCCGCACGCCGCAAATGGTAGGCAGCGCTTAGGCCCGCAGGACCGGCACCGACCACCAAAACACGCTTGCCGGTTTCTTTTTCGGGTTTTTCAAAATCCCAGCCCTTTGCCAAAGCGTTGTCGCCAAGAAAACGCTCCACCGAATTGATGCCGACGGACTCGTCGAGTCCGCCACGGTTGCAGGCCGTCTCGCATGTGTGATAGCACACGCGGCCCATGCAAGCCGGGAAAGGATTGTCGGCCGTGATGCGCTTCCAGGCCTCTTCATAATTGCCGGACTCGGCCGCATAAAGCCAAGCCTGGCATTTTTCACCGGCGGGGCACTTGGCGTTGCAAGGCGGCAGGCGATTCACATAAACGGGTTTGACGGTACGCCAGGAACCCGTGCGGTTTTCCAAAGAGCTGCCTACGTCGAGCGTAATGGCAAACGGGGTATTTTTCTGTGTCATTTTTTCTTTTCTCCGCTCACAGTCGCTTTGCAGCGGATCAAATCACGTGATGGCGTTCTTCGGCCTGTTCGGGGACCGGAATATCGTCGCCCTGCTCGTCGCCGAGAAGCCCGTAGCGGGCAATGTTGCGATCGGCAAGCGCCTGCATGCGCTGCACGATTTCCGGATTTCCCTTCTTGCCGAACAGATGCGCAAAGCGCTTCTGCAGCATCATGTACTTTTCAACAGGCTGCTTGCGGCGGATCTTGGAGACCTTGGTCACTTCCCCGTACTCGGCTTCAAAAACCGGGAAGAGTCCCGTCTCGTGCGCCAGACGTGCAAGTTCGATTGTCTTTGAAGATGCTGCGCCCCAGCCGAGCGGGCACGGCACGAGGATGTGGATGTAGCGTGCGCCGTGGAAGGTCATCGCATAGCGCACCTTGCGCTCCAGGTCGTGCAGATCGGCCACCGTGGCAGTCGCCACGTAGGGAATACCGTGGGCCATTGCAATGGCGGGAACATTCTTGCCCTGACCGAAACTGTTGCCCGGGAAATCGGGCGTGGGCATCGTCGTTGCGGTGCGCGCCGCCGGCGGCGTCGCCGACGAGCGCTGCACGCCGGTATTCATGTAGGCCTCGTTGTCAAAGCAGATGTAGAGAACATCGTCGTTGCGCTCGAACATGCCCGAGAGGCATCCGAAACCGATATCGGTCGTGCCGCCGTCCCCGCCCAAAGCGAGGATGCGCACGGGCTCGCCCCCCTTCTTGCGCGCCTTAACGCGTGCAGCGGCGGCAAGCCCCGTTGCCACGGCCGCTGTATTGCCGAAAAGGGAGTGGAACCACGGCAGCTGCCATGCGCTTTCGGGATACGGCGTGGAAAACACTTCCAAGCAGCCCGTTGCGTTGGTCGCGATGATCTGACCGTCCGTTGCCGCAAACGCTGCGTCAACCGCATAACGTGCGCCGAGCGCCTCACCACAGCCCTGACAGGCGCGATGTCCCGAATTCAAGGCGTTGTGACGCTCCTGCGAAGACTGTACGGTGCGGGCATCCGGATCAAGGAGGCGATTGCCGACCGTCCAGGTTCCCGTCTGATAAAAGCGGATTGCTGATTCCTGCATTTGGTTTAGCCTCTTTGAACGTTACTGACGCATGGCCGCATCGCGAACCAACGCCTCGGGAATGGGCCCGGACTTGCGGGTCTTGCGTTCGCGCTCGAGCTGTCGCTCCACTAGATCCTTGTCGAGATCCATGAACGTGAGCGCTTCGAGTTCGTGTGCGGCGGCTTCCTTGAGCATCTTCTTGATCGAAGCTTTGGTGATGGCGCGGCCGCCGAGACCCGCGATAACGGTATAGCGGGCAACATCGGGCTCCTTGATGGAAACCATGATGTCGCGGCTAAGCACTCCGCCCGAGCCCACGGCAAGCGTTCGTTCGAGTACGACCACGGTCTTGGCACCCTTCAGCGCCTGCCCCATAACATCAACAGGGAAAGGACGGAAGCACTTGACGCCGACGACGCCGATTTTGAGATCCGTTTCTTCGCGCAGTTCGTCGACGGCATCCTTGATGGTGCCCAGACACGACCCCATGGCAACGATGCGGATGTCGGCATCTTCGCAGCGGTAGGTGTGCACCAGACCGCCCGACGCACGGCCGAAAATTTCCTTGAATTCGCCTGCGACCTGAGGAATGAGTTCCAGTGCCTGAAGCTGCTTGACGTGTGCGAGATAACGCACTTCGGTGAAGGCTTCCGGGCCGACCATGGCGCCGATCGAAATCGGATCGCTCGGGTCCAGTTCCTGTCGCGGTGAATACGGCGGCAGGAATTTATCGACTTCCTCCTGCGAAGGGATGTCGATGCGCTCGAAGGCATGCGTAAGAATGAAGCCGTCCATGCAGACCATCACCGGCAGCGACAGCTCTTCGGCAATGCGAAAGGCTTGAATGTGCAGATCGGCTGCCTCCTGGTTGGTTTCGGCAAAAATTTGAATCCAACCGCTGTCGCGCTGGCTCATCGAGTCGGAATGGTCGTTCCAGATATTGATCGGCGCACCGATGGCTCGGTTGGCGACCGTCATCACGATGGGGAGTCCGAGGCCCGAAGCGTTATAAACGGCTTCGACCATATAGAGCAGCCCCTGTGAGGCGGTTGCCGTGTATGCACGAGCCCCGCCGACGCTTGCGCCGATGGCGACCGACATAGCGGCAAATTCGCTTTCGACGTTGATGTATTCGCAATTTTGGATGAGCCCCTTGCGGACCATTGTTCCGAGCGCTTCCACAATGTGCGTCTGCGGCGAAATCGGATACGCGCAAATCACTTCAGGTCGGCAAAGTGCCACGGCCTGCGCTACGCCCTGACTGCCTTCAATTTGCTTGAGCATCAGTTTTCCTCCGATTGCGTCGATTGGGCTTTGATATGGTCCCAGGCAGCCTGCGCGATCTTGGCATTGGCTTCGGCAATTTTGCCGCCGAAGCGCGCGTTGTAGGCCGCCTGCACGTTTTCAAGCGTAATGGCGCCCGTCATGGCGGCAAAACCGGCAAGCATTCCGGCTCCGGGCAACGGTCGACCGATGTTTTCAATGGCAAAGCGGGTGGCCGGAACTGTGCGAACGTGGCCCGCGGGGAGACGGTTGACGAGTTCCCCAAGCCCCAGCTCCTCAGGCGTCGAGGAACTGTTGATCAGTACGTAGCCGTCGGGACGAATACCGCCGAACACATCTTCGCTATCGAGCAGCGTGCGATCCTGCACAAGAACCACATCGGGCTCCTGAATCGGTTCGCGCAGACGGATTTCCTTTTCGTCGATGCGGGCAAAGGCAACAACCGGAGCGCCGGTTCGTTCCGAGCCGAAGCTCGGAAACGCCTGCGCCCAATGGCCTTCGGTAAAGGCGGCCACGCTGAGCATTTCGGCGGCGGTTACGACGCCCTGTCCTCCGCGGCCGTGGATTCTGATCTGATACACGACGGACTCTCCATGTGCGTTGTGTGCGCAAATCCGGCAGCCGATCTTTGGCTGCCGAGCGCACGAAACCGCGCGGGCGCCCCAATCAAAGGCGTCCGTGCATGGGGTTGACAAATTTTTTTATGAATTCTGCCAAAACTTTCGCATCTTGGCTCCACGCGCTCCATAGTCCATAAAGCGGATACTCACCCTTGAGCTTAAGCTCTGAAAAGTCCTCGTTCTCACACTAAAATCGGACGTCTCAAATGAAACTTCCTTTTTGCGATCAGCCATGACTCTGCTCCGCCTTTCTTTTGTCGTTCTTCCGGTCGTTCTCGCGGGCTGCTCCACGCTGCAGAGCTTTTTCGACCCCCTTTCACCCGGAGCCGACTCCTCTGCCGCCTTTGTGCTCACCGGGGAAGGCGTGCAGCAGTTTCAATGCACAGCCGACGCCAACGGTCGCTTTTGGAAGTTCATTACACCTCAGGCGCAGCTCCGGGATCGCCAAGGCCGAGTCGTGGCACGTCAGGGTTCCGAAGGAAGCTTCTTTGCAACAGACGGTTCGATCCTTGCCGCTAAGATCGAGAAATACGCTGAAAAATCCACCGCCGGCAACATTCGGGACCTCGTCTACCGCACGACCTCCCGCGGCAAGCAAGGCATGCTCACCGGCATCACACACGTCAAGCGCAGCGAGGGCAAGGGCGGCGTACCGCTCACCCGTTGCTCGCCTTCGCAGTTGGGCGCCACGCTCAAGGTACCCTTTACGGCCACCTACACTTTTTATCGAGCCGATTGATTCCACCTTAAAAATCAATGAACTTCCTTTCTCGCGCTTACCCTTCGAAGCTTGCAACTGCATGAAATTAAACTTCAAATCAGGTAAAATTTAGGTCTTCGTTGTGCGGTGAATTTTGCCGCGCCGGCATGTGTAATTTGGGGAGGTTTTATGGTTGGAGCTACGGTTTTGGGCGTCTTTCTGCAAGGATTGCCGCCGGATCGTCGCGTCGCTATGGCCCGAGTTGCGAGTTTGATTCGCCGTGCTGCACGCGGTGTGCGTGAGAGCAAGCGCTTCGGCCTCGTTTTCTACGAATTGAACGGGGGCCCGCTCTTCGGACTGGAATCCCGCGAAAAATCGCTCACGCTTTACATTGCCGAAAAGTCCGTCATCGAACCTTTCATCTCCACAATGAAGGGGATTGATGCCGAACACAGCCTCATCGAGTTTACGGATCTCAATCGTCTTCCGCTTCCCGATATTGAAAAAATTGTGCGCGCAAGCGTCGTCGCCCGCCGCGAGCGTTCGGCTGCCCCGTCGCAGTCCGAAATTCTTGCCATGTGGGGCGTCAAGGAAGAGGAAGTCGCAGTGGCTCCCCCCGTCGTTCGCATTTCCATGAGAACCGCCGAGGACGAACAGGCCGAAGCTGCCGCAAAAGCCGAGGCCGAGCGCCTTGCCGCTGAAAACAAGAAGATCCTGCGCCCGACGCGGCCGGAAAAGTCGCTGGTACAGAAGCGCGCCGCTGCCGCAGCTGCAAGCAAGCCCAAGTCAACCAAGGCAAGCAAAGCAGCCGCAGAGGAAAAAAGCGCTGCCAAGCCTGCCGTGCGTCGTA
>USBS01000013.1 GCA_900552915.1 uncultured Sutterella sp. | reverse complement strand
ACCGCTGACCTCTTGCATGCCATGCAAGCGCTCTCCCAGCTGAGCTATACCCCCGAAGGAGTCGAAACTATATACCGATATTTTTTAGATTGCAAGTCTTTTTCTCAAAAAATTGGAAGATTTTTTGCTCGAAAAAACGAATTTTTAAAAATTATCCATTAAAATCAAATGTTTATGCGCTCAAAAAATTTTTAAACTTTTTTGAAATTTTTTTCACTCACATCGCTCTGTTTCAGAACATGTGTGCGCCAAGCGCATTTTTTCGCTCACTCCCGACACCTTTGCTAGGATGTCGAACCATCTCCTTTCTCTCTGAGAGTTTCATCATGGCGCTTCGTCTGCCTGCCCCCGCTTTTGAACACAAAATCGTCACCGTTGAAGAACTGGCCGAGCGCAGCGCCAGTCTTCCGAAACCCGTAGTGATGACTAACGGCGTCTTCGACATCATCCATCGCGGGCACGTCACGTATCTGGCGCAGGCTCGCGAACTTGGACAAAGTCTGATCGTTGCCGTCAATTCGGATGCCTCCGTCAAAATGCTCGGCAAGGGAGACGATCGCCCCATCAACACCGAAGCCGATCGCGCCGCGGTACTCGCTTCTCTCGGTTCTGTCGACCTGGTCGTCATTTTTAAAGAAAAAGTTCCTCTCAATGTAATAGAGCTGGCGCATCCGGACATTTACGTCAAAGGCGGCGACTACCGCGTAGAGGATCTTCCGGAAGCCGCTTTGGTTTCGACCTGGGGCGGCCAAACAGTCACCGTGCAGTTCGAACACCAACGATCGACCACGGCGCTCTTAAAAAAAGTTCGCGGCGCCTGATTCAAAAAAACCGCCGTACACCCGTTCTGAGGCGTTCGGCGGTTTTTATGTTTGCCCAAAAACGGCAAGAGCCGCTTTAGGCCAGACAAAGCTTAGATGAATTCGTAGCCTGCCAGACGAGCGTAGTGCGCCGTCGCAGTGAGGAACCCTTGCTTGCTTCCGCAGTCAAAACGGCGGCCTTCGAAGCGATGCGCAAAGGTTCTACCCTCATCGAGCTTGGATGCAATTGCGTCGGTAAGTTGAATTTCACCACCCACGCCGCGATCGACATGCTCGAGCGCCGTGAAGATTTCCGGCTCGAGCACATAGCGGCCGATCACAGCAAGCGTCGACGGAGCCGTTTCCGGCGCAGGCTTCTCCACCATGGTGCGCACGCAGCTCGTCTGCTTGAGTTCATCGTCAACGCCTACGATGCCGTATTTGCTTGTTTCCTTACGCTCCACATTCTGAACGGCTAAAACACTGCCGCCACCCATCTCGCTTCGAGCATCAATCAACTGTCCGAGCGCAGGCTGCTGAGCATAAATCAGGTCATCGGCCAGAATCACGCCGAAGGGTTCATCTCCAACAACAGGACGGGCGCACAAAACAGCATGCCCGAGTCCCAACGGTTCGGGCTGACGAATAAAAATAAAATTAACGCCGCGCGGCGTAACGGAATGAACCAAGTCCAAAAGCTCGTACTTACCCTTGGCCGTCAAGTCGGCTTCCAGCTCGGGGCTCTTGTCGAAATGATCTTCAATGGCACGCTTGTAGCGCCCGGTAATGAAGATCATGTCTGTAATGCCGGCGGCGGCAGCTTCTTCTACGGCATACTGAATCAGCGGCTTATCGACCACCGGAAGCATTTCCTTGGGCATAGCCTTGGTAGCAGGCAAAAAACGGGTGCCCAAACCGGCAACAGGGAACACAGCCTTGCGAACGGGTTTCATGTTTCTTCCACAAAAAGAAAGCGGCAGACTCAAGGCGCGCGCCGCCGAGAAAAGAAGTTTTCGTCGCCGCACAGTCAAATGAAAGCCGCAGTTAGAATCTAAGCCGAAATTTTAGCCAAACCCGAAACCATGTCCGAGTCGATTTATGTAGTCGGAGATCTCCAGGGGTGTCTGGAAAGCTTCGACGAACTCCTTGATCAACTGCCGATCGATGCCCGCTTTGTATTCGTCGGCGACATCGTCAACCGTGGCCCGGCTTCGCTTTCAACCCTGCGCCGAGTGAAGACGCTCGACGAAGCCGGCCGATGCAAAGCCGTTTTACTCGGCAACCACGACCTTCACCTGCTTGCCGTAGCTGCAGGCGCCGGCAAGCTTCACCGCAGCGACACAATCGCTGAAATTCTCGATGCTCCCGACCGCAAGGAACTCCTGAGATGGCTGCGCGGTCGTCCGCTAATGTTCGAGACGCCCGAGACGGTTTTTGTGCATGCCGGCATTTCACCGGCATGGACGCTCGAAGATGCACGTCTTTACGCCCGTGAGGTTTCCGAAGCTCTGCAAAGCAAAAACTGGAAGCAGTATCTGCAGGGCATGTACGGCGACGATACGGACACACAAGATTCAGGGCCTGCCCGCATGCGAGCGATTTTGAATGCGTTTACGCGCATGCGTTACGTCCGAAGCGACGGCTCATTGGAATTCAAAGCCAAAATGAGCCCGCGGCAAACGCCCGATCTGCTCCCGTGGTTCGACTATCCTCGCCGCTTTCAAAAGACCGTGTGCTTCGGCCATTGGTCGACGCTTGGACTCGTCATGCGCGAAAACACAATTGCCGTCGACACCGGCTGTTTGTGGGGCGGAGAACTTACCTGCGTACGGTTGCCCGACCGCCGCATCTGGCAGGTAAGCTGTCCGCAGTGGGCCGCCCCCTGCTGAAAATCGTTTTTATCGGTCTTTCGCCACCCGTCCTGTCCGACCCGAGAGGATTTCAACGTTATGCAGCACTCCTTCGACAGAACCGACATCAGTCCCATTCGCATCCGTGGCGCACGTCAGAACAACCTGCGCAATCTGGATCTCGACATCCATCCCGGCACGATGACCGTCATTACCGGTCCGTCCGGCTCCGGGAAAAGTTCGCTTGCCTTTGACACACTCTACGCAGAAGGACAGCGACGCTACGTTGAAACCTTCAGTGCCTACGCCCGCCAATTTTTGGAGCGCTGCGACCGTCCGCAAGTCGACAAAATCGACGGCGTACCGCCTTCGATCGCCATCAACCAGGCAAACAGCGTCAAAACGTCGCGCTCGACCGTCGGCACAATGACCGAGCTCAACGACTGTCTCAAGCTCATTTTTACTCGGAGTGCATCGCTTTTCTGCGGAACCTGCGGCGTACCGGTCAAGGAGCACAACGCTGCCGATATTGCGCAAGAAATGTTCGAGTGGGCGCAAACACAGGGGCAAGCACGCCTGTTGATCTGTTTTTCGATTCTTGTGCCCGAAAATCTAGACCGAGAAGTTGTGTTGGGAGGTCTATCCGCGCAGGGATTTACGCACATTGCCGAAGAAAAAACGTTGGAAAACGGCAGCAAACAACTTTGGGTGGCCGCCGACCGTGTTCGGGCCTCCCGCCTGACGCTCTCGCGTGCAGTGGATGCCGTAGAAAAAGCACTGCAACTCGGCAAAGACCGCATCCTATGCGTTTTTGCCGTTCAAGAAGACGGCAGTCTTACCAAGCGCCGTTGGGTCACGGATCTGACCTGTCCGGTATGTCTGCGACACTACGCAGCTCCAACCCCCTCGCGCTTTTCCTTTAATTCCGCTGTCGGAGCTTGTCCGACTTGCCGCGGATTCGGCCGCGTGATCGGCATCGATTATTCACTCGTCATTCCCGACGATTCTCTTAGCTTGTCGCATGGCGCCATTCGCCCCTGGCAGACGGCTACGGGATCGGAATGCCAACGCGATCTCGAAGCGTGGGCGCTCAAGCGAGGCATTCCCTTGGATGTTCCCTGGAATCAGCTCACCGACGCGCAAAAGCACTGGGTTATCTACGGCGACCCGAAGTACAACGGAAAAAACTGGCGCACTCAATGGTACGGCGTCAAGGCCTACTTCGACATGCTCGAGTCGAAAAGCTACAAGATGCATATCCGCGTGCAGCTTGCCAACTACCGCAGCTACGCTCTGTGTCCAGATTGTCGGGGCGCTCGCTTGATTCAGGAGAGCCTCTTGTGGAGGTTGGGATCCAAAGAGGCGGCCGAAGCCGCTCTTACTCCCAAAAAAGGCCTGTACAAACGCTTCCGGCCCCGCGGACTCGGAACTGCGGCCGCAGCTAATTTCGACAATCTGCCCGGCCTTGCCATTTCCGACCTGATGAATCTGCCCGTTTCGGACGTCAAGCGCTTCTTCGAGACGTTTTTGAACGAAACTCAAGATGAAGCCGCGCGGCTTGTGACCGAAGAAATTCTCACCCGTCTCACTTACCTTTCCGATGTCGGCGTTGGATATCTGACGCTTGGCCGCCAAAGCCGCACGCTCTCGGGCGGCGAAGTTCAGCGTGTCAATCTGACGACGGCTCTCGGCACCAATCTCACCGACACGCTTTTCGTGCTCGACGAGCCGTCCGTCGGACTGCACCCTAGAGATATGGATCGCGTCAACGGCATCCTGTCGAACCTCAAAAATGCAGGCAACACGCTTGTCGTCGTCGAACACGACCCGCAGGTGATGACCGCCGCAGACCGCATCATCGACATGGGGCCGGGAGCAGGGGCCAACGGCGGCGCGATCGTTGCCGACGGCACGCCCGAACAAGTGCGCCAGTCCGAGTCGCTTACAGGGCTCTATCTGCGCGGTAAATTAAGCACCACGCCCGAAGAACCGAAAAAAAAGCCCGAAGAATTCACAGGATTTTTAACGGTCACGGGGGCTTGCGCACACAATCTCAAGAACATCACCGTAAAAATGCCCATCGGCGCTTTCACGGCACTTACAGGCGTTTCCGGCTCCGGCAAGTCGACGCTCGCAAACGACGTGATCGTCCCGGCCGTTCGACAATTGAACAGCCGCGGCAACACATCGCCCGACCAAGGTTTTTCTTCGGCAGAAAGCACCTGCGTCACCGGAGAAACGGTTTACGTGAGTCAAAGCGAAATCGGCAAAACCAGCCGCGGTAATCCTGCCTCGTTTATGGGTGTTTTCTACGATATTCGTCACCTGTTTGCCGGTACGCAGCAGGCTCAAGACCGTGGGTACACTGCAGGCACATTCAGTTTCAATTCCGGCACGGGCCGCTGTCCCACCTGTCAAGGAGCCGGGTTTGAACGAGTGGAGATGCAATTTTTAAGCGACGTACTGCTCAGGTGTCCCGACTGCAACGGAACACGCTATCGTCCCGAAACCCTGGAGGTCAAGCTCAACTTCATGGGACGCGGCGCCGTCAATATCGCCGATGTGCTCGGTATGACCGTTCAACAGGCGTACAACTACTTTTACGGCGAACGGGGAATCGAGCACTCACTGCAGTGTCTGCTTGATGTGGGGCTCGACTACCTCAAGCTCGGTCAACCTCTTTCCACCCTTTCGGGCGGCGAAGCACAGCGTCTGAAGCTTGCACAGATTCTGAGTCTGCATACGAACAAGGCCGCACAGTCCCCCACAATTTACATTTTTGACGAACCGACGACAGGACTTCATTTCGACGACATCAAGAAGCTTCTGAAGGTCTTCCGTCGCCTGGTTCGGATGGGACATACGGTTCTGGCAATCGAACACAATCTCGATGTAATTTCCGCTGCAGACTGGGTTATCGACCTCGGTCCGGAAGGAGGAGACGAAGGCGGGCGCATCGTCGCGGCTATGACGCCGGAAGATCTGCGCAACAACCCGACAAGCTACACGGGCCGAGCATTGGCCGCCTACGACAAAATGATCGGAGAAAAGAGTGTGCCGATGACCGGGCTTTTCACCCGGCCACACGCCCAAGGCAAGGCTTCCGCGGGTCGTTCTCTGCAAAGCGTCTGGCGCGGAGCAAGACAAGGCGACTTGGGAATCTTCGGCGCACGCGAGCACAACCTCAAAAACATCGACGTCGTGATTCCCAAACGCAAACTCACGGCGATTACAGGCGTATCCGGTTCAGGCAAGTCGACTCTTGCCTTCGGCATCGTTTTCTCCGAAGGGCAACGCCGCTACCTCGAAAGCCTCAACGCGTACGCACGCTCAATCACGCAGCCGCCGCCCAAAGCCGACGTGGAAAATATTGTCGGCATCGCACCCACGGTGGCTATCGAGCAGCGCACAAGCCGCGGCGGCCGCAAGTCGACCGTGGCCACTATTACCGAGATTCAGCACTACCTGCGCCTGCTCTACGTCAAACTCGGCACGCAGTACTGTCCGACATGCGGTTCGCTTGTGAGCGAACAGTCGCCCGAGCAAATTCTGGCCCACATCATGAAGACCTACCGGGGCAAGCGCATTACGCTGGCCGCGCCCGTGGTGGTTGCCCGCAAGGGAACGTATCAGGAAGTCGCGCAATGGGCCGCCAGCAAGCTCAACGCTTCGCACCTGCGCGTCGACGGCAGTTGGGTGCAGACCTCCCCGTTCCCGCTGCTTTCGCGCTACAAAGAGCACACGATCGAGGCACCAACCGGCACGTTTGTCGTCACACCGAAAATTGAAGGCGAAATTACACAGGCCCTGACTGCGGCTCTCTTTCACGGTCACGGTCTAGTGTGCGTCGCAAGCGGCAATCAGGCTCAGCCTGCGTCAACAGCCAAAACCAAAAACGACGCAACCGACGGTCAAACGGAAATCCTTTCGACCAAGCGTGCCTGTCCGGTCTGTGCCACAAGCTTTCCGGAACCGGATCCTCGCTTGTTTTCATACAACAATAAACTCGGCTGGTGTCCGCAATGCCTGGGCACGGGCCGCATCGGCCTTGAGGGAGACGATGCCGCCACGCCCGACGACGAAGAAGCTCTTTCCGCCGCCGTTTGTCCTGCATGCCGCGGAGCTCGCCTCAACCCGATTGCGCTTGCCGTCAAGTTCGACGGCCGCTCGATTGCCGAAACCACGGCACTCTCCGTTGACGACTCGCTGCTCGCCATGCGCTCGATCAAACTCAAAGGCCGCGATCTAGCTATCGGCGCGGATGCCGTCAAAGAAATCATCTCGCGTCTGGAATTTCTGCAGAAGGTCGGACTCGGTTATTTAAGTCTGGACCGCGATGCTCCGTCGCTTTCGGGCGGCGAAGCACAGCGCATCCGTCTTGCCGCTCAAATCGGCAGTACGCTTCAGGGCGTCTGCTATGTTCTCGACGAGCCCACGATCGGCCTGCACGCGCGCGACAACAAGCGCCTGGTCGACATGCTCACCGAACTCAAGGATAAGGGCAACACGGTAATCGTCGTTGAGCACGATGAGGAACTCATTCGCCGAGCCGATCACGTCGTCGATATCGGCCCGGGCGCAGGCAGCCGCGGCGGCGAATTGATTGCCGAAGGAACGCTCAGCGACATTTGCGCAAACGAGCAAAGCATCACCGGCTGCATGCTCAAGCAGCCGCTTGTGCATACGGGCAAAGCCCGCCGCACGGTCGATTCCACTACGCCTGTGCTCACGGTGCACAAAGCCGAACTGCACAACCTCAAGCATATTTCCGTGGACTTTCCGCTCGGCAAACTTGTTGCCGTCACCGGCGTATCCGGCTCAGGCAAATCCACACTCGTGCGCGATGTGCTGCGTACGTCATTGCAGGCCAAACTCGACAACGAAAACGGTCGCCCCGTCGGATGCGAAGACCTCACCTGGAGCGATGATTCGCTCATCGGCCGTGTGTTGGAAGTCGACCAGACCCCCATCGGCAAGACTCCCCGCTCGTGCCCCGCCACTTATGTGAAATTCTTCAACGACATTCGCGATCTTTTCGCACAAACAACCGAAGCTCAGACGCGAGGCTATCAGCCCACCCGCTTTTCATTCAATACGCCCGAAGGGCGCTGTCCTGTCTGTGATGGGCAAGGGCAGATCAGTGTCGAAATGAGTTTTCTGCCCAACGTCAAAGTCCCCTGCGAAGCCTGCGGCGGTATGCGGTTTGACGAAGAAACGCTCGCGGTCAAATGGATGGGAAAAAGCATCGGCGACGTACTCAACCTGAGCGTGGATGATGCACTCGAACTCTTTGCCAATCGTCCGAAAATTGCAAAGCCTCTGCAGCTTTTGCAGGATGTGGGCCTCGGGTACCTGCGGCTCGGGCAGCCCTCTTCAACCCTTTCGGGCGGTGAAGCCCAGCGCATCAAACTTGTCACTGAACTTTCCAAAGCCTACAGTCAAGTCAAAACCCGCCGTACTGCCCGTACCTTCTACATTCTGGACGAACCGACGGTTGGATTGCACATGGCTGATGTTGAAAAGCTCATCCATGTACTGCATGCTTTAGTGCAAGCCGGCAATACCGTGGTGGTAATCGAACACAACCTCGACGTAATCGCGGAGGCCGACTGGGTGATCGATCTCGGCCCCGAAGGCGGCCCCGAGGGCGGCACCGTATCAGGCGCGGGTGAACCGCTTGCGATTTCCAAGCTGTCCACGCCTACGGGCAAGGCTCTTAAGGCATTTCTCGCCCAGCACAAGGCCTGCGGCGGCCGGAAAACCAACAAAACAACTGCAGGACAATAAGCATGCGGATATTTAAAGTCGGCGGTTGCGTCCGCGACCGTCTTCTTCGGGAACAAGGAATTGACGCCCCCACGGGCGACGTCGACTGGGTCGTGACCGGAGCCACTCCCGAAGAAATGCTTGCACACGGCTTCATGCCCGTAGGAGCAGACTTTCCCGTATTTCTGCACCCGGTCACGCATGAAGAATATGCGCTTGCCCGGACCGAACGCAAAACCGCTCGCGGCTATCACGGCTTTACGTTTTATGCCGCGCCGAACGTTACGCTTGAAGAAGACCTTCGTCGGCGTGATTTAACGATCAACGCCATGGCCGAAGATGGCAATGGCTGCGTGATCGACCCGTGGGGCGGCCAAAAGGATCTGCAGTCGCATACGCTGCGCCACGTTTCGGAAGCTTTCGGCGAAGATCCCGTACGCATTTTGAGACTCGCGCGATTTGCCGCACGCTTTCCCGGCTTCGATGTCGCAGAGGAAACGCTTGCTCTGTGTCGAAGAATGGTCGATTCAGGCGAAGTCGACGCCCTGGTACCCGAACGTACCTGGCAGGAGCTGCGCAGAGGACTTTCCGAACCGAGCCCCCTGCGCATGATCGACGTTCTGCAGACGTGCGGTCTATGGGATCGGATTTTTTCCGATATTCGCATCACACCCATCGTAAGAAATGCGCTGCAGCGCGCAGCAGATCGAAAACTAAGCACAGCCTGCCGCACCGCGATTCTGTTTTCAGAGTTCACCGATCCTCTCATCCTGCGCAAACGCCTGCAGACGCTGCGCCTGGATGCCGATACGATTTCGTTGGCCGAGCTTTTCTGCCGGTTGCGTCGGATGCCGCCCGAACTGCATTCTCCCGAAGACTACGTGCGCTTTCTGGAATCAGCCGATGTGTTGCGACGACCTAAACGCTTTGATGCATTTCTAGCCGCTTACGAAGCCTACAACCCGAGTTACGATCCGGCTTGTCTGAAGGTTGCCGCTGCCGCATTTGCCGCGGCGGATGCCGGCAAAGCGGCTCGCGAAGCCTGCGGTCGGGACGTGGCTCAGGCTGTTCGCAGCGTTCGTCTTAATGCGGTGCAGCTCGCCTTGCCGAACAAACTTTGAGGACACTTCCATGCCTTTTCTTGCCTCGCTTGATCATCTGGTGCTGACAGTTGCCGATGTACGCAAAACAGTCGATTTTTACTGCGGAATTCTTGGCTGCGAAGAGATAACCTACGACAACGGCCGCAAGGCCATCCTTTTCGGAAACCAAAAAATCAATCTGCACGTCAAGGGTTCGGAGATCGTGCCCCATGCGTTGCATGCCGCGCCCGGCACCGCAGATCTCTGTTTTCTAAGCACCGTACCCGTTGCGGCGTTGGTGCGTCACTTCGGAGCTCACGGCATTCCGGTTGAATTGGGCCCCGTTGAAAGAATCGGCGCCTGTTCGCCGCTGATTTCGATCTACGTGAGGGATCCTGACGGCAATCTCATTGAAATCGCAAACAGAAAACACCCGGCAGCCTAGAGAAACTTGCCGATCAGGAAAAAAATCAGGAAGATAAGAAGCGTGCTTGCAAGGGGAATGCTGATGCGCCGTCCGAGAATCGTGAAGTTGATGTCTCCGGGCAGGCGACCGAGCCCGTATCGACTAAGCCACGGCACGCAGGTCATCAAGACCATGATGCAAATCAAAATTACTAAAATCCAGCGCATTGGCGCATTGTAAAGCCTTTGTGCTCCGCTTTCGAAATAAGGTTCTCCATGTTGTCTTTGCTTGAGACTCTGAGTCTCTCCTGCCGGCGCCTTGCGCTCGAAGATATGCAAATCGAAGCGCGAATCGGCGCACACGACGACGAACGCAACCAAGCCCAACCGATCGTCGTCAACATTGATGTCTGGGTGCCGCTGCGTTTCAGCACAGCCGCGCGGGACAGGCTTGATGAGGTCTACAGCTATTCTGTCCTACCGCAAATCGTACGAAACGTCGTTGCCGAGGGGCACATCGATCTGCAGGAAACGCTCGGCGATCGAATTCTCGAACGGCTTTTGGCCGACGAACGCGTTGCAGCCGTTCGAGTGAAAACCTCCAAGGTACGAGCCTATCCCGATGCAAAAGCCGTTTCCGTTGAAACCTTCCGCTGCCGAACTTCTTTTATTCATGACTGATTCCAAACCCGTCGATTTTCCGGAGCGCCCGGTGCGCATGATGAAAAGCCGCGCCGACAAAGCCAAATTCATCGAAATTGCGCCGGGCAAGCACATTGAAGCCTCGGTGTCGATGCGCAAGCTCGAAAAACGCATCGTTCGTCTTTGCGCCATGGCCTGCACCGATTACGGCATGATCGAAGACGGCGACAAAATCGCTGTGGCGATGAGCGGCGGAAAAGACAGCTATGTTTTGCTCGACGCTCTTCTTAAGCTCAAGGCACGTGCGCCGGTGCACTTCGACATCGTTGCCGTTCACGTCAATCAACACATCCCGGGAAGCCCCACGCACCTGCTCGAAGCCTGGCTCAAAGAAAAAGGCGTCGACTATCACATCGAGCATCAAGACACGTACTCGATCACGCAAAAACTCATTCCCTCGGGCAAAAACGTCTGTTCATTGTGCGCGCGGCTGCGCCGAGGCATTCTCTACCGAGTCGCTCAGGAGCTGGGATGCACCAAGATTGCCTTGGGACACCAAATGGACGATGTAGTCTCCACGCTGCTGCTCAATATGTTCTACGGCGGACGCATCAAAGCGATGCCCCCGATTCTTCGCAGCGACGACGGCCGCAACACCGTCATTCGTCCCCTGATCTACCTGCGCGAAAGCGAGATGCGTCGTTGGGCCGAAATTTGCGGTTATCCTCTTTTCCCGAAGGATTTGTGCGGCGTCGGCGAAAATCTCAAGCGCAAGGAAATCAAAGCGTTGATGGCGCAATGGGATAAGGAGTTCGACAGTCGCATTTACAATCTCTTCATGAGCACCACCCGTGTGGCCGCTTCTCAGCTTGCGGACAAAACCCTCTACGATTTCGCCCACTTCCGCCGCATTGCCGATACGGACAACGATTCCGACGTCGAATTCTGAATACGCTCAATCCGGAGGTTCATTCCATGCTTTCGATCTCCACACCCGCCTTCGGGCACGAAGCCGAGATTCCGCAACGCTATACGCAAGAAGGCGAAAACCTCTCGCCGGAGCTCGTTTTTTCCGGCGTCCCCGAAGATGCCCGTTCACTTGTTTTGATTTCCGACGACCCGGATGCTCCGGATCCGGCCGCTCCGCAACGAGTCTGGCTGCACTGGCTTGTCGCCGGCATTCCGCCTCACTGCACAGGCTTTCCCGAGGGCATCCGAGAATATCCGCAAGGAGCACAGGTCGCCATCAACGACAGCGGCGTGCGCGGTTGGTCGGGTCCGCGTCCACCTATCGGACGCCACCGCTACTATTTCAAGCTCTTCGCGCTCGACTGCGAACTTCGGCTGCCGCAAAACTTCACGCGCGCCGAGCTTGAGTCCGCTATGCAGGGCCACGTGCTCGAAAGCGCCGTCACCATGGGAACATACCTGCTTTCGGGTAACCGCTGACTTGATTTATCCGGTCGATCGTTTTCCTTTTGTTCGTTTCTGCGTCAAAATAAAATGTTGGAAAAGCTGCCGGGCTCCGACGCTTCGCTCGGCCGTCTTTTGAACCGCTAAATTGGTCAATCACCCCTCGGAGTTCAACCCGATGTCACTGAAGCATATTTTCGCCGCCGCTGCCTGCGCGGCCACCGTTTTGGCCTGCGGCCCCGCAACGGCCGCCGATCCCGTCACTTACACCGTAGGTACGGGCGCCACCTATCGTCCCTTCGAATTCCAAGCTCCGAACAAGGAAATCGTGGGCTTCGATATTGATCTTGTCAAAGCCATCGCCAAGGAACAGGGTTTCAATGTCGAATTCATCAACACCCTCTTCGGCGTGATTTTCGAGTCCGTGCGCAACGGCGACCGCGACATGATCATCAGCGGCATCACCATCACGCCGCAGCGCAAGGAAGCCGTCGATTTCTCCTATCCTTACTTCGCGGCTCATCAGCTCATCCTCACGCAGAAGAATCTGACGGTGAAGACGGTTGCCGACCTCAAGGGCAAGAATGTCGCCGTGGTCGCCAACTCGGCCGGCGACATTGCCTGCAGCAAGGTTTTCGGCAAAGCCAGCAGCAACATCAAGCGCTTCGACAACACACCGCTTGTTCTGGAAGAACTCTCCGCGGGTGGCGTTGACGCCGCCGTGGGCGACATCGGCGTGTTTGCCTACTACGCACTGCAGAATCCCGACAAGCAGTTCAACATGGCCCGCGATCCCGCCTTTGAAGACCAGTACTTCGGCATCGCCGTGCGCAAGGGCAATACCGAGCTGCTCAACAAGCTCAACGAGGGCTTGAAGAAGATCATCGCCAACGGCGAATACGCAAAGATCTACGCCAAGTGGTTCGGCGACAAGGCTCAGCCGCCGAAGCTGCCGATTCCGTAGTCGAATCGACCGCA
Source organism: uncultured Sutterella sp. (assembly GCA_900552915.1). Classification (GTDB taxonomy): domain Bacteria; phylum Pseudomonadota; class Gammaproteobacteria; order Burkholderiales; family Burkholderiaceae_F; genus Duodenibacillus. The sequence continues at coordinate 11,488 of USBS01000013.1, read as the reverse complement.
ATCAAAACGTTGCAAGCGGGTGCCCCGTGAGGAGCATCCGCTTTTTCTCGGGATATTCACCGATAGCTACGCCGCCGAAACGAAGGCCTTAACAACCATCGGGTAGAATATGCGCCGATTTTTTAATCGCAACACTTGCTTACAGTGTTGCAAGCCGTTATCCACCCAATAAAAGGAAATCACGATGAGCGGATTTCGTTTTGATGTCCTAGCCGAATATTGGCCGCTTTTTGCGGAAGGCATCGGCATGACGCTCAAGCTCACCATCGGCTGCGTCATCTTCGGTGTTCTGCTCGGCATGCTGCTCGGCATGGCCCGCATGGCTGAAGCTCGCCACGACCCGCTGAAGTCGATTCTGTACTACGGCGTTCGCTGGCCCGTAACGATCTGGGTAAGCTTCTTTCGCGGCACCCCGCTTTTCGTTCAGATCTTTCTGATGTACTTCGCCGTGCTGCCGGTGTTTATTCATCCGGTCGACGGCCTGATCATCTCGGGCAGTCTCGCCCGCGAAATCCGCAGCAACTACGGCGCCTTCCTCGCGGGCTTTTTTGCAATCACCCTCAACGCTGGCGCCTACATGAGCGAAGTGTTCCGCGCCGGCATCCAGTCTTTGGACAAGGGACAGAGCGAAGCGGCCCGCTCCGTAGGCATGACCTACTGGCAGTGCATGCGCCATATCGTGCTGCCACAGGCCTTCCGCCGCATGTTGCCCGCGCTCGGCAACAACGCGATTGCCATTTTGAAGGACTCTTCGCTGGTGTCGGCCATCGGCCTCACCGAACTCGCGTACGCCGCACGCACTGTTGCAGGTGCTTCGGCCCGTTACTGGGAACCCTACCTTACGATTTCCGTGATGTACTGGGTAGCCACGCTCGGACTTGCATGGCTCATCCACGTGCTTGAAAAGCGCCTCGGAAAGGGAGACGACAAATGAGCAGCAACGACGTCATGATCAGCATCCGGGGACTGCACAAGCACTTCGGCAAGCTTGAGGTTCTCAAAGGCATCGACCTTGATATTCACCGCGGCGAAAAAGTTGTGATTCTCGGGCCCTCCGGCTCGGGCAAGTCGACGATGCTTCGCTGCATCAATGCACTCGAAGACCCCGATCAGGGAACGATTACCGTCGACGGCATCGAAGTCACCAACCGCAAGACCAACATCAACAAGCTGCGCGAACACCTCGGCATGGTGTTTCAGCGCTTCAATCTGTGGCCGCACAAGTCCGTGCTGGAAAACGTCATGCTCGGTCAAATGGTCGTAAGCGGCAAAGACAAAGAAGCCGCACGCAAGCGCGCCATCGAGACGCTTACTCGCGTGGGTTTGGCCGCCAAGGCCGACGACTACCCGGTGCGTCTCTCCGGCGGTCAGCAGCAGCGCGTAGGCATTGCCCGAGCGCTTGCAATGGATCCCAAGGCCATTTTGTTTGATGAGCCGACTTCGGCGCTTGACCCGGAACTTGTCGGCGAAGTGCTCGCTGTCATGAAGAGCCTCGCAGACGAAGGCATGACGATGGTGGTCGTAACGCATGAAATCGGCTTTGCGCGCGAAGTGGCCGATCACGTGGTTTTCATGGACGGCGGCGTCATCGTCGAACAGGGCCGTCCTGATGAAGTGCTTGTCAACCCCAAGGAGGAACGCACGCGCGCCTTCTTGAAGCGTGTTCTTTAAAGCTGCCTCGTGCATCTTCCCTTCCGGCAGACAAAGCCGTCGGTCATCCGGCGGCTTTATCTGTCTTTAAAAGAATATTGAAACCGAAGCTAAGCGCTTGTTTTCGAAATGTTTCCGAGCGCAGGACAGTGAAATTCCGTCCCTATAATCACTCAAGTTTTCAGTCGTGTTTTTCAAAAAAGCGAAGCGTTCGACGCAACGCAAACGCCCCCGTTCCGTGACCACTCAGAAATCGAACACTAAATCCCGCCGTTGGCTGAAATGGCTTGGTTGGTTTGCCGGCCTCGGTGCTGCAGCAGCCGTAAGCGGCGTAAGTCTCGGCCTGATCATTTTTTCGGTGATCTACTCGCAGCTGCCTCCCATTGATTCGCTCACCGAGTACAAGCCCAAGGTGCCTCTTCGCGTCTGGAGCGCCGACGGCACACTGATCGGAGAATACGGCGAGGAACGCCGCGACTTCGTTCATCTCGATGAAATTCCGAGTTTCGTGAAAAACGCCGTTCTCGCTGCGGAAGACAACGGCTTTTACGAGCACTCCGGCATTGAATTCATGGGCATTGCCCGCGCGGCGCTCTCGAACCTGCTCACCGGTCGGCGCGGTCAGGGCGGTTCCACAATCACAATGCAGGTGGCACGCAATTTCTTCCTCAGTTCCGAGCGCACATACACCCGCAAGCTCTATGAAGTGGCCATGGCTTACAAAATTGAGCGCCACCTCACCAAAGATCAGATTCTTGAGGTTTACCTCAACCAGATCTACCTCGGTCAGCGCGCCTACGGCTTTGCCTCGGCCGCCCGCGTCTACTTCGGCAAGAACCTGAGCGACCTGACGATCGGCGAAGCGGCGACCATCGCCGGGCTCCCTGTTGCGCCTTCGGCCTACAACCCCATCGTCAATCCGCGTCGCGCGACCATGCGCAAAAACTATGTACTCAGCCGCATGCATCAGCTGAAGTACATCGACGACATCACTTACGAAGAACAACTCAAAGCTCCGTTGATGCCGCTCAAGAGTTCGGTCAATCTAACAGCCGACGTTGCGCTCGAAACCCGGGATATTCACGCCGAATATGCCGCCGAAATGGCCCGTATGCTCATCTACGACATCTTCCGTGAGGAAACCTACACGAGGGGGTTGAACGTATATACGACCATCCGAGATAAGGATCAGCGTGCCGCCTGGAGCGCCGTACGCAAGCATTTGATCGCTTACGACCGCAAGTACCGCTACCGCGGTCCGAGCGGACGAATTGACATCAGCGACGCCGCAAGCCGCGACGACAGCATCCGTCTGGCACTGAACAAGGCGACCTCCTCGGACAATCTCGAACCCGCCGTGGTGGTGGAGATCACCGACAAGACCTTTAAAGCCGTCATTTTGGACGGCAAAGACCTCAAAGTCGTCGATCTGGATGCCGGCAGCCGTAAATTTGCCGGCAAGTATCTTACGAACAAGGTCGATAAGGCCAAACGCTTGCAGCCCGGCAGCATCATCCGCCTTTCAAGAGTCAAGAACAGCTGGACGCTTGCGCAGATTCCGGAAGTTCAGGCAGGCTTCATCAGCGTGGACTTTGAAACGGGCGCCGTCAAGAGTCTCGTGGGCGGCTTCGACTTCTATCTGAACATGTTCAATCATGTCACGCAGGCCTTGCGACAGCCCGGCTCTTCCTTCAAACCCTTCATTTATTCGGCAGCCTTGGATAAAGGGTTCAACCCCGGCACGATCATCAACGACGCGCCGATCTTCATCGATCCGCGCCTCACCGGCGGCGAACTCTGGGAGCCGCGCAACTACGACAACAAGTTCGACGGTCCGATGTCGCTTGCCATGGCTCTGCGCAAATCTAAGAACCTTGTGTCAATCCGCGTCATGCAGGCCATCGGCGCACGTTACGCACAAGAATATGTTTCAAAGTTCGGTTTTGAGCCGTCCCGTACGCCCGCGCAGCTCACCACTGCGCTCGGCGCAGGTTCGACGACACCCTGGGAAATGGCAGCTGCCTTTTCGGTTTTTGCCAACGGCGGATATCGTGTCAAGCCCTACCTAATCGACAAGGTCACCGATGTCGACGGCAAGGTGCTCATGCGCGTAAATAATCCCAAGGCAGGCAACGAAACGATCCGCGCTATCGACGATCGCAACGCCTTCGTGATGCACACGCTTTTAAACGGTGTCGTAAGCGCACCAGGCGGTACAGCCCGCCGCGCCTATCGTGAACTGAAACGTTCCGACATGGGAGGCAAGACCGGCACGACCAACAATGCGCACGACGCCTGGTTTGCGGGCTACGCCTCCCGCACGCTTGCCGTGGGTTGGGTCGGATACGACCAGATGCGCCCGCTCGGCAGCAACGAAACAGGCGGCGGCCTGGTGCTGCCAATCTGGATCGACTATATGAAAACGGCCGTCAAGGACGAACCGCCCTACCGTCGTCGCCAACCTTCAAGCGTAGTGCTACTGAACGGCGTCTACTACTACGCCGACAGTGTGGACAAAGCCGTCAAGGACGTGCCGCTCGACGGACGCATCAAACAGGAAAACCTGCAAAAGGAGCTGGTCCGCGACCAGATCTTCTAAAAACCCGCGCCGCCGCTGTCAAGCCGCGGCGCTTTCTTTTGGTTACGCGTTAAGGAATCAAAGTTTGATCTTGACCGCTTCTCCGCACACAAATCCGAGAGCGGCTTCAAGCGCCGATTCAAACGATGTGCCGTCGCGCGTATTGAGCCACTGCCCGTCCTTATTTTCAAAATGCAGTCCCCCCTTGCGGGTAGCCAGCCACATCTGCTGAGTCGGTCCATGTCGATTGATGACAACCTGTTCGCCCGAATCCCCTTCCAAGGTAAGCACGTTTCCCGAACGATCACATTCGACATCAAGCCCAGCCGCGTCAACAGCGTTTTCAACCGCTCTCATCAATGCTTCGCTTGCCTCAAGGAATTCTGTTTCAGTCATAATTGCTCTCTGCGCCGAAAAAATTTTCATTTTTCACTTTCAAGGAGGCACGCAAATCATGGTGCGCACCGTTCTAGCTATTTTAAGCATCACCCTTTTGACGGCCTGCGGCCTAAAGGGGCCGCTTTACATGACCGACGAACAGGGGCAGCGCCAGGAAGCACCCGAACAGACGCCCCAGCAAGGCGGCGTGCCCTCGGACACCATTTTGCAGAACCGCTGATCGTCACAAACGGTTCATAACAAAATTTATTCCTCGGATTTTCTTTCATGCGAGAAGATTTCAGTGCTCTGCCCGGTTTCACGCGCCGAGCCGGCGAACTTTACTGTGAAAACATCAAACTGACGGATTTGGCCGCGCGCTTCGGCACTCCGCTTTACGTTTATTCCCATGAAGCCCTCAAAACGGCACTTGCAAGCTGGCTCACAGGCGTCGCCGGTACCCCTCACCGCGTTTTCTATGCGATGAAAGCAAACAGCTCGCTGGCACTGCTGCAGTTTTTCCGCCGTGCCGGAGTTGGTTTCGATATCGTCAGCCGCGGCGAACTCGCCCGCGCTCTCTTGGCCGGGGCCAAGGGCAGCGACATCGTCTATTCGGGCGTCGGCAAAAGCCGCGAAGACATCCGTGCGGCACTGCAGGCAGGCATTGGGTGCTTCAACGTCGAAAGCATTCCCGAGCTCGATCGCATCAACGAAATCGCACTTGAAGAACACTGTGTTGCTCCCGTCTCGGTGCGAGTCAATCCGGACGTAGACGCCAAAACCCATCCCTACATTTCAACAGGCCTCAAGAACAATAAATTCGGCGTTGCCTTCGATCAAACGGTCGAGCTCTACAAACACGCCAAAACGCTTGCCGGTATCCGCATCTCGGGCATCGACATGCACATCGGCAGTCAAATTACGCAGCTTGAACCGTTTGTTCACGCTGCCGACAAAATATTCGACATCGTCGAAGAGCTGCGCCGCAACGGCATCGAACTCGATCACCTCGACTTCGGCGGCGGTCTGGGCGTTCGCTATATCGATGAAACGCCGCCTTCGGCCGAAGAACTCGTGCGGGCCGTATCAGCCAAGGCACTCGAGCGCGGCTTCGGCTCGCTGCCGATCTATTTTGAGCCGGGCCGCTCTCTGGTCGCGCGTGCCGGAGCTCTGCTGACTACCGTTGAGTACCTCAAGCCCACGCAGGCGAAGAACTTCCTGATTGTGGATGCCGCCATGAACGACATGGTGCGCCCCACGCTTTACCAAGCGCAGATGGCGCTTGAGAACTGCACCCAACGCGAAAACGTGCAGCTGTGGGACGTCGTGGGCCCTGTGTGCGAAACAGGCGATTTTCTGGCTCGCGGAATCGAACTTGCGGCCGAAAGCGGCGATGTGCTCGTCATGACCGGCGCCGGAGCCTACGGCATGTCCATGGCTTCGAACTACAATTCCCGCGGCCGCGCAGCCGAGGTTCTCGTAAGCGGAGAGAAAGTCTGGCTCATCCGTCGTCGAGAAACAATCGAGGACCTCACCGCATTGGAAAGCACTGTGCCTGCAGAAGCCCTAAGCTGAATCCGGCAACGTGCAAATCCTTCAATAAACCGCTAAACTCAAGAAACGCTGGGTTCCGAAAAAGGAATCCGGCGTTTTTCGTGACCGGAACTTCCTGAAGGAGCAACCGCAATGCATATCGACAACGAAATCAAGCTTGACTTTAAGGATGTATTGATCCGTCCGAAGCGCTCGACGCTAACGAGCCGCAGTCAGGTGGACATCACCCGCGAAATCAAGTTCCGCTGGTCGTCGGAACGCTTCCACGCCATTCCGGTCATCGCCGCCAATATGGATACCACGGGCACATTTGAAATGGCTCGTGCTTTGGGCCGTCACGGCATGATGACAGCACTGCACAAACATTACAAAGCTCAGGAATACATCGATTTTTTCACGCAGCTTGAGAACAAATCCGATGCGTTCTATTCGCTTGGCATCGGAGAAGCCGAATATGAGCAGTTCTGCGCCGTCATGAAAGCCGCTCCCGGCGCGGTGCGCTACGTGTGCATTGACGTGGCCAACGGCTACACGGAAGCTTTCGTGAGTTTCGTCAAAAAAATGCGCGAGCACTTCCCCGACATCGTGATTATGGCCGGCAATGTTGTCACGGGCGACATGACCGAAGAGTTGATTCTGGCCGGCGCCGACATTGTCAAGGTCGGCATCGGCCCCGGCTCGGTATGCACCACCCGAAAAATGACGGGGGTGGGCTATCCGCAGCTGTCAGCCGTAATTGAATGCGCGGATGCCGCGCACGGTCTCGGAGGGCGCATCTGCTCGGACGGCGGCTGCACGCGCCCCGGTGATATTGCCAAAGCATTCGGCGGCGGCGCCGATTTCGTTATGCTCGGGGGCATGTTTGCCGGTCACGACGAATCGGGCGGAGAAGTCATCGAAAAAGACGGCCGCAGGATGCGTGCCTTCTATGGCATGAGCTCCAAAGCGGCCATGGACAAGTACTCGGGCGGCGTCGCACCCTACCGCGCCGCCGAAGGGAAGATCGTCTACATTGAAGACCGGGGGCCGGTGGATCAGACCTGCCAGGATATTTTGGGAGGCGTGCGCAGCGCCTGCACATATGTCGGCGCCCGTAAACTCAAAGAGCTCACCATGCGTACGACCTTCGTGCGCGTCACGCAGCAGCTCAACGAAATTTTCGGCAAATCCTAACAAAAGGCCGGGACCTCGCCCGACCTTCGCGCTGGCGCTTGAGCTCAGTCTTGAGCGCCTTCCTTTCTGCCATTGAGCTTTTCCTGATGCTCAACGATCAACAACAAGCGGGTGATGTCCGCTGCCGAGCGAATACCCAGCTTACGGCACAGTGAACTGCGGTGCGCAATGACTGTTTTTTCGGAAATATTAAGGTCGTAGGCAATCTGCTTGTTGAGCTTACCGTCGGCAACGCCTCGAGCCACTTCTTTTTCACGAGTACTCAGCATCGCCCAACTCCTGAGAGCCTTGTCGACTTCAGCATGCTCCTCTCGCCGAGACTGATCAAGCTCAATGGCTTCAAGCACGGTCTGAATCAAGCGCTCGGTTTCAACGGGCTTGAGTAAGAAATCATAAGCTCCGTCCTTGACGGCCTTAACAGCCATCACCAAATCGGCGTGCGCAGAAATCAACACCAAAGGCATCCGATTACCGATGCGTTTCATCTCCGTCTGCAGTTCAATACCGCTCATCTCCGGCATGCGCACGTCGCTCACGATACAGCCCGGCACGGAAGGATCATCCTCCTCAAGAAACCGTACGGCACTTTCGTAGGCCTGAACCTGCCAACCCTCACCTTCCAAAACAAACTGCCAGGAGCGTCGCACCTTGTCGTCATCGTCAATCACCCGCACCACGGGCGGGCGGCCGGCTAGCGCCATGGACTCGCCTCCTCGCGAGAGCATCCCCTCTGTCATCAAGCGTCCTTTCCGTTATTTCGATTGTTCGCCGTCTTGCTGCAGGTCAAGCGGCAAGCGCACCGTGCAGCAAATCCCGCTCGGTACAAGCCTTTCTATTCTAAGCGCTCCGGAGTGTGCTTCAAGAAGGCTTTTTACAATTGCAAGCCCCAATCCCATGCCGCCCTTCTTGGTGGTGCGGCCGATTTGACCGATCTGCGCAAACTGCTCGTCCGTAAGCGGCTTACCGTTGTCCGAAACGCTGGCGTAGGCGTAATCGGTGTCTTTCCAAACCCTGAGAACCACGGAAGGGGCTTCAACATCAGCTACAGCCGCAATCGCATTTTTCAGTAAATTGGTGAGCACGAGTTCAAGCTCAATCGTATCGGCCTGAACAAACACCTCCGACTGCAAGTCGGCATGCAAAATCTTGGCATATCTGCGGTTTCGCTCGAGAACATGCCGTGCATTGACAGCCAGGTCCGTACGCACGAACATCCGTTCCTTATTAGAGGCATATCCTCGAACCAAATCGATCACCTCGGCTGCCTTCAGGCCGGATTCTTCGATTTCGGAAAGAGCATCTATCAGAACTTCTCGCGGAACATCGCTTCTAAGCAGGCGCCGGCGCAAACTCCCGGCATAGTTGTTGACAACGGTGAGCGGCTGCTTGAGCTCATGAGCAGCCATGCTTGAGAGCGCGCCCACGGCGCTCAGTTTTTGCATCGTCTTAAGCTTGAGAGCCGCACGACGAGCATCCAGATCAGACTGCATTTTTTCCGCCAAGGCCTTCTCTGTTTGTTTTGTCCGAAGGCGAACCGCAACAGTCAACACAACCGTGTTAACGATCAAGACGAGAACAACTGCCAGAGCTCCGAAAGCCAAGCCGGAATACTCAAGCAAAATATCGCGAAGCCCGTAGGCTTGAGCATAAGGCAGGTTGAGCTGTTGGAATACGGAGTCCGCGCCTGTTCCGTCCGGCGTCATCGTCCAATGCATGGACGAATCATCCGAAGGCGGAATAGACAGCAATGCCAGCACCACTGCCTTTGTCTCGTCGGGGCTCAAATTGGGCTTAACGGAAAAAGACCAATTTGGATACAGGCGAGTCGAATGCTTGCAGGCACTATGCGACCAAGGCTCCCTGTCGCCGATCACCTTAAAGTCGCTGACTTTGTATTTGCCAAGCCCCTCGGCTTCCTCGAGCAAGCAGTTGACCACAAATCCGACATCGGCTTCTCCCGCATAAACCTTATCGAGAATTTGAGTCATCGGCTCCCCGGTCACGATGATGTCGCGAAAACCTCTTTTGACGTCAATACCGTGCGCGGTAAGTTCCGCCATCGGAATCTGCCATCCGGCAAAAGCCGTGATGCTCATTACGGCCAGAGACTTCCCGGGCAAATCTTCAAACGAATCGATGTCGCTGCGGTCGGCCCGCACAATGATGGCTGCCCCGTTGCCTGCGTACGGATCGGGAAGTCTCTTGTTGACGGCGGTGAGCAGTCGAGCGCCGCCCGTCTGCCGCAGCATGATGCTCGTAAGCCCGTAGGAAGCAATCGCCATATCGAACTGTTCGGCTGCTGCGGCATCTAAAAAAGTATCCGGTCCGTAAACTCGAATTTCCAAGGTCCTCGGCGCAATCGCCTCGCGAATGCGTTGCAGGGACTTCCCGTAATACATATCGCTGAGAATCTGGCCGTAACTGTTGACAATGCCCAAGCGCAGGGGACGGTCGTGCGCACGGCTCATCTTGTCCGCAGCAAAGACGCTCGTATGAAGCACCCCCACAACAAACAAAAAGAGCAGCAGCGCCGAGCGCAGGCACAGTAGAAAACTACGGCAGGACATCCGTGCAAACGAAATAATGAGACAAGATGTCAGGATTCTGCCACTTTACCCAAAAAAAAGGGGCCGAGGATTCTTGCCTCAGCCCTCAAACCATTCGGTGTTTAATCAACCAAACGAAAGGAGATCGATGTGTGATTGGAATAGTACCCATGCCTGGTCGTCTTGGGTGCAAACAAATCCATGCTGAAGAAACCGTTTGTAAATGAATTAGTGTTCAAAAAGACGAACAAAAACAAGAGCTTACGTCTATCTTAAGGTTAATCCGCATCTTTAATCCTGACGACCGGACAGAATCTTCAATGAAATCAAAGAACTACATCACATGCCCCAGTTTCAAAACGATGCGCTTGAAAACAAAACGGTGCCGTCACAGATGTAACAGCACCATTAACAACTATTATGACCACCTTAAGAGTGCTGAAGCCCCGAAAACAAAATTGCTTTGGCTTTCGTCCAGTCTTCGGCAGGTTTTTCATCAAATCCCGAAGCGACAAATCTCGACCATCGTCCCTGGATGTAACTCATGACCAGCGCTGCACGACCTGCAAAGTCCGTGTTCGAGACCGCCTCACGCTGCACATCAGCAAGTTCAAGCGTCTGAGCGATGGACTTTTCGGCTGCGGCAAGCGTATTCCGCATCGCCGTCTTAACTTCTGCCGATTCGCCGCAAAGAGCTTCACCGGTCAGCAGCCGCGTCAAACCGGGATTCGCTTCGGCAAACAACAGCAATGCTCTCGCCTTGATTTCCGCTCTGCCGATCATGCCGACGCCGGTCTGTGCGTTGATTTCGTTGAACATCCCCTCGAAAGACCGGCGACAAAAGTCAATAAGCTCCAAAAGAATTTCAGTCTTGCCCGTGAAGTGGCGATATAAAGCACCGTCGGCCACGCCCATGGCCTTGGCTATTTCCTTGGTCGTAACGCCGCCGCAGCTCGGCTCAGAAAGCAAACGCACAACGGTCACCAGAATTTCCTGCCGACGCTCCTTCGTGCGACGATACTGGCGACGAACCCGTTTTTCTTCCCGATCGGTGGATCTTTCTTCCGTCATGGATCTTCTCGAAAAAGAGTGACAATACGGCGCAATGTTACCGTTTTCAGACAGCACATAAAGCAAAACCCCCGAAGGATTGCTCCAACGGGGGTTCGCTTAAATGTTTAGCCTGGCAGTGACCTACTTTCACTGGAAATACAACCAACTATCATCGGCCCTGAAGCGTTTCACTGTCCTGTTCGGAATGGGAAGGAGTGGGACCACTTCGGTATGGCCGCCAGGCAAAGGCTTTGACTCGCAGCCTCTTGGGCTGTTCGTCGAATTCTTTGGCTAAAGAAGCTCAGCTCTTCGGGCTCGCAATTGCAGAGCTCAAATCCTCTTCATCTACTTGAGTGTCTTTGCAGACTTCAAGCAGCACGGTTATAGGATCAAGCCTCACGAGCAATTAGTATCGGTTAGCTAAACGTCTCACAACGCTTACACACCCGACCTATCAACGTCCTGGTCTCGAACGACTCTTCAGGGAGGTCTAAGCCTCCGGGAAGACTTATCTTCAGGCAAGTTTCCCGCTTAGATGCTTTCAGCGGTTATCTCT
>USBS01000012.1 GCA_900552915.1 uncultured Sutterella sp. | reverse complement strand
AATCCATTATTTTTTTACCCTCAGTCAGGGGCACTGGAATTTATAGTTCGCCCCTTCAACGTACACACCCGTGCTGCAGGTAAATGAAACCTTCGCCTCGATTTCAAGCATCGGTGCGACGTCGCTATTCAATCCTGAAAATGCAGGCGATGCACAGGAACTTACCCTGCAGGAGCAAACAGATATTGACCTGATGTCATTGTCTGAGCGTTTGTCGGCTTCCGAGATCAACTATGCCCTCTTGAAAAAGCAGATTGCCGAATGTTTGAGCGATCGCGCCACAGTGAGCCTCGGAGAGGTGCTTGAGCGTTTCCCGGCTCGGCAGGGGCTTGCTTCAATTGTGGGAATGATTCATCTTGCGCTGAATCATGCTCAGCCGCCGAAGGAAGGGATGAGCGAAGTCGTACACTGGACGGATCGACTGGGAAATCGCAAGCGGGGAAGACTGCCGCGCTTCATTTTCGTGCGCGGGTCGATAATGGACGACAGCCAGAGCGCTCGACAGGAAAGAAGCAAAGCATGATGACGGAAATAAATGAAATCGTGGAGCAAACGACACCGATCCAACAGGTTGCAGATGTAACCGAAGACGTTCGGATTGCTGAATCTGCTCGGGAAGAACTTTATCCAGGTGACAGCGGTACGCTGTCGCTTGCTCTGCGCAAACTTTTGGTGACTTTGCTCAAGGGGCCCTATCTATACCGAGAAAAGCGAAAGGACGCTTGGAATTTGCTCATCAACAACATGGCGGCGGTCCGTACGCAGCTTTCCAATCTGCTGTTGGATCTCGTCGTTGACGATGAACTTGGAGTGGCCTACGTTTGTAAGCCAAATCTTGAAGAGATTGAAGCGCCGTCGCTTTTGAATCAGTATGCGTTCAAGTTTTTGGACTCGGTGCTGCTCATTGAAATGCGCGATCGCCTGATGCGGGCGCAGCAGGGTGGCGAGCGGGCGGTTATATCACTTGACGAAATTAATACACATCTGGGCGTTTTTGAATCTTCGGCCCGTACGGATACGTCGCTTTTTGCCAAAAGAGTTGATGCAGTTATTAAGCGAATGAAGGAGCGGCATCTGCTCATCGAGCTTGGCAAGAATGCCGATAGTTTTGAGGTCAGCCCAGTGATCAAGACAGTTTTCGATGCCGCACAGGTGGATACGTTGCGCGAGGCATACCTCAATCACATCGAAAAGGCTCGCCGTGCTGCCGAGATTCTGGCTCAAGTTGATGAACAGGAGACGGCGGATGTTTGACAGTACGCTCAATTTGCTTGAGGGAAGCGAACAGTTTTGGCTCAGTCGACTGCAAATTGCTAATTGGGGAACCTTCAGCGGGATTCACGATGTGCCGATGGCTGCGAAAGGCCATCTTTTTGTCGGCGGTTCTGGTTCGGGTAAGTCGACGATTCTGGATGCGATTGCCGTGTTGTTGACGCCCGGGCGCATCAATTTCAATGCGGCAGCCCGTCCTGGAGAAAGACGCTCCGACCGCTCGTTCATGAGCTATATCCGAGGCGCCTGGAGTAGTGAGCAGGATAGCGACGGACGCGCTGCTACACGGTTCTTGCGCAAGGAATCGACTTGGTCGGCCGTGGCGGCCACCTTTAAGAGCAATTTGCAGCAGACCGTCACATTGATGTTCATAGGATATGTCCGCGGTGCTTCGCGAGAAGAAAGCTCCGTGGTGCGGAATTACTTTGTGATTCCGCAGGACTTTGATTTGCTAGAGATCAGCGACTTCTCGGCATCGGATTTCAATGTGCGCTTGATCAAGAAGCGTTGTCCGGAAAGCCGTTTGTTTCCGACATTCGGTCCATATTTCGAATGCTTCAGCCGCTATTTCGGCATTTCGGATCAGAAGGTACTTCATTTGCTGCACAAAGCGCAATCGGCCAAGAACATGGGCAACATCGATGCGTTTTTCCGCGAGTTCATGCTGGATACGCCGGGAACCTTCGGCATTGCCCAGACGCTTGTTGAGGAGTTCAGCGAGCTCAATCAGGCCTATGAAATTGTCAAGAAGACGCGCGAGCAGGTGCAGGTTCTTGGACAGGCGAAAGTTGCTCAGGAATGTAGGGCGGAAGCGATTCGAAATGTTGCCGACTACGAAATGCTGGCCGTTTTGACCGTTCCTTGGAAATACGTTCGCTTGCAGGGGTTTTTGGACGAACAGGTGCCGCAGGCAGAACTGCGTCTGAAAAACTGTCGTACGGAACTTGAAGCTACAGTCAGGAGAAAGCGCGACAACGACACCAAGTTGGATCGTCTGCGGGCCGAACATGCGCAAAACGGCGGAGATGTGCTGATGCGTCTTGAGCAGGAACGAAGCCACAAAATCGAACTTTTGCATACGGTGCAGAAGCGCCGTATGCATCTTGAGGAGACGTTCGCGCGGATTGATCTTTCGATTCCGCAGAAGGCAAGCGATTTCAATGCATTACTGCAAAAGCTACAGGGCGAGCGCGATGAACTTGCGGAAAGTACTGCGGAAATCGAGGATAAGATCGTTACCTTGAAGATCGAGTCAGCCCAAAAGCAGGAAACCTTCAAGACATTGCGCCATGAAATTGAGGCGATGCTCAAGCAGCCTTCGAATATTCCTTCGAAAAAGCTTGAACTGCGCGGGCGGCTTGCCGAAGAACTTGGGTTGACTGCGCAGGATCTGCCTTTTGCAGGCGAACTCATGCAGATTCTTCCCGGAGAGGAACGCTGGCAGGGGGCCTGCGAGCGGGTCCTGCGGCCGCTTGCTATTTCGCTTCTGGTGTCGGACAAGCACTACGCTCGATTCGCTAAGTTGGTCAACGAACTCAATTTGGGCGACAGACTTGTCTACAACCGCACGGTGCGACGCGGTGACAACCCTGCCTGGAGTGAAAACTCAGTTCCTTCCAAGTTTGAAATTCAGAACGGTCCGTGGACGGCATGGTTGTGTGACGAACTGGCAGCTCGCTTTGACTATGTTTGCGTGGAGGATACCAGCCGTTTTGCCAAATTCGACAAGGCGGTCACGATTGCCGGACAGATTAAGCACACAGTTTCGAGGCATGAAAAAGACGATCGCAGGAAGGTGGGTGACCCGTCGAGTTGGGTAACTGGCTTTAGCAATGTGGAAAAACGCCGCCATTTTGAGAAGCAGGCCGGCGAGCTTGCCGTGCAGATCGAAGCGCTCGGCAAGAAAGAGAGGCAGTTCGGTGAAAAACTGCGTGTGGCTCGCGATCGCTTCAACGTGATCCAGAACATCAGTTCCTATTCCTGGGAGGAAGTCGATACCTCCACGATTGCTGAGGCTCTCAATAGAATCGAAAAAGAAATCACTGAGCGGCAGCGATCGAACAATGTCCTGCAGGAACTAGCGGCGCGTATCGACCAAGCCATAGAAGAACGCGACAAGCTTGAAGAAAGGATTGGAAAACTCAACAAGCACATCGGACAGCTCGAGGATCGTCTGAACAGGCTAAAGATTCAGCGGGACGAGGCCGTGCAGGCATTGCAGGGCGTTGATGTCCCGTCCGAGCGCTTGGGTGAGTTGGACCGGTTGGATCGGGAACGTGAGAAAACGCCGCTGACAAGCGAAAACGCGGAAGCACGGTCGCATTTGTTGGAAAGGCATCTGAAGGACGCAGCCTCCAAGGAGCACCTCAAGCAGATCAAGCATGAAGAGACAATGCGATCGGCTTTTCATGACTTCAAGATTCGTTGGCCGACGGATGCGGATGCGATGGACGAGACCCTTGAATCTGCCGAAGACTATTTCTTGCTACTTGATCAATTGGAAACGGATGGTTTGCCCAAATACGAGGAGCGATTCCGTGATCTGCTGGAAAATCACGCCAAGCAGAATTTGATCGATCTTGTTAATGAGCTTGATGCCGAACGTCACCAGATCAAAGATCGCATGAAGGAAGTCAATGCATCGCTTGCCGAGGTTGCTTTTAACCGCAGCGAGGCCGGTGATACGCACCTTCGCATTGCCGTGAGCGATCGACGATTGCCTGAGGTGGCCGAATTCAAGCAGATGCAAAGCGAAATCATGCGAGACAGCTTCGAAGCGAAATCACAGGTTCAGGCTGAAAAGTACTTCAAGAAGCTCGCCGGGCTTGTCGAGAAACTGAATCCGGACAACTCGCAAGAGCATATTTGGCGCGAGCGGGTGCTTGATGTGCGCGGACATGTGACGTTCCAAGGCATCGAATTTGACAATGCCGGCGAGACGATCGAGGTGCTCGCCAGCGGGGCTGGAAAGTCGGGTGGTCAGCAGCAAAAGCTCACCATGACATGCCTTGTGGCGGCTCTGCGTTACCAGTTAGGCGGCACTCGCGCACAAAAGCCCAAATTTGCGCCGGTGATGATGGATGAAGCTTTCGACAAGGCCGACAGTGAATTTACCGACATCTCCATGCGAATCTTCAAGGATTTTGGGTTCCAACCAATCATTGCTACGCCTGAAAAAGGGTTGTACACGCTTGAGCCCTACATGGGGTCCTTTTCGTACGTAAGCTGCAGAGAGCGAAAAGCTTCGAGCGTGATCAATCTGCAGCCTGAGGAACTCGGTCAGGCTCTTCATGGTGATGAGAATCAAACGTCATCGGGGGCCTTGGTGTGAAAACAATTGAGGATGTCGGCAGGCTGCTTGCCAAACGGTACGATGCCAATCGCGCCAAGTTTTTGCGTGGCCTGTGTCTTGGGGAGGAGTTTGTTTTTGAGACAGCTTTGAATCCGAACAGAAAGGAAGCGACGTCCGATATTGTGCGGTTTCGTAGGGATTTTCTGAACTGGACGAACACGGAGAAGCAGTTGGCCCCAGGGGTTGAATTGCGTTTCCGGGAGGTTTCTTGGAAAGAACTCGGGCTCTCACGGGTGCCTTCTCACGTGTGTGTCAAAACTTTGACGGCAGCTTTCGAGCTGATGCCTCAAGGAGATTCGAGAAGTCGAAGTTTTGTTGCGGCGCAGGATCGGTTTGCACTTGTCCGCGAGCGTGCGGGTGAAACGGTCGCTCTGGCTCTGGCCGGTGAAGACAAGGTGATGTTTGAAGCTTCCGAAGCCGAGTTTGAGCGCCTTCTTTCCGTGGTTTTGTGGTTGCGAGACCATCCAGCGGCTGACTGCTTCATTCGTGAACTGCCGATTGAAGGGGTGGATACCAAATGGCTTGAGAACAATCGAGCGATGACCGCCAGGGTGCTTTCGATTGTTTTGGGTGAACCGATCTCGTCGGAAGGTATCGTCGCTCGCTGGCGGCTGAAGGTGCCGCCGGTGTTGGTACGCGTTCGCCATGCCGCACGCTTTGTTCCAGGGCTTAATCCTGAGGATTTCGTTGCTTTACCGCTGTCTATTTTTGCGCGGGCGAAAGCCGAAAAGTTCTGTATTGTGGAAAATCTGCAGACTGGGCTCGCGCTTGATGTGCCCTATGATGTTCCGGTGATCTGCGGTATGGGTAATGCGATACGAAGTCTACGGCAGCTCGATACCCTCAATGAGGCGACAATCTTCTACATGGGTGACTTGGATCAGCATGGGCTGAGAATCCTGGCGTCTCTTCGTGCCAGCTTCGGCTCCGTGCAATCCGTTTTGATGGATTGCACGACGCTTGAAAAGTTTCGTCATCTGGCGGTTAATGATCCGACCGAGCCGATTGCAATGCCGGCGGAAGGGCTTGCCGCAGGTGAGTTGAAGTTATTCGAGGAACTGCAGAATAGCCGTTTGCGCCTGGAGCAGGAACGCATTCCCATGAGCGTTATTTCTCGGGCTTTTGTCGAAGCTCTGAAAGGAACTTCGTGAGTTCCTGCACGACTTCAACGTCGGCCGGAAGCCAATCGACCTCGTCCAGAGCGTTGGGGGTAAGCCAACGCATGGCCTCGTGTTCGACGAGTTCGATTTCGCCTTCGACAATGCTCGAAATAAAGCAGTGCATGGTGAGGTGAAAGGTCGGGTAGTCGTATTCGACCGTCGTCACCAATTTTTCGGGCTTGATCGTTACGCGCAGCTCTTCTCGGATTTCACGCACGATTGCCGCTTCGGCGGATTCTCCGGGCTGTACTTTTCCGCCCGGAAATTCCCATCCGTCCTTGTAGTCGCCGTAGCCGCGCTGTGCGGCGAGAATGCGGCCGTTCTTGTGAATGATGGCGGCAACGACTTCAATGGTCTTCATGTTGTTTATTTCCTGATGAACGGCGGCAAGTATACGTGCCCTACGAAGTGAGGTAGGCGTAGATGTCTTGGCGCACTGCGTCGGTGAGACGATAGTTGATTTCAAAAGCATCGACGCCGCCCGCAAGCTTCACCGGTTCCGGTTCGCCCTCGGCCTGAATTTCGCCAAGGAAGTAAAACGATTTGGCCTCCTTGTCGTCTTTGTTTTTTCGTACGAAAAGGTAAATGCGGTTGGCTTTGTCGGCGTCCTTTCGCTTGAAGATGTGATCGGCATCGGGCGAGTGAACACTGCGATTGGTCTTGGAAAGCGCCACGATGTGGTTTTCGGAGACAAAGTAGTCCTCATAAGCGATTGCGCCTTCGTCTTTGATGTAGTTCACGAACACCGGAAGCGTCTTGGAGGCCCTGTCGTAGCAGTAACCGCCGATATTTTGCGCGGGCATATTGCGGTCCCAGTCAAGCATGCGGCAGACGTCTTCGTACGTGTAGCGTTCGTAGAGCTTCAAAAGTGTTCCGCGGTATCCGCCTCTGTAGACCTGATTGAAGCGGTTGCGCACGAACGCAATCAGGTCGGCGAATTCATCCTTTAAATCCGGATTGAGGGTGAGTACGGTGAGGAATGCTTCCGATGCCTTCCATTCGTCGGGGCCGTCAGCTGCGAGGACGGCGCAGTCCGCATTGGACGCTTTCTCATCGGTTTTACGCCAAAAACTGCTTGTGAGCAGAAGTTCGCATGATTTTATGTGTGCGGGCGACGGACTAAACGAGAACTCGGCCGTAAAGTCGGCAACAAATTGCGCCTTCAATTTCGTGCGGTGTCCCTGCAGAATGCGTTCAAGGACCATTGCCTCGCTGATCCGTTGTGCGTTGCCCAGGCGTCGGCTGAAGTAGACAAGCAGTTTGCCGGCCGTTGAATCCAAATTGCGGGTGTAGGCAGCTTCGCGTACGCAGCGCTTCAGGAAGGCGTAGTAGGAGCCGCAGACACTGAAGATTTTGGTCGGATCGACCGAGCCGTGGGAGTCGAAATCCGAAATCGTCGGAATGCGACCGAGTTTGAAGCGAAGCAGACGGTAGGCTTCGCGCAGCAGCGCCATGCTGTTGGTGCGCGCCGAGTCGATTGCCGCATAGATGCGCTCGCGTGCCACCCGGTCGAAATGAATGCTTGACGGTCCGGAGAGCACTTGCGTGCCGTTTCCTGCGGCGCGTCTCATTGTGTCCTTGCTGTAGGTCCTGTCGCCCGATAGCGCCACCGGAATCAGGAAATTGTTGGAGCACTGTCCGATAAAGTCGAGAATAACAACGTATTCTTTACCGACGTGCTTTCGTAGGCCGCGACCGATTTGTTGCACGAAGATGATCGGGCTTTGCGTCGGGCGCAGCAGGATGACCTGGTTGACTTCTGGAATGTCGATGCCTTCATTGAAGATGTCGACGGAAAAAATATAGTCGAGAGCATCTTGGCCGGCATCTTCGGCCAGGCGTGAGCAGGCGCTTTCACGAACGGCTTGAGAGTCGGTCCCGCTTAAGCTTACGGTGCGCAGTCCGCGAGCGTTGAACTTACTTGAGAGTATCTGTGCTTCTTCGTTCGAACTGCAGAAAACGAGTCCTTTGATGCGGCTGCCGCTTGCGCCGAAATATCGGGATTGCTCAAGGATGTGTTCGACGCGTTCGTCGGAGGCCAGCCGAGACAGGTTCTTGACTTCGTAGTCCCGGTCGCTTACGGAAAGTCCCGTGATGCCGAAATAGTGGAAAGGACAGAGCAGATCGTTTTCGAGCGCCTGCTGCAGACGGATTTCCGTAAGAATGTGATGATCAAAAAGTGCGTAGATGTCGATGCCGTCGGGACGGTCGGGTGTGGCGGTCATGCCGAACCAAAGGCGTGGCTCGAAGTACGCCATGATTTGCTCATAGCTTTTGGCGCCCGCACGGTGCACTTCGTCGATCACGACGACTTCGAATTGTTTTCTGGCAAAAGAACCGTCGTGAAGATGCCTGACCATGGTCTGCATGGTGGCAAAGACGATGTCGCTGGTTGTGTCGAGTTCCTGCCCAATGAATAGTCCGTAGGAATAGCGGTCGCCGAGAATGCGACGATAGCTCTGCATTGCTTTGCGGGCGATCTGTTCGCGGTGAACAAGAAACAAGATTCTCCTGGGGTTGAGCGCTTGAATCACGAAGGCCGACGCGTAGGTTTTCCCGGTGCCGGTGGCGGAAATGAGCAATCCTTTCTTGGGCTTGTTCAGGTTTTGCCCCTGGGGTTCGCAGCGCATCAGGCTGAGCACATTGGCAGCAAGTTGACGCTGCATGGCGTTGGGGACAATTGCTTGATAAGCAGTGTCTGCGTATGTGGACTCGGCAGAGAAAAAGCGCTCTCGCACGGTCTTGCTTTGACCGTACTCGCCTCGGTAATCGTCAATGACGTTAGCCAGCGGATGCGCGGCTCGACTATTCCAGAGCAGGTCGAATTCGCGTCGGATTTGTCGTGCAAATTCGCCGCCCGGAGTACTGATCAGGCGAGCATTCCATTCTTGATTGGTCGAAAGCGCCGTTTGTGTGAGGTTGGAGCTACCCACGATGATGCTGCATAGTCCGTCGCGATCAAAAATGTAGCCTTTGGTGTGAAAACCCGTACGAGGACCGGCTTCGCCCGTGCGGAAAAGCCGTACTTCGATGTTTTTGAGGCCTGCGAGCTTTTCCAGAGCTTCGGGTTCGGTGAACTGCAGATAGTCGGTTGTGAGGATTCGACCAGGGACTCCTTTGCTTTCGAGTTCCTTCAGAATGAGCAGCAGCGGCGTGATCCCGCCTAGGGTGACGAACGCAACGCTGAAGTCGAAATATTCGCACCGGCTGAGTTCCTGCTCAAGCACTGTGATGACTTTAGATCCCGCGCCTTGAAGTCCGTTGGCAAGAAGTTGAGCGCGAAGATTCGGCTCGGAGACGGTCGATGCGTCGACAAAGGACGTTGTCAGACTGTTCTGCAGGTTTTTCAATGAGGTGTGACCGTTGTCCATGGACTGCAAAAGAAACGGAGTCAATTCTTCTGCAGCATAGCCGGAGTGCGTGCGCTCTGTCTAGGGCGCCGTTGGTTAGGTGCTTGATTGAAGTGCGTCAATCAATTCTTTGGCCCATCGAATGCGTCTTTGTGCTTCCGTCGGTACGGCGATGCGGATGTAGCGCTTGGCCCAGTAGTTGGTAAGCCGTATGGCCCTTACGCGTGGATTGGGCTGCGCTTCGAAGGCAACGCGGCTCGCAACTCCGATTCCCACCCCGGCTGCTGCCATTTGAAAAAGAATCGGCTGATTCGAAACACGCACTTTGGGCTCAATGCGTTTGCCGAGTTCTCTGGCTCGGTCATCCACGAAACGCTGCATTTCCACTCTGTCGTTGAGGTAGACGAAGTTTTCTTCCAGACAGTCTGCGAAGTCGACGGCCTCTTTCTTGGCGAGCGGGTGGTCTTTTGCCACGATCAGAACCAGATCGTCTCGGGCGTAATCGATGAAGTCTACGCCGGGGTAGTCGCCTACGTAAGCGCCGATTCCGATGTCAGCGCGGTCTTCGGCAACGGCGGCCACCACTTCACGCGAGGAACAGCGCCGATGCGATATCGTGACGACGGGATGCGCTCGCAAA
The DNA here is from genome assembly GCA_900552915.1 of uncultured Sutterella sp. Classification (GTDB taxonomy): domain Bacteria; phylum Pseudomonadota; class Gammaproteobacteria; order Burkholderiales; family Burkholderiaceae_F; genus Duodenibacillus. The sequence goes on along the minus strand of USBS01000012.1, from coordinate 15,234 downwards.
AAGCGGGCCAGACCATCAGCCAGAAAATTGAGTGCGGCGCCGCAGTTGGTGACGATGCGAAGCGTGCCGGCTTCGCGGCTCACGAATGGTTCGAGCTTGGCCAGCATGGTGTCGATGTCGCGCGCGATGCTTTGCGCTCCCTGCCGCACGATTTCGCCTGCAGGTGTCACGCTCATGCCCTGTGCCGTGCGTGCCAGAAGTGCTACACCCAAACTGGATTCCAGCCCTTTGATGCGTGAGCAGACGGATGAGGGGCTCAAATGCACGCGTGCGGCGCCGCGCGTGAGGTTGCCTTCATCGGCAACGGCGCAGAAAGCCTTCAGGTCGACAAGTGAAAAATGATGCATGGTTTGGAACCGTATTTGGAAAATCCGAAAATGCTCTTTGAAAAAGACTGATGGATCAATTCTTTTTCAAAGCTTAACATTCTTTTCAAGCGGCCTGTATTAAAGAGAAACGATTTGATGAACAGCGTCGTTGGAAGACTGAGTTCCGGATAGGAAATTCGGTTTTTAAGAATAATCCCGACAGGAGAGAGATATGCAGTACAAACAGTTGACGTTGCTCGCGAGCGCGGTTGTTCTCGGCCTCGGAATGGCAACGGGTGCTCAGGCATTTGCGCCCGATATCACGAAATCCTATTCGCAGGGTGACAAGGCGGCGTTTTTGGCGGGGGCACACGGGCAAAAGGGATTGTCCTGTCAGATGTGCCACACCACCGACAAGGTGAGCGATTCGGAAACGGAAATCAACAAGCAGTGCGTGCAGTGCCATGAACCGAACGCTTTGGCTAAGAAGACTGCCAAGAAGGGGCAGCCCAATCCGCATAAGAGCCATTTGGGCGACGTACAGTGCACGGCTTGCCATTCGGGGCATACGCCTTCGGTTGCCTACTGCACCAACTGCCATGATTTCCCGTCCATGAAGGACATGAAGTTCGGCAAGGGTGCCAAACCGGCCTCGCAATATGAAGATTTAACGAAGTACGACAACGCCAAACCCGAGCGCACGGAAACCACCGACATCCTGGTTGTGGGTTCGGGTGCGGCCGGTTTCGTGGCAGCTTTCACGGCTCAGGAAGCGGGCGTGAAGAACATCGTGATGGTTGAAAAAATGGCTGTTCCGGGGGGCAACAGCCAGCTCGCCGCAGGCGGCATGAATGCTGCCGGCACGCCTTACCAGAAGGAAAAGGGCATTGAAGACAACGTGAAGCTCATGTTCGACGACACGATGAAGGGCGGCAAAAATGTCAGCAATCCGGAACTCGTGAAGATTCTTGCCGAACGCTCTGCCGATTCCGTGAAGTGGCTTGCCGATCGCTGCGCCGTTCTTGCGCATGTCGGTCGCGGCGGCGGTGCGGCAGCTGCTCGTATGCACGGACCGGCTGGCGGTCTGTTCGTTGGTCCTTATCTGTCGAAGTTCTTCCGCGAACATGCCAAGGAAACGAACCTGGATCTGCGCCTGAATTCCAAGTTGGTCAAGCTCTATACCGACGACAAGGGCAATGTCACGGGGGCTCTCATCAAGGGTAAGCACAGCGGTCTGTACCGCATCAATGCCAAGGCCGTGGTTCTCGCTACGGGCGGCATCGGCGCCAACTCCAAGCTTGTGCAGTCGCTTCGTCCCGACATCAGCGCCGACGTGAAGACGTCCAACCAACCCGGCAGTCAGGGCGACGGTATGGTTCTTGCGCAGAAGATCGGCGCAGCCGTTGTGGATGCCAAGGAAATCCAGCTCAATCCGACTCTGTTGGTCGGCAGCCCCGTGATCGTGTCCGAAACGGTGCGCGGTGCCGGTGCCGTGTTTGTGAACCGCGAAGGCAAGCGCTTTATCAGCGAACTTACCACCCGCGACGTGACGAGTGCGGCGGTTTCAAAGCAAACGGGCGGCACGGCCTTTGAAATTTTCGACGACAAGGTTCGCCAGGGCGTCAAGCAGACCGGCGCAGCTTTCGAGCTCGGTCTGGCCAAGCAGGGCAACACGCTTGAAGAGCTTGCCAAGAATGCCGGCATCGATCCGAAGGCTTTGAAGGCTACCATTGAGCAGTACAACAAGTACGCCGAAGCCGGCAAGGATCCCGATTTCAATCGTCCGGGTCTGAACGCCAAGCTTAAGGTCGAAAAGGCTCCGTTCTATGCGATCGAGGTCACGCCTGCCATTCACTACTACATGGGCGGCCTGAAGTTCAACGGCAAGACGCAGGTGATCAACACCGAAGGCAAGCCGATCGGAGGCCTCTATGCAGCCGGTGAAGTAACGGGCGGCGTGCACGGCAAGAACCGTCTCGGCGGCAACTCGATCAGCGAAACGATCACGTTCGGTCGTCTGGCCGGTGAAAACGCCGCAGCTCAGGTGCTCGGTAAATAATCCGACTTCTCTTCGGTTCCCGAGTTCTCAATGCTCGGGAACCGGTCTCCTCTCTTTTGACGGGTCAGGTATTGCGCTTGGCCCGCTTTTTGTCGGCGATACAATGGGCGCAATGCGTTTCAATCGGATTTGCGGAGCATCGTTTCATGTCCATGTTGGCCGAAGATTTTCTGCTTGCGATGCAAAAGTTGGTTTTGGGAAACAGCCTCAACACCACTTACAAGCTCGCGCTCATCCTGGCGGTGACGAATAAGGCCGGCGAAATTGAGTTCGTTAATCAGCCCGATGCCACGCACTTTACGATTTCTTATAGCGAAATCGCGCGTGAGTTCCTGCGCATCTATTGGCCCCAGGCTCGCAGATACGAGCGCAGCGAAGAAAACTCAGTTGAGTCGACAGTGCTGTATCAAAGCACGAATCCGGGCAACGCAGTTGTCATCACATTGATTCGAGATTTTCAGCAGGCAAACACGACCGGCGACTCGGAAAACCTAACATTTCTTCAGGCGCAGGCTCTTCCGGGTTTTGAGACGATTCTTCAGGAATGTCTCACGCGCGTCGTCAAGAAGAATCCGCTGCATTACATCCAGGGACATGAGTTTTTGTTCGAGAAGGACGATGCGCTCGACTTGGTTCGTCTGGAAAGAAATACGGCGGTGTTGCTGTGCCGCTTTCAGCCGATCATTCAGGAACTGATTTTTTCCCGTTGGGAGAAGCTGCTGCGGTCGATCAAAAAGAACGCGTCGTTTCTGGGGGAATCGTCGGAACGTTCTTTGCGCGAATTCTTATTTTTTCCGCAAAGAGCCAACGAAGCTTTGGCAACGGTCAAGAAAGTGCTGCGCGAAGCTACTGGCACAACCACATGTTTTTACTGCGGGGCACCGCTTACCGCGAGCTGCCATGCAGATCATTTCCTGCCGTACACACGGTTTGCGCACACTCGAACCTTCAATTTTGTACTTGCCTGCGGACGCTGCAACTGCAGTAAGAACGATCGGTTGGCTGCTCCGCAGCACTTGTTTGCGTGGGCCGACCGAAACGAGCATTATGCGCACGACATCATCGAATGCAGCCGCAATCGGATCGAAGCGGGAGCGGTCTTGGTGCCGGAGATGGCCTTTCAGCAGTATCGTCATGCTGCCAACCGCGAGCGGTTGTGGGTGCGTGCCATCGATGGAAATTCGCCTGAGACCATGCTTTTGACCGGGGACGAAGTCGATCGGGTGATGAATCGGCTTGAAGATCACGCCAGATCTATGGCGCGATACGTCTGAGGAAGCAAACGCAGAAACGAAATGAGGTGCCTTTGCCTGGCAAAAGCACCTCATCTTGGTCGAGCCCGAATTTTCGTCAGCTCTTCGAAAGCGTGTTCTGCGTTTTCTCGTACTGCGCAAGTTTGGCTTCGAAGTCGTCGAGACTGTTGCCGACAACCTTGTGCAACGCAATCAGTGCGATCAGGTTGGGGATCACCATCAGACCGTTGAAAAGGTCGGCCAGAGCCCACACCAAGTCAACCTTGAGGGTGGCGCCCACGATGATGAAGGCGCATACGATCACGCGGTAGGGCAGGAGGGCTTTTTCAGAGAAAAGGAAGCGCACGTTTTGCTCGGCGAAGAAGTACCAGCCGATGATCGTAGAGTACGCAAAGAAGAACAAACACACGGCCACGAAGCTTACGCCCAGAGAACCCAGACCGATGTTGTAGGCTTTCTGCGTGAGCGCAATGCCGGTACTTTGGAAGTCAAGAACGCCGGTGACCAGAATTACGATACCCGTAAAGGTCACAATGACGAGGGTAGCGAAAACACCGAAAATGGCAACTAGCCCCTGTTCGGCCGGGTGTTCAACCTTGGCGACGGCATGAGCGTGCGGTGTGGAGCCCATACCGGCTTCGTTGGAAAACAAGCCGCGGGCGACGCCGAACTGCATTGCCTTGGCGACGGTGAGGCCCAGCGCACCGCCCATCACAGCTTGCGGATCAAAGGCGGCCACGAAGATCAGGCGGAAGGCGTTGCCGAGTTCGCCGATGTGGCATCCGATCACATAGGTGCCGCCGATAATGTAGATTGCCGCCATGAAGGGGACGATTTTTTCTGTCACGGAAGCCAGGCGGGCCACACCGCCGAAGAAAACGGCGCCTGAAAGGATGGCGGTCACGATGCCCGTGACGATGAGTGGCACATCAAAGGCCGTATGCATGGCGTTCGAAATGGAGTTCGACTGAACCATGTTGCCGATGCAGCCCAGAGCGATGATGATGGCAATCGAGAAGAAGACAGCCATCGGACGCCACTTTTCGCCCATGCCCTTCGTGATGTAGTAGGCCGGGCCGCCCACGACATGACCGTTGGCGTCCTTACCTTTAAATGTCTGAGCGAGCACGGCTTCCGCAAAGATTGTGGCCATGCCGAAGAATGCCGCAACCCACAGCCAGAAGAGTGCACCGGGGCCGCCGGAAACGATGGCGGTGGCGGTACCGGCAACGTTGCCTGTGCCGACTTGTGCGGCAATGGCGGTAGCAAGAGCCTGAAAAGAACTCATGCCAGTTTTGTCGGCACGCTTGCCAAAGAGCGTGGCGCCGCCGAAAAGAAGCCGCGTAGCAAGGCCGAACTTGCGGACCTGCACGAAGCGAAGCTTGATGGTGTAGAAAATGCCTGTGCCGCACAGTAGCGGGATCAGGCAGAACACGCCCCAAAGAACGCTGTTGATCTCGCTGACGAGATGATTAAGAAAGTCCATGACGACTTTGGCTCCGAGAGTTTGATTTGCGGAACGATCGGAGATGTTCAGTTGCGACCGCTCCTGGCGCGCTCAATCCTTGTAATTTTTATAGGCAGGAAAGAAACAGCCTAGAGTTTATGAGTTTTGCCTGCACGGCAGTCGAGAACTTGAAGAAAGTTCAACCAAACGCAAACTTTCTACTGATCTGTTGCTAGGGAAAATGTTGTGGATAGGTGCAAAACATCGAATAAAAATCGAGATTGCGCCGGTAATCGCCTTCGGCAGATCGGCCGGAGACCGCAGTGCATAGCAGCCGGAAACGACGGGAACACCCACCCCTCCCATCTCCGGCAGGAAACAAGCATTTTATCGTGTTTGATGTTTTTCGGGAGCGGTTAAATTCAAAAAACCGCCGAGGTCAATCTTTTCACGTGATTTCCGTTCGATTCGATCTGTGTCGCTAAGATTGGTGCGTTGAGATTTTGTTTGCGAGATTGTTGTTTATGTCGGATGAAAATCGTCTCCTGCAGCCTGTTGTAAGCGCCGAAACGATGAAGCGAATTCTTGCTTTTCGGGATGAGCGCAATTGGAGGCAGTTTCATAACCCCAAGGATTTGGCCATTTCGATCAGCCTTGAGGCGGCGGAGCTGCTTGAGTGCTTCCAGTGGTCTGGAGAGGACACCGAGGCAGTCGGAAAGCGCAACGCGATGAAAGAGGAGCTAAGCGATGTTGTTATTTATGCGCTTTTGCTTGCCGATCGCTTGGGCATTGACATGGATGAGGCGATTCGTGAAAAGATTCGGATCAATGCCGGCAAGTATCCTGTGAAGGAAAGCTACGGGAGCTCGGCTAAGTACAACGAACTCAAGGCAGCGGCTCGCAAATGACAATTGTCTACCAGAATTCGCTAGAGAATTTCTACGACGACAGTCCGCGTATTCCCGACATTTTGGTCGGAGAGGGTGCATCCGTTACGGCGCATGAAAGCCCGCAGTATCGCGCTTGGTCCAACTCTCTGCAGTTTATGCAGACTATGCTGATGATGGCGGATTTGCCAAAGGACTGCGGCGTCATGATTGAGTACCGACTTCCGGCAACGAGCCGACGCATCGATTTCATCATTACCGGGCATGATCTTCAGGGGCAGCCAAACTTTGTCATTGTCGAACTTAAGCAGTGGTCCGAGGCAACGGCGGTTGAGGATAAGCCCGGCATTGTGCTGGCCAATGTCGCCGGCACCCGTACTGAAGAAACAAACCATCCGTGCTATCAGGCGTGGTCCTACAAGATGTTTCTCGAGAACATGCTTGATTCCGTGGAAAGTCACCATCTGCACGCTCAGGCTTGCGCCTACCTGCACAACTATCACTACAAAGGACTGGACAAGGATCCGCTTGCCGCTGCGCCAAATCGAGAGTTGGTCCGAAGTACGCCGCTTTTCGGTCGTTGGGACCGTGATGAACTCGGCAGTTTCATTGCCAAGTATGTAGGCCGCGGCGACGGAGCATCGATCATGGAGCTTCTGGCCAACGGGAAGGTTGTGCCGAGCAAGCGTCTTGTGGACGCGGTGGGATCCATGTTCGACGAAGCAAAAGCGGATGTGTTCACACTCATTGACGAACAAAAGCTTGCCTATGAAACTGTCATGCGTGCCGTACGAAAAACAAGCTGCCGCGAAAAACGCTGTGTCATCGTGACGGGCGGTCCCGGCACAGGCAAGAGCGTTGTTGCAATGAGTGCTCTGACGGCAATTCTTAGAGAGTTTTGGGACGATGACGAGCGGCGCAATGTGCGTTTTGTTTCACCGACATCTTCGTTCCGCGAGGCGATGCTTTCGATGCTGTCCGGAAGCGGAACAAACAGGGTCGAGAGGAAAGCACGTAAAGATTTGGCGAAGAATCTTTTCTGCGGCAGCATGAAGTTTTTCCATCCGCATCCTTCTATTCCGAAGCAAAACGCATTTCCGAGCAATTACTACCATTGTCTGCTTTGCGACGAGGCGCATCGACTGCATTCACACCAGAACATGTACCGGGGCGAAAACCAGGTTGAAGACATTGTCAACGCCGCTAGGGTGGCGATTTTCTTTGTCGACGACAATCAGGCGTTGCGCCCGTTTGATATCGGTTCGGTTGAGTCCATCAAGAGTGCGGCGTTGAAGTTCAACGCCAAAATCGAACAAGTCGATTTGTCGGCGCAGTTTCGCTGTCAGGGTTCCGAGGGCTTTCTCAATTGGTTGGCCGTGGTGTTGGGGCTCTCCGATGCTCAGAGCAATGCAAATGCGTTGGGTTGGGATAAGGCAACCTTTGATTTTGATATCGTGGATACGCCGCAGGAAGTCATCGATTTTGTCAATGAAAGGAATCGTTGTGTCGGGAGTTTCTCTCCGGTTGCCGGCCGCAGCATTCTTTCAGGAGCTAGATTGCTCGCTGGTTACGCTTGGCCCTGGACCAAGGAAAACAACGATCGGGGTGAGGTGCCCGATGTGGACTTAGGCAGCGTCAAACTCCCTTGGAATAATCGCAAAGCCAGTTATGCGTGGGCGATTGATCCGCGAACGCGCGATCGAAATGAAGTGGGCTGTGTGCATACCAGTCAGGGACTGGAGTTCGAGTGGGTTGGCGTGTTCATCGGAAATGACCTTCGCTACGATCCGGACAAAAAAGAACTTTTCGCAGATATCGACCACTATTTTGACAAGGGTGGCAAAAACGGGTTGGGAAAAAGCAAAGCCGAGCGCGCGAAAAATCTTCTGAAGTACGTCTGCCGCTGCTACCGCGTTCTTTTGTCCCGCGGTGTGCACGGCGCGCGCGTCTACTGCTGCGACAGAAATCTTGCCGACTATCTCAAGGCTGAGCTTGCGAAAGCTCGGGATCTGTGCGCTCTGTAATGCTTTCGGGCGGTGACTCGGAGTGAACAGCGGCTGATCTGCTGCGCTAAAGTTTTTTTCTTGTCGAGAGGAGACGTGCGGTAGCGCTCCTCTTCTCCTGCATGAATATCCTTGCAGCTATGACCGACTGAATGACCTCCGGCGTGACGCGCGGCAATGTATCCAGAGCAATTCGTGTCCTCTTGTCGTTGTTTCCGAGAACTCATAAGCCCCGTTCAAGATGTTGCCGGCTTGATTGGCCGCGCAAGCAATTCAGGACGTTGTGGTTTGTGCAATTCCGCGACTTCTTAAAAATCCACAAAAATCCGAAATGCTCTGTTAGGTGATTGATTTTAAAAGGAAAAAACCTCCTGCGGTTTGATGCAGGAGGTTGTGAACTGGTGCCCCAAGACTGACTCGAACAGACGACCTACCGCTTACAAGGCGGTTGCTCTACCAACTGAGCTATTGAGGCAGGGAATGCGGATTATACAGACGTAGATCAGACTTTCGTAAATAACGGAATGTCGACAGCGTCATCCTTTGACTTTTTCTTCGACTTTTCGGCTGAAGCCGTCACTGGGAAGTACGTAACCAGATTGGGGTCTTCCTTCGGGTAGACGGCGGCGACGCGATTCAGGGGAATTCGAACGGATCTGATGTTTTCGCCGAATCGAGCCTGAAACGAAACCGCCTCATCGTCGATGAGAAAGTTGTTGACAGCTTCGCTTTCTACGCAGAATACGATTGAGTTGTCCGAATTGGCGTACTGGCGCGGCACCTCACAAGCATCGTCGAGCTCGACAAGCATGTAGGGCGTTTGGCCGCGGCCTTCGCACCAGTTGATGACGGCCTCAATGAGGTGCGGACGAAAATCGTCGCACTGCAGAGGCATCACGAGCGTTTTATTGCTCATAGCCATAGCTGATCTCCCGGAGGGATTAGCGACGCATAACCTTTTCGGAAGGCGTCATCGAATCAATGAAGGAGTTGCGCGAGAAAACCGTTTCGGCGTACTTCAACAGCGGCGCAGCCGAACTGGGCAGTTCGATGCCGTAAAGGCCCAGGCGCCAGAGCAACGGAGCGAGCGTGATGTCGAGCATCGTAAATTCGTCGCCCATCAGATACTTGTTCTTTGCAAGGATCGGCGAGAGCTGGATGAGCTGTTCACGGATCTGTGCACGGGCAATCATCTTGCGCTTTTCGTCGGCATCGCGCTTTTCGAGGAGGCGCACGAAGCTGAAGAGTTCGCGTTCAAACGTGTAGATGAAAAGTCGAGCACGGGCGCGCATGATCGGATCGGCAGGCATGAGCTGCGGATGCGGGAAGCGCTCGTCGATATATTCGTTGATGATCGTGGACTGATACAGCGTCAGATCGCGTTCCATCAGGATGGGCAAATCACCATAGGGATTGAGCTTGGTGATTTCGGCAGGAGGGTTGGCCGGATCGACGTCAATCACTTCGAAGTCACCGCTCTTTTCATGCAGAACGAAACGGCAACGATGAGAAAAAGGGCAGGTGGCGCCCGAGTACAGAACCATCATATGTGTTAAAAAGAGCTCATCAAGAAGGCTCGCAGTCGGATGTGTCGACGGCAGGCCTTTAAACAAAAGGGATTCAATTTTACCGAAATCAAAGAAAATTCGCTCGGATATTGGTGTAAGTGTTTGATTTTAAATGGGAAAATATTAAACCAAGGGCGATTTGGAGAGCTCGAATGAAGAAGTTTCTGCAAGAATTTCAGGCATTTATTTCTCGCGGCAACGTAATGGATCTGGCTGTGGCTGTGATCATAGGCGCAGCCTTTTCAGCAATCGTCAACAGCCTCGTAAAGGATCTTCTCAATCCGCTGTTGGGCTATCTGGTCGGCAAACCGGACTTCACAGGACTTTTTCTGGTCTTGTCGGAACCGGCAGGCTACACAGGCCCCCGCACCTATGAGGCGCTTACGGCAGCCGGTGCAACCGTATTCGGGTACGGTGCTTTTTTGACGGCTGTGGTGCATTTCCTGCTGCTTGCCTTCGTCATTTTTTGGCTCATTAAGGTCGTAACCGGACTGCGCGATCGATTGGACTCGCTGGCCAAGGCTAAGGAAGAAGAGAAGGAGGCAGCAGCGGCGGCTCAGCCGCCTGTAACACCTGAAGACATCGCCTTGCTGCGAGAAATCCGCGATCTTTTGAAAGAAGCGGCTGACAAGAACAAGTCTTGACAGCCGCCTGAAACTGCCGAGAAGATTGCTGATCTCAGATTGGATTGTCGATATCGACGAATTTCACTTCGATGTCGGCCCGGGACGCGATTAATTCGCCGAGCGCTCGAACGCCGAAGCGTTCTGTGGCGTGATGTCCGCAGGCAAAATAAGTCACGCCGAGTTCTTTGGCTTGATGGAAGGTACGCTCGCTTACTTCACCGGAAATAAAAGCATCGCATCCGATCTCGGCCGCTTCTTCAAGCATGTCCTGCGCGGCTCCCGTGCACCAACCGATGCGATTGATGACGCCGTCGTTTCGGCCGAGCACCAACGGTCTGCGGGCAAGGATCGCTTCAAGTTTTTCCGCCATAACGGCTGTTGGAATCGAATCTGCCGGAGCTGCTAGGCCGAAGTCGCCGAACCGCATGTCGCTTGTCAGGCCCAATGCTTTTCCGAGTAATACGTTGTTGCCGATTTCCGGGTGGTCGTCAAGCGGCAGGTGATAACCGATGAGATGCATCCCGGTTTCCAAAATGCGGGAAATGCGCTTGTAGCGTATGCCGGTGATTCGGGCCTCTTCCCCCTTCCAAAACCAACCGTGGTGTACGAGAAGCGCGTCGGCGTTCCAGGCGGCAGCCGCTTCGATCAGATCAAGCGAGGCGGTGACGCCGGTGACAATGCGGCGGATGTCGCGCTTTCCCTGCACTTGCAGGCCATTGGGGGCATAGTCGCGGTATGCCGACGGCTTGAGGATGCCGTCGAGCATTGTGGTGAGTTCTCGAATGTGCATGAGAGATTTCCGGCGTGTCGGCAGTTCGATTCTGTTCCTGACCACCGACCTCTTTCTTTAAAGTTTGTGGAAGATGCGTTCGGGCGTCCAACGGGATTTCGGGCGGGATGCATTGGAATCTTCGGACGAACCGTAGCCTAGAGCCACGGCATACTGCGCATGCATGCCTTTTTCACGAAGACAGAGAATTTCGTCAACCTTGTCGGCGTCCCACCCTTCGATCGGCGTGGACTGAATGCCTAGGGCGGCAGCGGTGTAGAGGAGAAAGCCCTGCGCAATATAGGACTGCTTGCCGGCCCAACAGGCAATTTCACCGGCATCGCGGTACTTGCCGACGAAGAAGCGGCGGCGCTGGCCGTTGTCGATCTTAAACGCCGGATCCTTATAACGGCCGTCGGCTTCTTCCTGATCATCCAAATCCTGCAAATAGGCTTCGTCTAGGTCTGTACGCACAGCGCACACAATGAGCTTGTCCGAATCGGTTACTCGGCTGTGATTGAAGTCGGCAATCGCAGGCAACAGTCTGTCTTTGGCTTCTTTTGTGTCGGCAATAAAGAATTCCCAGGGCTGAGAATTGACGGAGGAGGGAGCCAAGCGAAGCGATTCGAGCAGGATCGCAAAATCTTTGTCGGTTATCTTGCGGGAGGCATCGTATTTCTTGGTGGTGTGACGTTCTTGAAGAAGCTTCAAAATATCCATTTTTGGACTCCCTGAAAAGTTCGCTGTCAAGTCGGCGCTCCAGCTTGGAGCTTGGCACAGCACAACCTCGGATTTCCTCCGAGATCATGTACGGTACGAACAGAGGCAAAGCCGGCGGCGCGGAACAGTTCCGATGCCGAATCTGCCTGATTGTAGCCGTGCTCGATGATAACTTCCCCGTCCCGACGGAGGTGGCGCGAGGCTTCCTGAGCCAAAATGCGTATGTCGTCAAGGCCGTCGGAACCGGATGCAAGAGCACTCACAGGCTCGTATTTGAGGGCGCTCAAGTGTTCATCGCCTTCTTCGATGTAGGGAGGATTGGAGACGATCAGGTCGAATGTTTCGCCTTCGAAGGCAGAAAACCAATTGCTTTCGACAAAGCGAACCGAGGCAGACAGTTTTTGCGCATTTAGGCGGGCGACGGCGAGAGCTTCCGAGCTTTTGTCGCAGGCCCAGACTTCCGCTTCAGGACACTCAAGAGCCAGCGTTACGGCAATGCAGCCGCTGCCGGTGCCGAGATCAAGCAAGCGGGCATTGGGCTTTTTTTTGAGTGCGGCCAGAGCTTCTTCAATAAGCGTTTCCGTGTCGGGCCGAGGAATGAGCGTAGCAGGCGTGACATAAAAAGGACGGCCCCAAAATTCCTGCAGTCCGGTGATGTATGGGATCGGTTCGTTTGCCTGAGCGCGCTCGAGGTATTCCTCAAAAAGTGCCGCTTCTTCGTTTGTCAAAGTGCCTTCGGGGTGTGCAACCAAAAACTCCTTGGGCTTTTTCAAAACGGCGGCAAGCAGGATGCGAGCATCCGAGCGAGCAACACGCCCGGCAGCCTGCTGCAGGCAGTCCGACACCGTCGTCACGCGTTTTCTCCCATCGCGGCCAGAAGTTCGGCGCGGTGTTCGTTTTGCAGCGCGGTCAAAATTTCGTCAAGGTCGCCGTCCATGATCTGGCCGAGCTTGTAGAGCGTCAGATTGATTCGATGGTCGGTGACTCGCCCCTGGGGGTAGTTATAGGTACGGATGCGTTCGCTTCGGTCGCCGCTGCCGATCAGGCTCTTGCGCGTACTGGCTTCTTCACTGCGGCGCTTTTCAACTTCCATTGCGTACAGACGACTTGCAAGCACGCTCATGGCGCGCTCTTTGTTCTGTCGCTGACTGCGTTCGTCCTGACATTCCACCACAAGGCCCGTCGGAAGGTGCGTAATACGTACGGCCGAATCGGTCTTCTGCACGTGCTGACCGCCGGCACCCGAAGCGCGGTACACATCAATACGCAGATCTTGAGGATTGATTTTGACCGCCTCGACTTCATCAGCTTCCGGCATGACGGCAACGGTACAAGCTGACGTATGCACGCGGCCTTGCGCTTCGGTTTCCGGAACGCGCTGCACGCGGTGGCCGCCCGACTCAAACTTCAGACGGCTGTATGCACCCTCGCCGATGATGCGGCAGATGACTTCGCGGTAGCCGCCGAGATCCGAGTCGCTTTTGCTCACGATTTCCACACGCCAACCGCTTCTTTCGGCATAACGCATGTACATGCGCAGTAAGTCGCCCGCAAACAAGGCGGATTCTTCTCCACCTGTGCCCGCGCGAATTTCTAGGAATGTGTTTTTGTTGTCGTCGGGGTCACGCGGCAACAGCAGAATCTGCAGATCTTGCTCGAGCTCCTCGAGCTTCTTCTTGCCGGAGAGCATTTCCTCGCGGGCAAATTCGGCGACTTCCGGATCTTTGGCCATTTCTTCGGCCGTGGCGATGTCTTCAAGCGTTTGCTCGTACTCTTTTGTCTTAAGGACGACAGGCTCGATCTCGGCGCGCTCGCGGGAGAGCTCCGTAAAGCGCTTCATGTCGTCGGCCGCATCGGGAGCGGCAAGCATGGCATCGAGTTCTTCAAGGCGGCGACACAGGCCGAGAAGCTTGGCACGGATGTTTTCTTTCATTTTGGTAGGCCAGTCGAGCTTAAACCGCTGGCTCAAAAAAGGTGTGTCGGTAAATGTGCAAAAGCGGACGCGCAAATTGTACGCGTCCGCATGAGATGGCCTGGTAAAAAGGAGCTAACGCGGGCCGAAGAAATGGCCGACGATAAGCGTCATATGCTCGCGCTCTTCCGAGGTAAGCCCTTCGGCATTGCGGAGCAGAACCGTGGGGTCGTGCAGGAGCTTGTGCATCAATGTTTTGCCGAACAGATCAAGCACTACCGCGGGATTTTCGCCTTTTTCGATCTGCTTGATCGCTTTTTGCGTGAGTTCTTCGCGGGCTTTTTCCGCGCGGCTGCGAATGCGGGCGATCGCAGGCACCGCAGCGCGCATTTCAAGCCACTTTTCAAAAGCTTGAACGCGCATGGAAATGATCACCTCAGCCTTTACGACTGCGGCCTTGCGGCTTTCTTTGCCCGATTCGACGACGGCGCCCAACTCGTCCATGCTGTAGACATAGACGTCGTCCAAACGCGAAACCTCGGCTTCGACGTCGCGCGGCACGGCCAAGTCGACGATGCAGATCGGACGATGGCGACGCTCCTTAACGGCTCGCTCGATCATTCCCAGACCGATGATCGGCAGAGCAGAGGCAGTGCAGGAAACAATGATGTCGAAGTTGCTGATTGTCTGAGGCAGGTCCTGCAGCTTCATCGCTTTGCCGTTGTAGCGAGCAGCCAGATTTTGACCACGCTCGAGAGAGCGGTTGGCAACCGTAATCGAACGGGGGCGCTGCGCGGAGAAGTGTGCGGCGCACAACTCGATCATTTCGCCGGCACCGACGAAAAGCACGTTGGATTCGGAAAGATTACCGAATAGACGCAACGACAGACGCACGGCTGCTGCAGCCAGACTCACGGAATTAGAGCCGATCGCTGTGCTCGAACGCACCTCTTTTGCCACCGTAAAAGCGTCCTGAAACAGGTGGTTGAGCATGAGTCCGAGGCCCTTGGCTTCACGGGCGGCGAGTACGGCCTTTTTGAACTGTCCGACAATTTGGGTTTCGCCGAGCACCATGGAGTCGATGCCTGAAACCACACGGTAGACGTGACGCGCCGCCTCGCTCTGGGCGTAAACGTAGGTGTGAGGCTGCAGGTCTGCGGCACGAACGCCTTTGAGCTCCTCAATGAGTTCGAGCAAAGAGTCGGTTGCATGCGTGGTGTCCACAGCTGCGCAGTAGATTTCCGTGCGGTTGCAGGTTGACAGAATCATCGCTTCCGTGACGCCGCCCGCATCTGCGGAGGCGAGACGGGTTTTGATGAGCGCAACGGTTTCTCCGACCTCTTCGGGACCGAAAGCTACGCGCTCACGCACCGCAAGCGGCGCGGTCTTGTGATTGAGGCCTAGGCAAAGCAACTGCATGGGTAAAAAAACACGAATTCGCACCCGGGGATGTGTGTTTTATTCTTTTCCGCCGGGACGAAGGAGTCGTATACGTCTACTGGTTGATCTTAAGATAGCGCGGATTATGCTTCGGAAATGTTTTGAAAAACTTAAGACGGAGAAAAAATTCCTCAGACCACTTGCAAAATTCCGAAAGAGCCGATATAGTTGCGCTTCTCTGTTGGCCAGGTAGCTCAGTTGGTAGAGCAGCGGATTGAAAATCCGCGTGTCGGCGGTTCGAT
>USBS01000011.1 GCA_900552915.1 uncultured Sutterella sp. | reverse complement strand
GGGCAATACGGACTCCTTCCTGTTGGCTGTGTCGGTTTATTCGTCGGTTCCCTGGAGCGGGAAAAATCTCGTCTACCGCAATGGGCGCTGGTTTGAGAGTTTCCTCGGCAATAAAAACGAAGTGCTCGTGTTGCGCGCACTTAAGGATTGGGCGCTCTTTGATCAATTGCCGGAGATTTCCAATAACCAAGCCCGCAAGAACACGTTTAAGTTCATCGATACGGAACTCACGCATTTCCCGTGGTTCATGGATCCGGGGGTGTGTCGCGTGACGGCTACCCCCAAGCGAGAAATGAGTGCCGACGGTGTGCCGATGGCGCATGTGGCGACCGAGGTTTGTGCGCTTAAGGCGCTTGCCAAATGGTTTGACTGGATGCGCGACGCGAAAGTCTGGGACAACACGACGGTGGTGCTCGTGAGCGACCATTCGCCGGGCGATGATCCGGCCTTTAGCAAGATGCTTCGCGACGGCGGAATCACTCGCCATGTTCCCGATCGTGCCAATGCCTTGCTGTTGGTGAAGAAAGCAGGCGCCAAGGGAGAGTTGAAAACCGACGAGACGCCGATGTCTGCAGCCAAGGTTGCTTCGCGTTGGACGGGGGTTGAGCCTAAAGAACCGCGTGTTCACGTGATGGGGCGATCGCAGGGTGACCGCTATTTGATCGATCAGGTTTGGCAGGTTCAGGGAAGTATGTTTGAAGCGAAGAACTGGAAGCCGGTGAACCCCTAAATGCCGGAGGTAAAGGATGACGGATACTTCGATCTTTTCGGTTGGGCCTTCGGCCTTTGTTCCCGGCTTTGAGCTTTTTGATGCCAAGCTTGGAAACGGTGTGACCCTGCGCTTTGCCGCGGGCGGAAGTGGCAATAAGACACCTCTTTTGATGGTGCACGGTCACCCGCACAATCATGTCATCTGGCGGAAGGTGGCGCCTTCGTTAGCCCGCGATCGCAAGGTGATTCTTGTCGATTTGCGCGGTTACGGAGATTCGAGCCGGCCGGCGAGTACACCCGATCATCGACCCTACAGCAAGCGGGAGATGGCCACGGATTTGGCTTTGCTGTTGAGAATGCTCGGCATCGAGCGCTGCGACTTTGTCGGGCACGATCGGGGAGGCCGCGTTGGGCATCGTTTTGCTCTGGATTGGCCCGAACTTGTGCGCCGCGCGGTCTTTATCGATATTGCACCCACCAAAACGATGTATGAGATGACGAACAAGGAGTTTGCCACGCGCTACTTCTGGTGGTTTTTCTTAATTCAGCCCGAGCCGTTCCCGGAAAAGCTCATCAATTTCGATCCGGAATATTTCCTGCGGCATCACATCAAAGGGCAGCTCAAAACGGATGGGGCGCTGGAAGAAGAGGTTTTTCAGGAGTATCTGCGCTGCTATCGCGATCCGGCAGTGATCCACGCCATCTGCGAAGACTACAGGGCGGCCGCTACGATAGACCTTGTCGATGACGCTGCCGATGAAGGTAAGCGCATCGTCGCACCGCTGCATTTGCTTTGGGGCGCAAGAGGCACCGTCGGCCAACTCTACGATGTGGTTGAAACCTGGCGGAATAAGGCCGAAATTGTCTCGGGGCGCGCACTAGATTGCGGACATTCTCCGCATGAGGAGTGCCCGCAGGCGTTTCTTGAAGAAGTGCACGGTTTTCTTGACGCTGCGTAAGGCGGCTGACAAAAAATGAATTGGTTTTGAGGTTATGGCGAGATTTCACGAACTCGTTTCCGGATTTCATAGTTTTCGCAGCGAGTATCTGCGTCGAGACAAGGAGTTCTTCGAAGAACTCGCGCATGGTCAAAGCCCGAAGACGCTTGTCATCGCCTGCTGCGATTCGCGCACCGATCCGGCCATTATTCTGGGCTGCAAGCCGGGCGACTTGTTTGTTGTGCGCAGTATCGCCGCCATTGTTCCCGACAAGGATTCCGCCGGCGAACACGATGCCGTGATTGCGGCCGTCGAATACGGCATCAAGCACCTCAAGGTGCACGATATTGTCGTGATGGGACACTCCAACTGCGGAGGCATTTTCGGACTGCTCAATCCGGAAAAGATTCATGCCGACCGCTATATCAATCGGTGGGTGTCGCTTGCGGCGCCGGCTGTGGCGCGCATTGATCACGAAAATCCGAACATAGAATCCAAGATGCGCTGCCGCTTGTGTGAAGAAGGCTCCGTGTTGCTTTCCATTGAAAACTTGCTGTCGTACGACTGGATTTACGAAGCCGTGAGTGCCGGTGCGGTTTGTCTGCATGCCGTCTACTACGACTTGCAGCGGGCAAAGCTCGCTTTGTGGAACAGCGAAACAGAGGACTTCGAAGAAATGCCGATGCCGCATTCCTGAGGCTGTCTTGTTAGAACAGGAAAGAGGGTTTCTACCTTTGTTTTGCAAAGGAGGAATGTGGCAAAAACCGATTGTTTTGCATCTTGTCCAAGTCGCAAAAAACAAGGATTTTGAAATTTAATTTCCTTAAAAATCAATAGATTTAGATGGCAAATTGATTTGGTTTTGCGGGAGTTCTTGACTGCAAAATTCAAGAAGAGTAGAGTAACTTGAAATTTCAAAAGAAGATTTTCTGCAAACCGGGGGAATCTTCAGAGACAGGGATTGCTATTTTTCTTTTGGGAGTTTTGCAATGTCGGACAACAATCGAATCATTATTTTCGACACCACACTTCGTGACGGCGAACAAGCGCTGCCGCAGAGTCTTTCCGCGCGGCAGAAGCTGCAGATTGCGTTGGCCCTCGAAGAGCTCGGCGTTGACGTAATCGAAGCGGGTTTTCCGATTTCATCCAAGGGCGACTTCGACAGCGTTTCGCAGATTGCCGCAACGCTCAAGACGACGATTCCCTGCGGACTGGCTCGCTGCGTAGCTAAAGATATTGAAGCCGCCGGCGAAGCGCTTCAGTCGGCCAAGCATTTCCGTATTCACACCTTCATTGCGACCAGTACGATTCACGTGCGCGACAAGCTGCGCAAATCTTTCGACGACATCGTCGAAATGGCTCGTGCTTCCGTCAAGCTTGCGCGCAACTACACCGACGACGTGGAGTTTTCCTGCGAGGACGCGGGCCGCACGCCGATCGACGAACTGTGCCGCATGGTTGAAACCGCCATTGATGCGGGCGCCACAACGATCAATATTCCCGATACGGTCGGCTACACGCTTCCGGTGGAGTTCGGAGGCATCATCACCAACATCATGAATCGGGTGCCCAATATCGACAAGGCTGTGCTTTCCGTGCACTGCCACAACGATTTGGGCATGGCTACGGCCAATTCGCTCACAGCCGTGCAGATGGGCGCTCGCCAGATTGAGTGCTGCATGAACGGGCTGGGCGAGCGTGCTGGCAACACTTCGCTTGAAGAAGTTGCTGCGGCGCTCAACGTACGCAACGGCTACTTCGAAGGCCTCAAGACGGGCATCGTGATGAAGAACATCGCGCGCACGTCGTCTCTCGTGGCCAAGATCTGCCACGAACCCGTGCCGCCGCACAAGGCCATCGTCGGCTCCAACGCTTTTGCTCACAGCTCGGGCATTCACCAGGACGGCGTTCTCAAGAACCGCCAGACATACGAAATCCTCACGCCCGAAAGTGTGGGCTTCAAGGGCAACAACATGCGCATGACGGCGCGCTCGGGCCGCCACATGATCCGCACGTGTCTTGCAAACCTCGGCTACACTGACAAGGACTACGATCTCGACGATATCTACGCACGCTTCCTCAAGCTCGCGGACAAGAAGGGGCAGGTGTTCGACTACGACTTGGAGTCGCTTGTGTTCTTCACCAAGCAGGGTGAAAACGACGACGATGCCTACCGTCTTGATCGTCTCAATGTCATGAGCGGCAACGGCGACATGGCGACGGCCACGGTGCGGCTGCTTGCCGGCAAGCGTACTCGCACGGATTCCTGCATCGGCAACGGCCCGGTCGATGCCGTTTACAACTGCATCACGCGGCTTACCGGCGTGCGCTGCAAGCTGACGAGCTTTGAAATTACGGCCAACGGCGCCGGCATGGATGCGCTCGGTCAGGTCAACATCACTGTTGACTACAACGGCCGCATCTTCCACGGCATGGGGCTTTCGACCGACGTGATCGAATCGGCGGCGCTTGCTCTGCTGCATGCGATCAACAACATTGAGCGCACCAAGCGTATTCAGGAACTGAGAGAACCCCCGAAAAAGATTGAAGAGTTGGTTGCCGCCGGCAGTCATCCTTAAGCTTTTCTCGGCAGAGAACTGAACGAAAAGCCGCCGACTGCTCTCTTATGCAGGAACGGCGGCTTTTCCGTAGCTTGCCCGGGAGACTTTCGAGACGAGGTCTGTCAGTCCTCAAATGGCAATTTGCTGCACGCAGCAAGTTCGGACAGCGACAGTCCGTTCAAAGTCCGGTCATAGTCGACGTATTGCGGATTGCAGCTCAAAAAGACTTGAACTTTGCTCTGGAGGATCGAGAAGTCGACTTTGTCCGGGTTTCGTTTGATCTCGGCAAAGTAAATCGTACGTTTGGCCTCGTTGATGGCCACCAAATCGATTTCGTTTTCTCCTTTGCGATCCCACCATGGGCCAACGCGCGTGAAAAGACCGAGATTGCAAAAGTGTCTGCGGTAGAATCTTTCGAGTATACGGCCGGACCAGGTCGGGTAGTTTTCGAGAATGAGTTCTTGAAGAGCAGCAGAGTTGTGGCTTTGCAACATGCGTTGGTTGGGCAGGAGAAAGGAGTACCAGAAATCAAGCAGTTCATCGTTGAGTTCGTATGCGATGCGTTGACGTTTGGCTCCGTTGTCGGCTACCGGTTCCATTGCTTCGATCAGTCCGTAGTAATGCTGAAGCTGATAGAGATGCGCCGAAATATCGATATCGAATGAGCCGACAAGTTCTGCACGCTTATTCTTACCCGCGGCGATTCGCTTCAAAATTTCGTGGTAAGTTGGTGCGTTTCCTTTGAATTCAGAAGCCAGCAAGAGTTGAGCTTCTGAGAGCCAAACGGAGTTTTCCTCAATGCCGCTTCGAAGCATGTCGCGCAAAGTGAAGCAGCCGGCCGGAAGGAAGTTTTGCAAGTACTGGGCCACACCTCCGGTAAAGGCGTAGAGTGCGAGAAGATCGTCGCCGCTGAAATTCGGGCTGTAGCTTCGGAATATGGTTTTCACCATATCCGGCAGAAACGGCTCCACTCGAATGACGGCGTTGTTTCTGGCAAAAAGAGGTGCTCGGCCGTTTTCGAAGATTTCACGCATGGAGCTAGCAACGGAGCCGCAAACAACAAGCAAGAGTTGAATGTTTTCGTGCTGCAGGTCCCAGAGTTTCTGCAACAAACCAAAGACGCCCGGGTTCAAGTGCGACAGATTCTGAAATTCGTCAATAACTAAAGTGATAGGACGGGCGGCGGCTTCTTCGAAGACACTGCTGATTGCCTCTTCGAAGCTGGAGAATCGGACTGCATGCCGCACGCCGAGGCCATCTTGAAAAGCCAGCGAAAAATCCGACAGGTTTGAGGCTTCATCCAGTTGCGGATTCAGGTACGTGTAGATCGTGGGCATGTCCTCAGTTGAGGAAAGTGCCTCCAAGATTAGGCGTGTTTTACCGACTCGACGACGCCCGGAGACGACAACGAAGCGGCTGGTGTGCTGTTCTCTGACAATGTCGCGCTGTTTGCGCAGCAGAGCCAACTCTTTTTCTCGACCGAAAAATTTAGGCTTGATCATAGATCCAGGAAAATGCGTAAAAATATTACGCGTAATTTTAATACGCTTAATATTTTTACGCATCAGACCAAACGAACTACTCTCGTAGTAACAGCATTGGTTTTAGAACTCAAACGAGTACAAGACATCAAGCGCCTGATCGACGCCGCTCACTGCTTCGATGTACAGCTTCGGAATGACTCGATAACGTAGTGTCAGAGTGGCAAGCGAATCGAAAATGCCGACGCCGTACTTAACCTTAAGTCCCGGCAGCACATAACCGGAGACTACGAGTTGGGAGTTATCGCCGACGCCCTCCGTATCAAGACCGAGCCCGCTGATGCCGATGGCGTCGCCCAACGAGTCGAAGACTTGAGAGCCTTGGCTCAACCCCAGATTGATCAAAGCAGACGTGATCATGGTGTTGTCCGAGTCACCCGAAGGATCCAGTCCTTCGCCGCGGATCAGGTAACTCAAGGCCTCTGTTTCGGACTTGACAGGATCCGAAAAGACAGACACCTGCGGGTAGTCGGCGGTACCGGTGATTCGTACGCCCGCAATTACATCGTCGGCCGTGCGCTCGGGGTTGCGAATAGCCTCGAGATCAATCATGGGATTGGTCGTTGAGCCGATGAAGTGGAACTCGCCTCTCCGAACAATCAGATCCTGGCCGTAGGCCTTGAAGTTGCCGCTCGGAACTGAAATCTGTCCGGTTAAGCCGAGGTTCCCCTTGTCTTGTATGACATGCAGTTTCCCGGTCACGCGGGCTTTAAGTCCCATGGCTTCAACTCGAACGTCGTCGCCGATGTCGATAAAGAGGTTGCTTTCGATCGGAATGGCCTGCGAGCGATCTTTTTTGATCAAGCGCGGGCGGTCGACCCTCACAACATCGTCGGAAACTTCAACGGTTGACGGGGGAAGTTCGGAAACCTGCACACGAGCCCACGGCAGCGCGATCAAGCCGTCGAGTTTGATGAGTTCGGAGCTGGCTTCGCACTTGACGTCCGTAGTGAGGTCGAATTCAACATCCGGCGGCAGCGTGACGCGCAGGTTGACGCCTTTGGCCGATACCACGGCCTTGCCTTCGCCGAATGTGCGCCAGTCGGCGGCACCCGCAAGCTTGATTTCACCCTTGGGGGTTTTCAATAATCCGTCAAGATTGGAGCTGTTGCCGTCAAATGTCAGTTTGAAGTCGCTCGGAAGCATTTCAAACGGCATCTTGGTGGAGTCCAGACGAGCGCTCTTGATGCCGGTTTCTCCGTATATCAGCGGCTCTTCCAGGTTGCCGGCAAAGCGCATGCTGCCGTAGATTTTTCCCTCGGCAGTTTCTCCGGGCGATAGGAACGAATTCACGAGGGTTGCGTCGATATCGACAAGATTCAGAGCGCCGTTGATGGAGCGGCTGCCGAAAATATCGCCGACACTGAGGTTTCCTTCAATGTCGCCGTTGTCGGCAATGTCTACCTTCCAGCGGGCAGCGATCGAATCCTTGATGTTGGCAACTCCGATATCCAGTTCGTTGAAGCCGACTCGGAGGTCGCCGTTATCCATGCGGTAGCGGGTTTTGATGTCTTTGGCTTGTACGCGGACTTTGCCTCGCGGCAAATCGGCAAGCCCGGCCGGAACCGTAATATCGGCCTGAGCCGTAATGATTCCGTTGGCGCGCAGACGTCCTTTGAGATAATGCTTGATAAAGGCGAGATCGAATTTTTCAAGACCGATGAGTAGACGAAGATCGGTTTTGTTGGTGAGATCGATTTTGAGAGCGTTTTGCAGGCAAAGCTTGGCATCGGGATGCACGAAGCAGGCTTTTCCGACATTGGCGCGATTGAGGCCGCTCACGTAAGCAAGACGAAGCGGTTTTTCCAGCGACACCGGGCCGTAGTCGCTGTCGGCTTTGAATTCGGCGATCGAACCCGCCCAGTTGCCGAGCATGCGTTCGTAAATGCCCGTGATTTTGGCTTGTACGGAAACCGGCTCGCCTTCCGTCTTGATTGTGATTTGATGCCGCAATTCGGAACCGCGTGCCTGGATGCTTGCTTTGCGAACAACAACACCGTTGGTTTTGAGGTCTTCGAGTTCAAGCGAAGCTCTTCCCGAAATCGAGTCGTGTGAGCGAATACGGCCTGTCAGGCGTCCTTTTTTGAGTGTGGTTCCCAGATAATCGATGTTTCTTGCCGTGATGTCGGCATCAATGACCGGTAGCGCGGATGTTCCGGAAACCACAAGCTGTCCTTTGACGGAGCCGAGAAGATTGGGATCGATGAGAGCGAAATCGGGGGCATCGATTTTTGCCTTGAAATTCAGTTCCGGCACTTCTTTGGCAGCGTCGATATGTCCGGCAATTTCAAACGTGTTGTCGCCCACGGCAAAGTAGAGCTCGGGTGTTTCAAGCACGCCGTTGCCCTTGGTTTCGAAGGCGCCGGTGAGGGCAAGCGAATGGCCCCTCAGCTCACCCAGAATGGTGAGATCCTGCAGTTTGGCTTTCCAGACGCCGTTTTGCTGTACGCCCCAGGCGACGAAACTGCCATTTGCCTTCAAAGGAGTCTGCGGCATTGCCGCCGTCGTGTCGATGTCGTTGAGGTTTAGCGAAGCGGCAAAGCGCAGGTTGTCCGACCAGTTTGCGGCGCCGTCAATGTGAATAAGGCCGATGTTGGAAGCTATCGAGAAGTCCTTGAGCGCTGCCCGCACTTCAGTGCCCGTGCCGCAGATGGCAATGTTGGCTGTGATGTTGTGCTCTTCATCGAGCGGATAAAGCGCTTGCGCAGAGACGTCGAGTGCGTAATCGACAGCCTTGCCGGTGAGACCGAGCTTTAGTTTGCTCAGTTTTGCACCGGAAATCTCAATGGCCTTGGCAGTGATGTCTGCCGAAAGCGGCAAACCTGCTTGCGTGGGGGTCGCTTTAACGGTAAAGACGCCGTTTTCAACACCGGGCACATTATTGACATTCCCGGAAAGCATCACTTCTTCGGAAAGCGCTCCCTGAGCTTGTAGGGCCAGTTCGACGGTGACCGGCGGCAGCGGCTGCGCCTTGGGAAGCATTCCGCGTACGCTTGCGCGCCAACGCTCGACACGCCGCTGCAGGCGAGCTCGAGCTTTGCGGCGGGCTTCACGCTGTTCTTCCCGGCTGAGAACTTTCTTTTGAACTTCGGGCTGAGTCTTGGCCTGCGCCAACCGTTTGGCCCTCCGCTCCTTAGCGGCATTGAGCCGTTCTTCTCGGGCTTCCTTTAGGCGCTCGTAGAAGTTTGCCACCTCTTCGACGGAGGGTTCTTCGGCCTGCGGAAGAGTCCCTGTCGGAATGCTTTCTCTGGGTACGGTTGTTGAAATAGCTGCCGTAAGAGCCACTTCGTGTCGAGCGTCGAGCCCGAGCGCGAGAGAACCTGTCACGTTGGCATTCAAGGCTTGGGCGGAAAGATCCGAAACGGTGAGTTTTCCGTTCTCGGCGCTCAGGCTGAACTTGACGGAATCGATGACTTGATCGGGCTCTCCCTTGAGGGTGAAGTGCGCGAGTTCAAACGTATTCAGCGTCAGATCCACCGGCAAATTGACAGCCGGGATTTCCGGCAGGACGGGCTGAGAAAATGTGCGCTTTAAAACGGCTCCGAGCGGTTCATCGGAGGGTTCGGTCGCCGCCGCAAAGCTTGAGTCTTGCAGCGCAATCGAGTCGACAACCACTCGGTCTTTCTTCCAAGAGGCTTTGGTTTCAAAGGTGCCGATTTCTAAGACATTGCCGTCAACATCGGCCTGTACGGTTTTAAGGACGAATCGATCGATTGAAACGGGAAGAGGCGCACTCAGGCGAGCCGCAGCATCGGCAGTCGAGGCGGCGGCAGTCGTTGCCTCGGGGGCCGCACTCGAACTCATTTGAGAGGTTCGAACACGAACCGTTGCATCGGAAAGCTCGAAATTGTTCAGGTCAAAACGCCAGGTCAAAAGCTTTGCCGCACTGATGTCCCATGTGAGGTTGCCTTTGAAGGCTACACCGGCAGTGTTGTATTCGATTCCCTTTGCCTTGAGGTGAAAGACAGAGCCTTCGAGTGCCTCGGCCTTAAAGCCGGCAACGGACTTCTCCAGGACGTTTTTGACAACCTGCAGCCCCGGGTTTGTGCCCAGCAAAACACCCAGCCCGAGAGCCAATACTCCGGCAAAGCCCAGAACGCCGATCGATACCTTTTTTGCAACGCTCATAGCTCAGGTCCCAGACCGATGTAGAACTGAATGCCGTTTTCATCGGAATCGCCAACAGGCTTGGCGATGTCGAGCTTAATCGGCCCTAAGGGTGATTCCCAGCGTACGCCGATGCCGGCACCTTTTTTCAGATTGGAGAATTCGAAATCGTTGTCGGCCCGCCCCACGTCGAGGAATACAGCGCCCCACCATTTTCCGGTGACACGCATTTGATACTCGAAGCTGCCGGTGACCATTTTCAACGCACCGGTCAGTTCTCCGTTGGAATCCTCGGGAGAAATGGACTCGTAGTCGTAGCCGCGGATGCTTCTGTCGCCGCCGGCAAAGAAACGAAGATCGGGCGGAACCTGATCGAAATCGCCCGTTTCGATCCAGCCGACGTGTGATCGAAGCACAAAGCGGTGATTGCGTGCATACGTGCGTATGAGAACGAATTGAGCCTCAAGCATCAGCGCATCGATGTCCGAGCCCCACATTTGGTTGGCGTAGCCGACGGTGTACCGTTGGGAGTCTCCCCATTTGGGCATCAGCCCGCCGCGGCTGCGCGTACGCGACAACGAGAACTCCGGGTAGATCATCATGGTCTTGTTTTCGACCGATGCCTGCGTGAAGTCGTCCGTGCGCCATTTGAGCGACACCCCCTTTTGCCAGCCTTCGTAGGGTTCCCAACGGCGGGTGACGGCTAGGGTCGCGGTGTCGGCTTTTGTGTCGTTGAGGTCTTCGTGCTTGTAGCCGCCGCTGAAAAGCCAGAAGTGCTCAAGCGCGTTTTCCTCAAGCGGAAGCTTGTACGTGAAGTCAAGCATCTGCTCGAGTTTGGAAACGTCGCCTGCTGCCTGGATGCTGTGTCCCGAATCGTTGATCCAAGGCTTTTTCCAGGTCAGTTTCCCGCGAGGACCGACGTCGGTGGAGTAGCCGAGTCCGGTTTCGACGGAATTGCGAATTTTCGGCGAAACTCGAGTGTTGACCGGAAGTTCGTGGTTCTCGGATTTGCGCCCGGCACGAATGTCGGGCGAAACCATAATCGAATTGAACCAGCCGGTAGCGGAAAGCCGCCGGTTTAATTCGGCAATATCGTCTGAGGAGTACGGGTCGCCTTCCTTAAAGGGCACGATGTTGTGCAGAATCGGCTCGCGGATTTGACTGCCCTTGAAGGTGACTTCGCCGAAAGAGTAGCGTTCTTTCGGATCGTAAACCAAGAGCCATTCGGCTTCGTTGGTATCGGCATTCACCAACAGTTCGCTTGTGATGAATTCACCGTCGAAGTAGCCGTAGCGCATGGCGGTTCGCTCGACGGATGCTTTGAAGTCCGAATACTCGCCGTGGTTGAGCGGCGAACCTTGCTTGGGGAGCTTTCTCTGAAGACGTTTGAATTTGGAATAGTCTTCAATTTCGGAGCCTTCGATCGTCAGAGTGGCTTTTTTGATGCGCATCGGTTCGCCGAGTTTGACGCGCGCAACCAAAGTGGTTCTCTCACTTCTCGAGGACTTCTGTTTGTCCTTGTTGTCGACGGCTTGGTTATTTGTAGTTTCGGCGTCCGGTTCGCCTTGTGCGGATCGATCGGCCTCATCCTTTTCATCGGAGCGGTCGACCGAATTGCTTTGCGCTTTCGGTTTTTCCCAACGGTAGCGGATTTCGTATTGGTAGTACCCGAGGGCTTCAAGGCCGTTTCGAATGGATTTGTCGACCTGCGAGCGGTATGTGTGTCGAGCTTTTGGCGAGGCGCGGTTGCGAATCGGTGTGAGCATGGCCTCGACATTGTCGCTCGGAGCTCCCGTCAAACCCTCCACCCGAACGTCAAAAGCCCACGCCGAAGGCAAGGCGAGCGTCAAGGCCGCAGCCATGACTGCGTTCAGCGAGCAACAACGCAAAAGACGTTCTTTTGGGGTGGACATTCTGTGTAGGCAAGGATGATTGACAGGCACGCACGGAGTAATTTTGCCTGTGCTCCGAGCTTTCGTGCTGAATTGTTATTCAGTGTGAGGCGGAAGTTTTCCCGATTTGCCGTTTGAAAATGGCAACGGCTTTGTCAATTCAACCTTCGGCTACTGTTTCTGGGTGCGATACCGTGTTAACACGGCGAGGCGTGTGGAATTGGTGGAGGTGGCGGGAATTGAACCCGCGTCCGAAGCGATTTTTCCGTCGAATCTACATGCTTAGTTCAACTATTTTGAGTTCTCACTGTCTGCTGTGCCGTTGAACGGGCCTTCAGACAGCCAGCCGCTTGGATCTCGAAACTGCCGTCACGGCTCCGTCAGCTTCCAGTCACAGTGAAATGACGATGCTGCCGGTTTTACCCGACCTGAGCCTGCGACCACTCAGTGCATCGCTCGCGGCATTAAGCGGCGAGAGCGAAACGCTCGTTGTTGGCGTTTATTTTTTTCTAGTTGTTTAGCGAGGAGACTAGACCTCGGCATGCATCGTACGGCGTCCTGCACCCCGTCGAAACCAGAGCACCCCCGTATGAGCGAAGACGCATTTTATGCGGTCGACGCTGAAAAAGGTAGCTTTACAGGCAAGTGCAAGCTTGACCTGTCGCAAGGAATACGCACCGGGACGCACCAAAAAGAGGGGGAGCAACATCCGCAAATGCACCAAAAGCGTGCGTCAGGCCGTACAATTCAGGGCGAATATGCCGCGCTCGCCTTTCCCGTCGGTTGTTTTAGGGGATCGCGGGATTTGGCATGAAATTTGCTTTGCGTATCGGCAGCGGAGTTTTGCAACACCGCAGCAGACAGATCATTTCCGAATTTAGGAGAAAACAATCATGACCTCGCCCGCAGACGTTCTGCAGATGGTGAAAGACAACGACGTCAAATTCGTCGACTACCGCTTGACCGACACCCGCGGCAAAGAACAGCACATGACCGTTCCGGCCCATCAGCTCACCGAAGACACGTTCGAAGACGGTCAGGCTTTCGACGGCTCGTCCATGGAAGGCTGGAAGGGCATTGAAGCAAGCGACATGATCCTCATGCCGGATCCTGATACGGCCCGCATGGATCCGTTCCGCGAACAGAACACGCTCATTCTCACTTGCGATGTTCTTGAGCCCGATACCGGCAAGGGCTACGGGCGCGATCCGCGTTCGCTTGCCCGCCGTGCGGAAAATTATCTCAAGAGCACGGGCATCGGTGACAAGGCTTTCTTCGGTCCCGAACCCGAATTCTTCATCTTCGACGCCGTTACCTACGCCAACGAACCGAACAACACCTTCTTCAAGATCTTCTCCGAAGAAGGCCCCTGGGCGAGCCAGATCGAATACGAAGGCGGCAACCTCGGCCACCGCGCTCCGTTTAAGGGCGGCTATTTCCCCGTTCCCCCGGTCGACACGCTTGCCGACATCCGCGCCGAAATGGTGACGCTGCTCGAGCAGCAGGGTGTGCCCTGCGAGGTGCAGCATCACGAAGTGGGTGCCGCCGGCCAGTGCGAAATCGGTACGCGCTTCTCGACCCTTGTCAAGCGCGCCGACTGGCTGCAGATCATGAAGTACACGATCTGGAACGTGGCTGCCGCCTACGGCAAGACTGCAACCTTCATGCCCAAGCCCATGTTCGGCGACAACGGCTCGGGCATGCACGTGCATCAGTCCATCTGGAAGGACGATCAGAACCTCTTTGCCGGCAACGGTTATGCGGGTCTTTCCGAACTGGCGCTCTACTACATCGGCGGTATCATCAAGCACGCGCGTGCTTTGAACGCCTTCACCAACCCGACCACCAACTCCTACAAGCGTTTGGTGCCGGGCTATGAAGCTCCGGTGAAGCTCGCTTATTCCGCTCGCAACCGTTCGGCTTCTCTGCGTATTCCGCACGTCGCAAGCCCTAAGGCTCGCCGCGTTGAAGTGCGCTTCCCCGATCCGACGGCCAATCCCTATCTTTCCTTCTCCGCGATGCTGATGGCCGGCCTCGACGGCATTCAGAACAAGATCCATCCGGGCGAACCCGCCGACAAGAATCTGTACGACCTGCCGCCGGAAGAAAATGCCAAGATCCCGACGGTCTGTTCCGAATTGAGCCAGGCTCTGGAATACCTCGACAAGGATCGTGAATTCCTCACTCGCGGCGGTGTGTTCAGCGACGATCTGATCGATGCGTACCTTAACCTCAAGAGCCGCGAAGTCGATCGCTACCGCTGCGCCGTGCATCCGGTCGAGTACGAGATGTACTACTCCTGCTGATGAGTAGATCGGACCTCCGGATCGCGCCTGCGGTGCAGTCCGGACGGTCGTCTGTCTGCCGGACGCCGAGAAGGTGAGAGTCTTCGCGGCGCCCGTGCGGCTTTTTCCATTTCAGCGCTTCTCCTTGAAGGCGCATGATTGCGGGAGTGTCCGGTAATGAGCCGAGGCGGCAGTACCTTTTACGCGCGGCTTCAGGCTGCGGCGGACTTGTTGTCCACGGGTGTCGTGGTGCTCGATCGCTATGCGCGCGTGCTCTGGTGCAACACCGCGGCAGAAATGCTCATCGGCTGCTCGCGGCGCAATCTCAAGGGAACCGACATCGGACTCTTGATTGCACATGTGCGCGAATGGGCCGAGCGCTTTGCCGACAAGGACCAAAAGCTTGTTCCCTATACGGCCGTAACCGAACTGCGTCGGCCGCTTGCCGACCCCGAACCTGTGCAAATCATGCTTTCGAGCATTGCCGAAAGCGAAAGCAGCGTGCTTTTGGAAATTGTGCCGGTACAAAAAGCCATTCAAAGCATCCGACAGGAGCAGGAAGCTGGGATGGGAGAGGCAACGCGTTCGCTTTTGCGCAACCTTGCTCACGAAGTGAAAAACCCGCTCGGCGGCATCCGGGGTGCAGCCCAGCTTTTGGAAGCCGAACTGCAGGATCGCGATCAGCGCGAGTACACCGAGGTCATCATTGCGGAAGCCGACCGTCTGCAGGGGTTGGTCGACAGACTTCTTCAGCCCTACCGACGCGAGCCGCACTTAACGGAGGTCAACCTGCATGAGGTGCTCGAACGCGTACGCAATCTTGTGAGCGTTGAATTCGGGGCAGGACTTAACGTCAATCGCGACTACGACGTTTCGGTGCCGCCGATTACGGGCGATACCGAAGAACTCATCCAGGTGTTTCTCAATCTCATGCGCAATGCGGCCGAAGCCGGAAAGCGCCTTATTGAGGCGGGACGGCTGGAAATTACGCTCAAGACACGCATTGCCCGTCAGTGCACGATTCAGCGCAAGCGCTACCGCTTAGCCGTCAATGTGCATGTAATCGACAACGGTCCCGGCATCGACAAGCGCATCCGGGAAAAGATTTTTTATCCGTTGGTGACGGGGCGCGATGGCGGCACGGGGTTGGGACTTTCGATTGTGCAGACGTATGTGGAGCGTCACGGCGGCTCGATTGAAGTCGACAGCCGTCCGGGCTGTACGGATTTCAGCCTGCTCTTTCCGTTGGGTGAACCGATCAATTAATTGAGAAGAAGACATGCGACAGATTTGGGTTGTGGACGATGACCGCTCGATTCGTTGGGTGCTTGAAAAAGCACTCACGCGCGCACAGATGCCGTTTCGTTTGTTTGAATCGGCCGCCGACGTCGTCAAGGCGTTCGAAAGCGATGTGCCGTCGGTTCTTTTGAGCGACATTCGCATGCACGACATGAGCGGCCTGGATCTGCTGGCCTTCGTTAAAGGGAAGTACCCAGGTTTGCCCGTCATCATCATGACGGCCTTCAGCGACCTCGATAGCGCCGTGAGCGCATTTCAGGGAGGAGCCTACGAATATCTGGCTAAGCCCTTTGACATCAACGGCGCCATCGAACTGCTGCGCCGCGCCCGCGAAGAAAGCTCGGTTGCCGAAAGCGCCCAGGAGAGCGACTCGGCGCAGGAGGAAAAGACACGACACGCCGAAATCATCGGCCAGTCGCGTGCCATGCAGGAGGTGTTTCGGGCCATCGGGCGGCTGGCGCACAGCAATGTGACGGTGCTTTTGACGGGTGAGTCCGGCACCGGCAAGGAAGTGGTGGCTCGGGCGCTGCATCAGCACAGTTTGCGCAGCAAGGCGCCCTTTGTGGCGATCAACACGGCGGCCATTCCCCGGGAACTGCTTGAAAGCGAACTGTTCGGACATGAGCGAGGCGCCTTTACGGGAGCCAATCAGCTGCAGTACGGCCGCTTTGAACAGGCCAAGGGCGGCACGCTCTTTTTGGATGAAATCGGGGATATGCCGGCCGATCTGCAGACGCGTCTGCTGCGCGTGTTAAGCGACGGCTATTTCTATCGCGTCGGCGGTACGCAGTCGATCAAGGCCGACGTGCGCGTTATTGCCGCAACCAACCAAAATCTGGAGGAGCGTGTGCGGCAGGGGCTCTTCCGAGAAGATCTTTATCACCGACTCAACGTCATTCACCTGCAGCTGCCGCCTTTACGCGATCGAACGGAAGACATCGAAGCACTTGCCGATCACTTTCTGAGCGCAGCGGCTGCCAATCTCAAAACGGACCGCAAGCGTCTGACGCCGGAAGCGCTTGAAGTCATTCGGCGCTTCCCGTTCCCGGGCAATGTGCGTCAGTTGGAAAACCTTTGCAATTGGCTTACCGTGATGGCGCCGTCGCAGTGGATTCGTCCCGACGATCTTCCGTTTGAATTCAAGACGGCGAGAGCTTCGGCACAGTCCGAGAGCGCGGCGTCTGCAATGACGCATCGGGCAGGCGGCTGGACCGATCAGCTCTCCGAAGTGGTGACGCAGCTTTTGACGGACAATACGCCGCGCGCTATGGATAAATTAAGCCGCGCTTTTGAAACGGCGGTTTACAAAGCGGCTCTCGGCTTCACGCACGGCAAGAAAATCGAGGCAGCCCAGAAGCTTGGCGTCGGGAGAAATACGCTTACGCGCAAGCTTCAGGAACTGGGACTGCAGTAGGTCAGTGCGACTTTTTGGTGATGATGTCGATGCAGCACATCACAAAGGCCGAGAGCACGAATGTCAGGTGAATGACCACGTACCACAAAAGCTTGTCGTTGGATATCGCCTGAATGTCCATAAAGATGCGCAGCAGGTGAATCGACGAAATGGCAACGATGCTTGCGGCTACTTTGTTCTTCAAGGAGCCGGCATCCATCTTGCCGAGCCAACCGAGCTTTTCGTCCTTGGCGTCGTCAAGATTCATGCGCGAAACGAAGTTCTCGTAGGACGAATACATCACCATGACGATCAGGCCGCCCACCAGACCCATGTCAATGAGGGAGAGCAGCGAGAGGATCAGGTCGGATTCGCTCATGGAGATCACATGCGGCAGCACGTGGAAGATCTCCTGGAAAAATTTGATGGCTAGCGCAATCAGCGCAAGCGACAGCCCTAGAAAAACGGGGGCCAAGAACCACCGGGCGGCATAAAAAGTGCGTTCAAACATGCGTTCCATTTTTTCGGAGTGCGAGAGGTAGATAGATATAAACGGGTCGAAATTCAAGAGCCTTTCCAGGGAAAGGTGCGGCATTTTGACAAAAAAAACTTTGCCGAAAATGAGTTTGCGCGAGAAAATGCAACAAAACGTTTGAGTCCTTCGACCGCCGATTCGGTTTGTCCTGCCGGCAAGGCATAATCCGGGCGCCGGTCGTTGTCGAGACAACGAAACCGGCAGATGCACTCAATCGAATGCCGTTTGGAAGATTTATGCCGCGATCACTGCACCTGAGCGAATTTGAAAAGGAATTCACGGAGCTTGGAGCCAAGCCGACGCATATTCGTCGTCTTTGGCGTGCCTGGCTCGGACTGGCTCCGTGGCAGTCGCAGGGGCATGCGAGTTTTCCCCAAGCGCTTGAAGCGAGAATGCCTGAATTCCAAGAAAGACTGCAGTCTCTGGCTCGATTCGATCTGCAGGAAAGCCGGCAGGCCGAAAGCGGAAAACTGTTGGTCATGCTGCCCGACGGCGCCTGCGTGGAGGCGGTTTTATTGCCCAGACAAGCGCTGTGCATTTCCACGCAGGTGGGGTGTGCTGTAGGCTGCGCTTTCTGCATGACCGGCAGAGGCGGGCTTCAAAGACAGCTTTCAAGTGCAGAAATTGCCGCGCAGTATGTAGTCGCAACCCGCGTCAAATCCGATATCAAGAAGGTCGTACTGATGGGAATGGGCGAACCCTCGCACAATCTGCCGGCCGTCCAAGAAGCGGTGGAATTCATCGGCAATGTGGCCGGGCTTGCGCACAAGCAGATTGTGGTTTCGACCGTGGGAGACGATCGATTATTCGACGCGCTTGCGACGTGGTCGGTCAAGCCGGCCTTGGCTTTGTCGCTGCATACGACCGATTTTGAAAAGCGGAAAAAACTTCTGAAAAATGCCCCGGCGTTTACGCCCGAACATCTGCTGGAGCGCACCCTCTCCTATGCGGAGGCAACCAAATACCCGGCTCAGATCGAGTGGACGCTTTTGGCAGGCATCAACGACACCTTTGAAGAGGTCGAACGTCTTGCCGAGCTTCTCAAGGGGCGTTACGCCATGGTCAATTTCATTGCCGTCAATCCCACCGAAGGAAGCGACTTCAAGCGGCCGGCACGGCCGCACATCGAAGATCTCATCACAGTGCTCCGCCGCACAGGCATCGTGGCGACGCTGCGGGACAGCGCCGCACAGGACATCGAAGGCGGCTGCGGTCAGCTGCGAGCCCGCCATCTGGCGCAAAAAGGCGAAGTGCCGATCGAGTTTGCCAAGCTCTCCGGTTAGAGTAAATGCACGGTGCCGGCAGCGGCCCAATCGACGTCGTCGAACGCTTCGGCAAGCTTGGCGGCGGCCTTAAAGCCCGTGCAGTGGCACGGTCGCCAATGTTTGACGCGGTATCCGGACAGCTCTTGCATCCACAGCGGATAGTCGCCGTCACGTACACCGCACAAATGCGTGCCGCCGATTACCGTGTCAAAGCAATCGATGCCGAACGTACGGCTCGCGTAGCCGAGAATGTTGGGAAGTCCGGCGTGTGCGCAGCCTAACAGAACCGAGGCGCCTTTGTCCGTCTGCACCAATAGGGAGACGTCGTCGTCAAACGTATCGGGAACGATTTCGCCGTGCTCGTTTCGCTCGAACATATGGTGCGAGCACACCCAACGGGGATCGCGCTCGGCTTGCGGAACCGTAAAGGCCGTCACGCCCGGCGCGACCTGTACATACGGATCGATCGGCGTAAAGGAAAGGCCGGAGAGCAGCGCACCGCCTCCCGAAGCGCGGCCTGCGTCGGCGTCGCCCAAGCGTTCGCGGGCAATCGAGGGCGCTGCCCAAACGCGCGCGGCAGGCGACAAGCGCAGTACGTCCATAACGCCCGAGGTATGGTCGAAATGGCCGTGCGAGAGCACCAGGTCCGTGATGCGCTTTGCATTCAACCCCAGGACTGCAAGGTTGTGCTGCAGCGTGTGCTGAATGCCGCCGGTATCCAACAGCACGACGGCTTCGTCGGTCTGAAGCCAGGCCGAGTAGCCCCATTCGGCAAGCAGCTGCTGAGAACTGGTTTGGTTTTCGACGACGACGGTGAGCTGCATGCGACGCTCCTTGCAAATTTATGGTCTGCAGCGAGTTTAGCGGGATAAAGAAAAAATGCTTCCGACGCGACGACGATCGGAAGCATTTTGGCAGTTACTTATTTGAGTTGTCCTCTACGGGGTCGAACGTAATCTGCATGCTGCGCGGCAGCGGAGTGTTCAGCTCTTTGGGCCGCGGGAACGGATTGCACTTGCGGATTGCGATTTCGACAGCACGGTCGTACGAGGTCAGGCCCGAGCTCTTGATTTGCTGCGGCGCACGGGCTTGTTCTCCGTTGGGCAGCAAGCTGACCTGATAGACGGCCGTGTATTGGCCGCGAACGGTTCCCGGCGGCACGGCAAAGAAGATGTGCGGACGGATGCAGGCGATGACGCTTGCGGCATACTGAGCCGAAGCGGTGCCGGTGACGTTTCGCACGCGTGTTCCGGGTGTTCCGGTGGTTTTTCCCACTTGTCCCGACTGCACCTGAGGGGCTCCCGTGATGCGGGCGAGCTCGGCTCGCCGCATTTCGTCGGCAATTCGCTTTTGCTCGGCCTTTTCGCGGCGGATGCGTTCACGTCGCTCGGCTTCCTTGCGCTTCTTTTCTTCCGCAATGCGCTTTTCTTCGGCGATCCGAGCTTCTTCAGCCTTGCGTGCCTCCTCGGCCTTGCGCTGCTCTTCCAGACGGCGGGCTTCTTCTTCCTGACGCTTCTTTTCCTCTTCGAGGCGCTTTTGCTCCTCTAGACGCTTCTGCTCCTCGAGCCGCTTTTTTTCTTCCTCGAGACGCTGCCTTTCTTCGGCCAGACGTTTCTCTTCGGCTAAGCGCTTTTCCTCCGCAAGCCGGATTTCCTCGGCTCGACGGGCTTCTTCGGCGGCGCGTTCCTCTTCAAGGCGCTTTTGCTCGGCAAGACGTTCCTGCTCAAGTCTTTCCTGTTCAAGCCTCTCTTGCTCCAGACGCTCTCTTTCGAGCCGTTCTTGTTCAAGACGCTGCTGTTCCAGGCGTTCTTGTTCTAGACGCTCCTGTTCGATGCGCTCTTGCTCCAGACGCTGCTGCTTGAGCTTTTCCTGCTCGAGTTTTTCCTGAGCCAGACGCTCCTCCTCCAGACGCTTGGCCTGCTCTTCTTGAGGATCGGGCTGAGGCTGGGCGTCCTTGTCTTTAGGCAAAGGAACATCGGGCGTTTCGGGTGCTTTGCCCGCCACGCTTTCGCCCGAAGCGTCTTCAGGCGACCACAGTTCTGCGTAGAAGGATTCGGGTTCGGTCCGCCACTGAAAGACGGTGAACAATCCTAGAAACAGAAGCGCATGCACCCCGATGGCGGCGATGAGCCCCACCGGGATGTCGAAGCCTCGCTGGTTGCCAGGACGAACCGGACGGCGTTCTTCGGTCATTGACGTGCGCCCTCGATCTGAAGTGCCAGACCGACGCGCTCAACTTCGGCGCTCTGCAGCGCCTTCATGACGTCGATCACCTGCTCGTAGCGCACGTCGCGGTCGGCGGCAATCACGACGGGGGTGGCGAGTCCGGCTTGCGCAGCCTTGACGTTGTTGACAAGCTGAGGCATGTCGACCGGGTGAAGTCCCGATTTGGTCTTGATCGACAGACGGCTGTCGGCGTGCACCACGACCTGAATGTTTTCCGCGGGAGCTTTGCCTGCCTTGCGAACGGAAGGCAGGTTTACGACCGAAGGATTCACAAAGGGGGCGGCGACCATCAGAATCACCACCAGAACCAACATCACGTCGATGTAGGGAACGACGTTCATGTCGCTCATCAGGCGGCGCTTTCTGCGTCCGGATTGATTTCGCAAAGCCATTGCGAGTCTCCGTTCGAGTGTTTTAGCGCTGATGCGCGAGGATGTTGAGGAATTCTTCGCTGAAGCTCTCGAAGCGGTTGCTGAGCCGTTCGATGCGGTTGGCAAAGAGGTTGTAGGCGGCAGTGGCCGGAATGGCGGCAAAAAGACCGACGGCGGTTGCGACAAGCGCTTCGGCGATGCCGGGAGCAACGACGGCCAAGGACACGTTTTCAAGGCTCGAGAGCCCCGTAAAGGCGTCCATGATGCCCCATACGGTGCCGAAGAGACCGATAAACGGCGACACCGAGCCGATGGAAGCGAGCATCGGTAGTCCCTTTTCAAGCGCATCCATTTCGCGCTGATACGTGGCGCTCATGCTGCGGCGCACGCCCGACAGAACTTCGTCGGCAGGACGCCCCGGCATTTTCAGAAATTCATTCATGCCGGCAACAAACATTCGCTCCTGCGCTCCGGTGCGCTCCGGTCGTGCGCTTGCGGTCTCATAGAGCTTGGCAAGATCGAGCCCCGACCAGAAGCGCTTGTCGAAATCGTCGGTCTGGCGCAAGCTGCGCGAGAGCACAAGCATCTTGGAGAAAATCGTGGCCCAGCTCGAAAGCGAAGCGAGCAAAAGGATGACCATGACGCATTTGACGACGATGGAAGCATTCAGTACGAGCGTGATGATGGAAAGATCGGCAGAAGTCATGTTCGGCTAAATATGCGTTGGAAGCAGTTCGAATCGGGTTAAATCGAGTTTTCGGGCGCGTAAGGTTCGAGCGCGGCCAGAATGCGCTCGTCCGTCGGCGTGGGCATTCCGGTCTTCATGTCGACGGAGGCGCAGCGAACCTGGGCCGTGCAGATTGTTTCTTCACCGCGCACAATGGTTTGTTCGAAAACGACGGAGGCGCGACGCAGCAGCTTGATGCGAGTCTGTACGGTGAGTGCGTCGTCCAAAACGGCCGGACGCACAAAGCGAATGTCCATGTTGCTCACGACGATCACCGGCGAACCCTCGAGCTGCATCTTGCGCTGCTCGAGACCCAGCGTGCGCAAAAATTCCGTGCGCGCCCGCTCCATGTACCGCAGGTAATTGGCGTGGTAGACAATGCCGCCCGCATCGGTATCTTCCCAGTAGATGCGGACAGGATACGAATAAATTTTTTCAGTCATGCAACAAAAGCGCCCGCGCTCGGCTCGGTGCGGACGCCGAAAATCGTTCACAATAAGGGATCGCAACGGCGCAAGCAAAGTCGTTGGCCGGGTGCTTGCTGCGCCGACAAACCGTTGAGCCGCAAGTATATTGGATTGCGCGCGGGCACGCGAACCGGCATCGAATTTTTTGAAAGTACGCTAAGTGTTTATTTCTATTGGAAAAATTTCTAGTTTGGCTAAGGTCCTGACAGTGTCGGCAGCGTTTGTTGCAGCCGTGCTTGCCGCAGGATGCACCGAACCGGTTAATGCGCCTCGGCCGCTTGCCGACTATGCGTCCAATACGCTTTTTTCCACTTTTTCCGGCCGCAGTCCCAAAACGCTCGATCCGCAGGTGTCCTATTCGAGCGACGAAACGATCTACACCTACGGCATCTATGAGCCGCTTTACGGCTACGAATACCTAAAGCGTCCTTACACGTTGATGCCGCTTGCCGCGGAATCCGTCGTCAAACCCGTGTATCTGAGTGCCGACAAAAAAGAGCTGCCGGCAACGGCCGATACGGCCGAGATTGCTTACTCCGTCTACACAATTCCCATCCGAAAGGGCATCTTGTTTGCTCCGCATCCGGCCTTTGCCAAGGATGAAGACGGGGAACCTCTGTGTCTTACGCTCGAACCCGAACGGGCCCGTGCGCTTTCGAGTCCCTTGGAGCTGCCCGAGCGCGGTACGCGCGAACTGACCGCTCACGACTACGTATACGGCATCAAGCGCATTGCTTCGCCTGCGGTTGTGAGCCCCGCTTTCGGTATTTTGCGCGCTTACATTGTCGGTTTCGACAAACTTGCCTCCGATATTGCCGAGGTCTTGGAAAAAAAGAAAAAAGAGGGGGCACGTTTTGAGCGCTTGGACTTGACGCAGTTTGACTGCGAAGGCGTACGGGCGCTGGACGACCATACGCTGCAGATCACGATCCGAGGCAAGTATCCGCAGTTCGACAACTGGATGGCGATGGCATTTTTTGCTCCCATGCCTTGGGAGGCGGAAGCCTTCTACGCCAATCCGGGGTTTGCGGAAAACAATATTTCGCTCGATACCTGGCCTGTGGGAACGGGGCCCTACATGCTCACCGTTTCCAAGCAAAACCGCGAACATATTCTTGAGCGCAACCCCAATTACCGGGGACTTGTTTATCCCTGCGAAGGAAGCGAGGCCGACCGACGCAGCGGTTTTCTTGTCGACTGCGGCAAGAAGACGCCGTTTATCGATCGCATCGTCATGACGATGGAAAAAGAGGCGGTTCCGACGCAGTCCAAATTCCTGCAGGGCTACTATGACAGCCCGCAAATTACCCGGCTTGACGTGGGACAGGGCTTCATCGTGGCCATGGGCGACGATCCCGTCAAGGAAAAGCTATACAAAGAAAAGCGCCTGCAGTTTCCGACGGCTGTGGAAGCCAATCTTTGGTACATCGGTTTCAATTGGCTCGATCCCGTTGTAGGAGCGGGTAAAACGCCCGAAGAGGCACGCCGCAATCGACTGTTGCGACAGGCGATTTCAATAGCTCTGGATTGGGAGGAACAGATCGCGATTTTTGAAAAGGGACAGGGGCAGACTGCTCACGGACCTTTGCCTCCGGGGCTTTTCGGGTGGCGCGACGACGGTCCCTCGGCTTTTAACCCTGTGGTTTTTAAGCGCGACGAAGACGGCCGCGTAAAGCGGCGCTCCATTGAAGAAGCAAAAAAACTCATGGTTGAAGCCGGTTACCCCGACGGACGCGATGCCGAAACCGGAAGACCTTTGGTGCTCAATTTCGATTGGCAGGGAACAAGCGCGGGATCCAAGTCGTTTTTGGACTGGACGGCTCGACAGTTTGCCAAGATCGGCATTCAGCTTGAAATCCGCGCAACCGATTACAACCGCTTCCAGGAC
This sequence comes from uncultured Sutterella sp., assembly GCA_900552915.1. Classification (GTDB taxonomy): domain Bacteria; phylum Pseudomonadota; class Gammaproteobacteria; order Burkholderiales; family Burkholderiaceae_F; genus Duodenibacillus. The sequence goes on along the minus strand of USBS01000011.1, from coordinate 2,469 downwards.
AAGATGGCCAAGGGCTCGGCTCAGATTTATTACTGGGGGTGGCTGGCGGATTATCCGGACGCCGAGAATTTCTTTACGCTTTTGTACGGCCCCAACAGCAAGGCTGTCAACGGTGCGGGCGAAAACGCGAGCAACTACCGAAATGAGCGTTTCGACAGGCTTTTCGAATCGCTGAGAAATCTAGAAAACGGCCCCGAGAAGGCAAGAGTGATCGATGAAATGATCCGCATTGTTCAAAAGGATGCCCCCTGGAGCTTCGGTTACTTTCCGACCTCGGCAGCGGCTTTGCATCATTGGGTGAAAAACGCCAAGCCCACGCAGATGATTCGAAACAATATTCAGTACATGAGAATCGATGCCGACGAACGCATTGAGCAAATCCGCGCTTGGAATGCTCCCATCGTCTGGCCGCTGGTTTTAATAGCGGCTGCAGCGGCTGCGCTCGTCTGGCTTGTACGAAGTCATATGCGCAAAAGCCGCATGAAGACGGCCGTTGAGGGAGGCGGGCAATGATCGGCTACATTGTGCGGCGCATCGCTTACGGATTTCTGATTCTGCTCGGCGTCAACGCCATTACGTTCGCTCTCTTTTTTGCGGTCAATACGCCCGACGATATGGCGCGGCTGGCGATCGGCGGACGCTACGTGACGGCCGAAGCAATCGAAAACTGGAAGGCCGCGCACGGCTATGACCTGCCGCTTGTCTTTAACGAGCAGGCGCAGGGCATCGAGAAAATCACCAAGACCGTGTTCTATGAGCGTTCCGTTCCGCTTTTGAAGGGAGATTTGGGGCTTTCGGATGCAGGACGAAGCATCAACCGGGAAATATCGGAACGTGTGGGTCCTTCACTGGCGCTTGCGCTTCCGACTTTTATTCTGGGCGTTTTTGTGATGCTCGTCTTTTCGCTCATGGTGGTGCTCGTGCGGCGCACGAAGCTCGAATGGGCGGCGGTGGCTTTTGCCGTGACGGTGATGAGTGTTTCAAGCCTTTTCTACATCATTCTCGGGCAGTGGCTTTTTGCCAAGACGCTGCGGCTTGTGCCGGTCTCGGGCTATATGGACGGCTGGCGCATGGCGGTCTTTCTGATTCTGCCTGTGGCAATCGGCATCTTTTCTCGCTTGGGCAGCGACACGCTTTTGTATCGCGCGATGTTCCTCGAGGAAATCGGCAAGGACTATGTGCGCACGGCTCGAGCCAAGGGTGCCTCGGAAGCGCGCGTGATGTTCGTGCACGTGCTGCGAAACGCGCTGCTGCCGATTCTCACAAGCACCGTGGCCGTCTTTCCGATGCTTTTTATGGGAAGCCTCATCATGGAGAGCTTCTTCGGAATCCCTGGACTCGGCTCCTACACGATCGACGCCATCAACGCGCAGGACTTCTCGATCGTACGCGCCATGGTGTTTCTCGGGACTGCCGCTTATGTTTTGGGGCTGATTCTGACCGATGTTGCCTATACGATTGCCGATCCGCGCATTCGTTTGAAATAAGGAATGGCTGAGATGGGCGTGAAGTTTGTGTTTCTTTGGACGGATGCGGTGCTCTGGCTTTTGGTGCTGGGGTTGGCGTTGTACGTTCGCTACGTATTCAAAACCGAGGAACTGGCCCGCAAGTGGCGAGCCGTGCTCAACAATAAAACGGCGGTCGCCGCGGCGGCCGTGCTTTCGGTGTTTTTCAGTCTTGCCCTTGCCGACAGCGTGCACTACCGCCGAGCGCTGCCTGCGGCGGGCGAGTCGGCTGCGGCGGCGTGGGACACCAAAACGGTATCGCTTCTCGACGCTCTTGTCGGCGAAAAGATTGCCGGTCGCGAACGCAGCTATTCGGCGCCATTTGCGCTGCGCGATTTCGATAAAACGACGGTTGTTACCGACGAAGGCCCCAGACGCATCCATGCAAAACTCAAAGGCGCCGGTACGGGTGTCAATGAGGATAAGCCGATGCTGTCGCTTTTCCGCAAAGTCGAAATGGGCGTGATGACGGGAGCAGTGGGTGTGCTGGCCGGATGGCTTGCGATTGCCGCGGTGGCTGCAGCGATCGGACGCAGAGGCTTTCGGACGGCCCTCGTTTCCGTTACCTCCCGCGACAATCCCTGGCGTCCGGCGGTGTTGGTGTGGCTCTTTACGCTATTTGCGGGCTGCGTTCTGGCGTTTGTTTGGCCCGTATGGCATCCGTTCGGCACCGATGCCACCGGCAACGATGTGCTCTACAGCGCCATAAAGAGCATTCGCACGGCTTTTGCAATCGGACTGCTGGCCACGTTTTCGACGCTGCCTTTTGCCGTGACGCTCGGCATTGCCGCAGGTTACTTCAAGGGCAAGGTCGATGACGCGATTCAGTATGTCTACACGACGATTTCCTCCATTCCTTCGGTGCTTTTGATCGCTGCGTCGGTTCTGATGATTCAGGTGTTCATCGATAAGCATCCGGAGATGTACGCGACGGGGCTCGAGCGAGCCGACGTGCGGCTCTTTT
>USBS01000010.1 GCA_900552915.1 uncultured Sutterella sp. | reverse complement strand
TACGTCCCATGTCACGTACCGCTGTCATGTTAATACCAGTCTTTGTTGAACCAATGTTGACAGATGAGCAGACAAAATCAGTCTCTGCAAGCGCACGTGGAATAGAATTAATAAGAATCTCATCACCTTTTTGGTAGCCCTTTTGAACGAGTGCAGAGAAACCACCAATAAAGTTAACACCGATCTCCTTAGCTGCTCGGTCTAACATAGTCTGTTGCATCTGTTGCCGCACCGATGATTGAGATCGGAGTAACAGACACACGTTTATTAACAATCGGAATACCAAGTTCAGCCGCAATCTCGTCACCAACAGCTACCAAATTCTTAGCCTTAGATACAATCTTGTTATAGACTTTTTCCGCCGCCTTATCGATATCTGAATCGATACAGTCTAGGAGTGAAATCCCCATGGTAATGGTACGAACATCAAAGTTCTGCTCCTCAATCATGGCAATGGTTTCTGTGACCTGTTTAATATCCATTTTAAGCTACTCCTATCTTACAAGTTGTGCATAGCATCAAAAATTGCTGAACTTTGGATGTTGATTTTAACGTTCAATGACTCACCAAAGGCTTCCAATTCAGCACGTAGGTGTGTAAAATCTTGTTTGTCTTCCGATGATACAACCGCCATCATGGTAAAGAATTCATCAAGAACTGTTTGAGAAATATCATCAATATTCAAGCCAAGTTCTGCCACCTTAGTCGCAACACCCGCAACAATACCTGCTTTGTCCTTACCTACAACTGTAATAATCGCTTTCATGAGAAGCCTCCATCATTTTATTTTGTATAATTTTAGCATATTTTGATTAAAAATGCTATTTTTTATGAAATTTGCATATTTTTCTTGAAAAAGACGAATGTTTCCGAGAAATTTAACCAATATCGTTTATGAAAACACCCTCTCTTTGACTCAACTACTTGTGGATAAACTTGTTCACAACCTAAATAATTTCCTTCTTTTAAAACCTTGAAAAATCAAGATTCAACACTATCAACAGACTTTTCCACACCTGTGGATAAGTCTGTGGGTAACTTGAAATTTTCATTAAAAATCAAATAGTTGCAGTGTGAATAAGCGTATGGATAACCGATTGAAGAGCCTGTGGATAACCTGTGGATGAGTGTGAGTAAAAAATGAGCTCTGAAAAGGAATCAAAAAATTATCCACAAGCAGGGGAGTTATCCTTGAGTTACTCACAAAGTTATCCACAATATGGTTGTCGCTCGATATAACTTAAAAGTTATTACTCTCACACAAAAGCCAAGATCAAAAACTGCCCTGTGGTAGGATTAGCAAGGCTCCGTTCAACAGTACGGGGGTTGCTTATTTCGAGTCCGCTTTTTATTTAGTCCGATTTTTATGTCTTGCGACACGCTTTTGCCTTGGTTTGCTCCGCGGCTCTCGCCGGGCATCTCCAGAGTGCTCATGAGCATCGGTCATAAGACCGTATTGATGCGGGGCGATCAGATCGGAACATCTTCTTTTTTCAAGCGCGTTGTTTTTGTGCAAAGCGGCCTTTTGGCGCAAGGTGTCATTAATCCCGGGACGAGTTCTCCTTTCATGCTGACGCTTTCGGCGGCCAACAGTTTCGGAGTGACGACGCGCGCAATTGATGCTTTGGATAATTTGTCTCGGCGTTATTGGGCGGTTTGCCGTTGTGAGGTGCTCACGGTGGCTCCTGAGATCTTCCTTCGCGTTGCCGAAATTGATCCGAGCTGGAACGATGAACTCAATCGGTACGCTCTGCGTCGGGCTTATTGCGAGCGTTTGGGATTAATGGTGTGTCAGGCGGCTTCACCTCAAGAGCGGCTTGGTGTTTTTGTTACCGTTTTGGTGAAAGCCGCAAACACTACAAATATCTCAGAGTTGCCGGCGAGAAGTTTTGTTAGAGTACCGTCTGTGCCGTCGCGACGTTTCATTGCCACGCTTTTGAACTGCCAGCTTGAACAGATTGATGCCGTTCTGCGCGGTTGGATGCATGAAAACACTTTGAAATACGTGGACCGCAAATTGGCTGTGCGGGGAGATCTGCTGCAGAAGTACGAAGCTTGGCTGCAGCCGTTTTTGCAGATGCAGCCGGATGTTGAACCGATCAAGCCCGCTTATCAGTCTTTCGATATTACGATTTGACCTCTTTTTTATTATTCGGAGAAATTTAATGATGTTCAAGCGCACTCTTTGCATTCTGTCGTGTGCGGCGGCTATGACGACGGCCATGGTCGGATGCGCTCCGCTTGTTGTGGGCGGAGCAGCTGTTGCGACCGGTGCCGCTGTGTCAACCATGATCGATCGCCGTTCGACAGGGGCCGTTGTCAACGACGGCGTCATCGAAAAGCGCTTGAGTCTTGAGATCACTCAGGCTCTGCGTGATCAGCTCGGAAAGGAACCCGACGGCCACATTACCGTGACGGCTTACAACGGTAAAGTGCTTCTGACAGGGGAGATTGAGACACTGAAGGCTAAGCGCATCGTCACTGAGACGGCTCAAAAGAGCCTTAGCGTACGCAGCGTCGTCAATGAATTGGCCGTTCAGCCGAGCGCAGGATGGATGCAGCGCATGAAGGATTCCAAACTTGCGACGACGGTGCGTTCCCGCATGGTGATGGAAGATAATGTCTACCTGAGCCAGATGAAAGTGATTGTCGACCGCGGCATCGTCTATATCATGGGCATTGTCACGCCGCAGGAAAATACGATTGCTATGACTGTAGCGGCTCGCACGAGCGGCGTTTATCGCGTGATTTCCGTGTGTGAAGTCATGAGTGCGGAGCGCATTGCCGAACGCATGAAAATGATCAATCAGGAAAATAAGGCGCAGGCCGAAGAGGCAGCTCAGACTCAGAACTGATAGTTCGACAAATTTAGCGCTACTCGGCGTCGGCAACTTCTCGGAACGTCAGTTCCGTGAAGTTCGACGCCGTTTTAGTTGATTCCGACATGACTGCTGTCTTCTGCCGCATGATAGCTTGAGCGCACAAAAACGCCGCAATGAGCTTTTTTGAACCCAAGTTCCTGGGCGATATGCTTCCAATGTTCAAACTCCTCCGGGTGAACGTAGCGGCGAACTGGGAGATGCGCTTTAGAAGGGGACAGATATTGTCCGATGGTAAGGCGCTCGACGCCATGCTTGCGTAGATCCATGAGCACCTGCAGGACTTCATCATCGGTCTCTCCGAGACCGAGCATTAGACCGCTTTTAGTCGGTAATGAAGGGTTGCGCTTTGCAAAAGCTTCAAGAAGCGACAAAGACCCTTCATAAGACGCTCCGGGACGGGCAATACGATAGAGCCTGGGGACGGTTTCGATGTTGTGATTGAAAACATCGGGCGGAACTTCCGAAAGAATTCGCAATGCTATTTCTTCTTTCTTTTTAAAGTCCGGAACCAAAATTTCAATTTCAATGCCCGGTACTGTTTTTCTCAATTCTCCGATAACGGCAGCAAAATGCCCCGCCCCAGCATCTTTGAGATCGTCTCTGTCCGGGCTCGTGATGACAACGTAGCTCAATCCGAGTGCTTTAACAGCTTGTGCAAGACGCTGCGGTTCGTCCCTTGAAGGCGGCTGGGGAGTTCCGTGCGCTAAGTCGCAGAAGGCGCAGCGTCGCGTACATAGCTCTCCGAGAATTAAAAAAGCAGCGGTGCCGTTGGCAAAGCATTCGGCACGGTTCGGGCAGGTCGCTTCCCGACAGACAGTCGAAAGTGAGTATGTCGACAAAATTGAACGAATCGGATCCTCGGCGCTGCCCGCAACCGAAGCTTTAACCTTAAGCCAAGCCGGCTTGGGCAAGGGTTTGTCGCCATCAACAAAAGATGCACGCGAAATCGGCAGAATTTTTTGAAAACTGCGGCCTTGTTTCACCGTACGCCTCAGTTCAAAAGAACACTTACGATACCGCCCACGGTAAGGCAAAGCGAGAATAAAAGCTCAAGCCTGACCGTGCCGAACATGACGGCGTTTAGTTCGTTGCCTTCACGCAGCGGTAATTCGGCCACAAGCTTGATTGTTCTCGGAAGCGCCAACAAGCACAGAGCCAAACCGAAAACATCGGGGTTGTAGACAATGCAAGCTGCAATCACAGCGTACGGAGCGTAGAGCAGAACGCTATATACCCCAACCATCGCAGGTCGCCCCAGTAAGACAGCCAGTGTGTTGCGTCCGACTTCTTCATCATGAACAGCGTCTCGATAATTGTTGACGGCAAGTACTGCAGCGGCAATAAATCCGAGCGCGGTTCCCGCAAGAATAGCTTCAATTTGCCAGAGACCTGTCTGCAAATAGGCTGTACCGGAAACGGCGACCAAACCGAAAAAAATGAAAACGACGAATTCTCCCCATGGCGTGTAGGCGATGGGCTTGGGACCTCCCATGTAGGCATAGGCGGCAATGACGGAAGCTGCAGAGATGACCATCATCACCCAACCGCCGACATAGATTAGAAAAAGCGTATCAAGAACCACAACGCCTATGAGAATCTTGATCATGCGCTCGACCTGCTCCACGGTGAGCCACCCATTGGCCGTCGATCTGGGCAATCCCTTACGTGTTTTACGCTCGGCTCTGCGCTTCGTATAGCCCGCATCGTTTTCCATATTGCTGATGGCCTGCATCAATAGCGAAAGAGCCAACGTTGCGATAGCAACAACGATGTCAAAGGTATGTGTCACAGCGGCGCTGACGGCTAGGCCGACGGCGACGGGCGCGGCTGCAATACCGAGCGTCTTCGGGCGAAAGCTTGCGCACCAGGCGGCAAAACTGCCGGGTTTCACTCCCGGAACCGGGGCAATTTTTTCTTCAGTCATTTTGTCTGTTTTTCGAAAGCTGTTTGAAGTGCTTCCAGAAGCCGGAAACGGTAACGCAATTTCACCGTTTGCAGGTCGGTGTGAATGCCTAAAGAGGCCATATCGGTGACTCGCAATCCACGATAGCCGCAAGGAGCGATTCGTCGAAAGCCGGCTAGATCCGTATCGACATTGAGCGCAATACCGTGAAAAGTACAGCCGCGGCTTACGCGAATGCCTATTGAGGCGATTTTAGCTTTTCCCTTGAATTCACCCATGCCTCCGTCCATCGGAACATAGACGCCAGGAGCCCCCGGATGCGTGCTGGCGCAAAGGCCAAAGTCGGCAAGCGTATCTATGAGGGTAGTGAGCAGAATCGACACATAAGGCTTGATCATCAGTTTTCGACGGCGCAGGTCCAGAAGCGGATAAACCACCATTTGCCCCGGTGCATGAAGGGTAATGTCGCCGCCTCGTTCAACTTGAATCAGTGGAATGCCATTAATGACGGCTGCCGTTGTGTGTGCATCTCGCCCTGCAGTGTAGACGCAAGGGTGTTCGACAAACCAAATTTCGTCCGGGGTTTTAGGTGTCCTGGTCTGCGTAAAAAGGCGCATGGCCTCGCAGACGGGGACATAGTCCGCAAGGCCTAAGTCCCGAACGAGAGGTGTACAGTCCGTCACAGTACGATCTTGACGAGCGGATGAGAGGTCAGCATGAGGTAAACGCTGTCAAGTTGCTGACGGCTCGTTGCGCGAACCGTCACAGTGAGCGCTGTGTATCTGCTCTTGGCCGATTTACGCTCGGTGATCGTGGACGGATCGAAATCGGGGACCAGTTCCCGTACGGCCGCACCGATGGTTTCCGCAAAGTGCGGTGCCGAAGCCCCCATGACTTTAATCGGAAAATCGCAGGGAAATTCGATGAGAGAATCCTGTTCCTCAACAACGGTTTCCTCGGTTTTCTTGAATTGAGTCTTATCTGTCATGGATCGGGAGTCCTTAAGGGGTTGAAAGCGGAACGTGGTGAGCCTGATTGTCGGCAGGCTTCATGCGCAGGCGCACCGAGTCGACAAAGCGGCTGAGAAAGCTGCCCGGGCCGACGTCGTGCATGGCGACCAAATCGAAGTCCTCTATGTGCTTGTTTTGAAAATAAACACGCAGTTTTCCAACAACTTCACCGGCTTTGACAGGGGCAACGGCCGGAGCCATGTATTCAAACTGTGTGGTAAAACCGCCCATGCCGCGTGAAACGATATCCTGTCGACTTACTGTCACCCAAATTTCATCGGCGCTGCCGACTTCAAGCTTTTCTCTGTTTCCGGTAAGAATATCGATTTTGGTGACGAGCGTATTTGCAGGAAAAAGTCGCAGTGTTTCGTATTCGAGACGCCCGTGCTGAAGCAAGGTCTGAACGTCGGCTGTGGAGAGATCGGAAGTTTGTCCGCTCAGCAGCACGGCAATGACATCGCGGTGCATCACGTTTTTATCGGAGGCTCGGTGCCAACTGCCGATTACGGAGGTGTTGTCGGCATTGCTCATGACTCCGTCAATACCCGAGCCGCGCCACAACAATAGGTTGCGGTTTCTGAGGCTGTGCGACGTAAAGACGAATTCCTTTTCGGAAAACCATGCGAAAGCCTGAGGAAAGTTCTTTTTGAATGCCGATGCAAGCCGAGCCAGATCATGTGCGCTCATCCGATTGACGGCATTGTCCGTGGGCGCGACAAAGTGACTCTGTTTGAGCCCCAACTTCAGGGCTGTTTGATTCATACGTTCGGCAAAAGAATCCGGATCGCCTGCTATATGGGTGGCGACGGCTAAAACGGCATCTTCGGCGCCCGTCACGGCGATTCCGTGCAAAAGCGTTTTCAGAGAATGCGGTTCACCCGGAACAAGATAAAGCCGTCGCGATCCGTTGGAGCGAAGTACGTCCGTCGGCGTAATGCTGACGTTGGTGTTGAGAGCCGATTTGTCACCCGCAACTGAGTCGAGCGCCGTATAAAGCACCATCAGATGCACAAGTTCGCCCGGATTGAGTGCTTTGTCTTTTTCGTGCGCACTCATGACAAAGCCGCTTGTGCCGTCAATGAGAACCCAGGCTTTTGGGGAAGACGCGAGCAAAGGCTCCTTGCCGGAAGCTTGCACTTGAGGTGCCGCGGCAATCAAGCTCAAAAAGAGCGTTAGGGCGATAAAGAAACAGCTGAAAAGTCGCATGAGGCGATTTTAGGGCGTTCGTGTTCAGATAAGGGCAACGAATTGTGAGAAAACGCGGCTCAGTTGCGGTAGTTTTTTGGCAAAAACGTGATTAGTTGCAGGAATGACGTTCACGGTCAAATTGTTGACGTTGGCCCAGGACAGGACGGAATTGAGCGGAGCCAATTCATCGTTTTGCGCGTGCACGACGAAAGCGGGACAGCCCGGATGCACAATATCGAATTTGTGTACGGCGGGACCTGCATAGATCATGGCTGCGGGCTTACGGATCTGAGCGGCTAGACTCATGACGTATGTGCCGAAGGAAAAGCCGCCGAAAACAGCACGGCCTCCCACGGGTAGCACCTCTGCTACCTCGCGCATTTCAAAAACGGCGTCAATGACGCGCAGAAAATCGGCGGCCTCACCGGGGCCTGCGTTGTACTCGCCTTCACTGCGCCCTGCGCCTCGACAGTTGGGACGCACCACGAGCCAACCGCCGGAGACCAACGCCTTAGCCATCGTTGTGATGACTTTATGGTCTTTGCTTCCGCCCTGCGTCGTGATCGGATGGGCCAGGAATGCAATGCCTTGAGTGCAGAGGTCCGGAAAGTCAATATCGAGTTCAATCATTCCGGCTTCGCCGGCGGTTTGTGTAGTATGCGTCCTGGTCATCTGTTGGTGTGAGCGTTCGATAAGTGTATGCAGCATTGTAATTGCACAAAACAAAAGCTTTTGTCCGAGAGCCTCGTTTTGGCCGGAAGTCGTCTGACAGCGTCTTGGGTAACGACAACAACAAGCACCAACGACGATGTCAAAGAACTTGTGAAAAATACTGAGGATTGTTTGTGGACGGTGCGTGTAGCCGATGTGCAAAGAGCAGGCCGAGGGACGCGTGGGCGTAGTTGGTCGGCGCCTGAAGCTAGCCTTCTTCTGACGCTTGGTATTCCTTTAGCTACAAGCACGGAAAATCCCGCCGGACTTTCATTGATTGTCGGTGCCGCCTGTGTGGATGTGCTCAAAGAGTTCAATCCCGAAGTACGGCTTAAGTGGCCGAACGATATTTGGATAAATGGCGGCAAGGCGGCCGGCATACTCTGCGAAATTGTCCACAGTCGCTCACGTTTTCCTCATGCCGTTGTAGGGATCGGCGTTAATATTTGCCTTGGACAAACATCGGTTCCGACGACGGATGTCCCGGCGGCCGCCTTGTTTGTGCAGAGTCTCAAGGCCGATGAGTTGCAGGCCATTCGTCTAAGACTTGCCGTGTCGCTTGCTTTGGCAATCGAATCGATTTGTTCATGTCTGAATTGCGGGGCATTGGCTGAAGTGCGGTCCAAATGGCCTCAATTGGACGCTTTTGCGGATAGAACCGTACTTTTAACCTTGCCTTCCGGTGAGATGAAAAGAGGAAGAGTGGCGGGAATCGGCGCTGTCGGCGAGTTGTTGTTTATCGATGAGGGCGGTCGGATGAGCGCCTTTTCGGACGCTCGGATTCGGCCGCTCCAGAATGATTAGAGAGTAATTGTGACTGCTCTGCTTTTGGATCTCGGCAACACGGCGCTTAAATGGGCGACGTCGGATAAGCCTGAAGAGCCGCATGCTTATGTGCACTGCGGCAACGATGTCGTGCCCGACGAACTGCTGCACAAGTGGCTCAATCTCAAGCCTGAGCGCGTGGTGGGCTGCATGGTTTCGAGTGAAAAGTTTGCGTTCAACATCACGCGGTTTTTCAATGCGCACGGAATCAAATGGGATTGGCTGCATTCCGATCGGATCTTCGAGGGCAAAAGCCTCACTGTCGTCAATAAATACGACAACTACGAGCAGCTCGGCAGCGATCGTTGGCACGCGGTTATCGGGGCAGCTTCTTTGTACCCCGGGCAACCGATTTTGGTTGTGCATATCGGTACGGCAACGACGGCCGATGTTGTGGTGCCTGAAGGCGACCATACGCAAGCTTTTATCGGCGGACGCATTTTGCCCGGTCCCTCTATGATGACCGAGGCTCTGCTGACCAAAACCCGTTGTCGCCCGGGGCGCATCGGCGTGCGGTCTGATTTTCCGAGCAATACGGCCGATGCCATTGCAACCGCAGTACTAGAAGCCCATCTCGGGATCGTAGACCGATCGCTCGCCTGCATGTGCCGCATGGGCTACAAAGAGCCGAAACTGCTTTTTGCGGGAGGAGCGGCTCCCTTGTTTGCCCCCTACATCATGCAAGAGTATCCGCAGGCCGTCATTAAGCACAACCTCGTGCTGCGCGGGTTGGCGATGCGTGCAGTCTCGCGCTAAGTCCTTACGAGGGTTAAAGGTGCGGTACTTCATCAACTTGGTGCTTTTGTCGGCTTTGTGTGCCTGCTGTTGGTTTCTTTACGATCAGTCAAAGCAGCCCACGGTCGATTTGTTTGCCGAATCGCAGCTTCAGTTCGAAATTCCGAAGCTGGTGCAGGCGACGATTGATGCGCGAAAAAGTGACGAAGCGGCCAAATTCTCCGGTGCTCCGGTGGACGCCGATTGCTTCGTGTGGGGACCTTTTGACGGCGGACAGATCGTTTCGGTTCAAGCTTCACTCAAGCAAAAAGGACTTTTGGAACAAGCTGAAATCTCCGACAGGTTTTTGCCGGATCGCTGGATTGTGTACCTTGGACCCTACGGCAACGATATTGCAGTGCGCGCATTCGTAAAACAGTTTCGAGAACAGGGGTACAAAAATGTACGCCCGATTTTGCGCGGGAATCTTTCCTACGGCGTGGAGATCGAAACGTTCGAGAGCAAACAGGAGGCTTTGGCGTGGTTGAGCGGCCCTAAGGCACCCGATGTGCAAGGCCTACGTGTGACCAACCGATTGGGTGAGCCTTCCGACAAACTGGATTTGGTATTTCGTAATCTGACGCCCGAAAAACGCGAAGCCCTTTTCAGCGTTTGGAAGCGTTGGAAGGGGACGGAAATCCAAAATTGCAGCTTCTACCAAAAATGAAGAGGTTCGAAAATCGAACCTCTTCGGGTACCCCTATTCCGGGCAAATTTTTTCCAACGACATCAAAAGCGACGGGAGCTTTTTGAGCATTTCCTTGGCTTTGATCCGTCTTTGCTCAAGCACTTCGCTCGGACACGTTCTGCGTTTGGGCGACCAGATGGAATCCGGAAAAAAAGCATCGTCTTTATATCGTGCGATCACGTGCCAGTGAACGTGCGGCACCATGTTGCCGAGGCTTGCCAGATTGATTTTGTCGGGGTGCATCGTTTCCAGCATGCATATTTCGCACATGCGCACCGCCTGACGCACCATGGAATTTTCTTCCGAAGTCAAATCCGTCATTTCGGCGGCGTGTCGCTTAACGATCACACGCACGAAGCCGGGCAACTCGTCATCGGAAGCGTCGATCACGCGAATGAGCTTTCCGCGCCATATCACGCGTTCGCCAACAGGATTGCAGAGAGGGCAGTTATTTGTCATACAGTAGGGGAATTCACCGAAGGGACGAGGATTATACGAGAACTTTCTCAATGCCTTCGTGAGTGGCGGCCTGTACGAAACGCGTCAGCCATCCGTTTCCGAGCTTGAGTTTTGCGAGTTCGACGGCCAAGAATTCAGCCGACGTACCGGTCGTATCCGAATAGCGGCTGATGCCCTGCAAACACCCCGGACAAGTGGTGAGAATCTTCACGGCACTGCGGTCACGTTGTGCGCAGAGGGTGTTTTTGACCTTAAGAATGTTTTCCTCCTTTTTGAAGCGCACCTGCGTGGCGATATCGGGCCGAGCAACGGCAAAGGTGCCGGACTCGCCGCAACACGACTCCGTGAGCAGCACGGAACTGCCGTCGGCCGGCCGAAGAATATCGTTGACAACTTTAACGGGTGCAGGCGCTGCAAAAGGCGTATGGCAGGGGTCGTGGTACATGTAGCGGACATTTTCCGCTCCCGTCACGGAGAGGCCCTTTTCAAGCAGGAATTCATGCACATCAATCAGACGACATCCGGGGAAAATTTCCTCGAAGTGATAGTCCTTGAGCTGCTTCAAGCAAGTACCGCAGGATACCAACACTGTTTTGATGTCCAGATAGTTGAGCGTATTGGCCAGTCGATGAAAGAGCACGCGGTTGGCAGTCACCATAGCGTCGGCCTTGTTCAATTCTCCAGCGCCGCGCTGCGGGTAACCGCAGCACATGTATTTCGGCGGCAGCACCGTCTGCACGCCGGCATCATAGAGAAGCGCGAGTACTGCGAGCGAGACTTCCGGGTAAAGGCGTTCGTTGCCGCAGCCGGGGAAATAGAAAACAGCCTGAGCATCCTTGGCTTCGGGCTTGCGGATGATCGGCGCCACGGCCGAGTCCGTTAGGTTCAGTACGGAGCGCATGGTTTGCTTCATGCGCGGGGCAGGCAACTTGCGGTTGACGAGCGTGACGGTTTGCTCGATCAACCCCGGTCTGCCGATTGTGTGCGTCGGGTGACTGAGTTGAGCTCTTGCGGCAGAAGCCAAGAGGTCGTGCGCAAAGCGCTCGGCCTTAAAGCCCACATTAACCAGACCCTTTCGCGCCCATTCCACGGACCGTGGATTCGTGAGCTCCAGAAATTTCATGCCTGCGACCTTGGCCGGAGGCGTCGAGGCTTTTCCGGAACGTTCAAGCAGCGCGCGCAGCAGAATCGTGACTTCACCGAAATTAATCTTGACGGGACAGGGTATACGGCACTTCATGCACAGCGTGCAGTGATCGGCAAGATCCTCGAGGGCTTTGAGGTGCAGATCAGAAAGACCGCGGCGCGTTTGGCTTTCATAAAGGATGGCTTCAATGAGCAGACTGGTGGCGATGATTTTGTTTCGCGGCGAGAAAAGAAGACTTGCGCGAGGAACATGCGTCGTGCACTTGGATTTGCACTTGCCGCAGCGCAGGCAGTTCTTGATCGCGTCGCTGATTTCTTTGACTTGCGTCTGCTGCATGATGAGCGATTCGGCGCCGAGCAGGTTGAAGCTCGGCGTATAAATCGTCTCGGGATTGATGTCTTTGGAAAGCTTGCCGCGGTTGAAGTGCCGCTGCGGATCGATTTGGTGCACGTATTCGGCATAGGGCTTTAGCGATTCGGCATCCAAAAATTCGATTTTGGTAAGCCCGATGCCGTGCTCGCCGCTGATGACGCCGCCTAGGGACTTCGCAAGCGCCATGACGTGGTGAACCGCTTCGACACCCTTTTGCATCATGCGGTAATTATCGGAATTCAAAGGCACATTGGTGTGAACGTTGCCGTCGCCCGCGTGCATGTGTAATGCGATGAATACACGGCCGCGCAAAACACGCGCGTGAATGGCATCGATCTCGGCGCGCACTTTTTCAAACGCGTCGCCCGGGAAGACGCGAAACAGTTCGCTGCGCACTTCCTTTTTCCAGGATACGCGCACCGTATGGTCGTATATAAGGTCGAATATGGTTTTGCTGCGGTATTTGCGCAGGACCGCCGCGGGCAAGTCGATCCCGAGAGAAGTCAGCGCTTGGTTGCTTTCGCCCACCACTGCTTTGAAATTGTTTCTCAGGAACGTCCAGCGTGCTCGCACTTTGTCGATCAATTCGAGCGCCTGCGGTACGGTGGCTTCAAGGAGCAACTCCTTTGGAACACCGGCTGTAAGAGACGGCTTGCCGAGCGAAATGTAGCCGCGAAGGTAGCGTTCGAGCTCTTCGAGCATCTCGAGCTTGTTGTCGATGGAGCATTCGATGTTGAACGTTTCGCAGCCAAGGGTGTATTCGCCGATTTTGTCGAGCGGAATCACAACGTCTTCATTGAGCTTGAAGGCGTTGGTGTGAGCGCTGATGGCCGCTGTTTTGCTGCGTTCGTGCCAGAACGCAAACCGGGCTTCGGGGGTTCGGGCGACGAAGCCCTCGCCATTGACCTTCGTGCAGAATTCGATGATCTTGGCGACCGCTTCTTCAAGCGCATCCTGATCGCTGCCGACCACATCGCCCACGATCACCATCTTGGGGTAGTCTCCGCGCTTGCTTTTGACCGGATAGTTGACGGCTTTCAAATAACGATCGTCGAGATGCTCGAGACCGGCAAGCATGCAGCCTTTGTAGCCGTCGCCGAGCAGCTTGGAGATTTCCAGAATAGCTTTGCCGGCGAGCGTTGCCGCGCCGAAGAATTCCAGGCAAACCGTATAGGCCAACGGCGGCATTTTGTGCAGGATCCAGCGCGCCGACGTGATGATGCCGTCAGTACCTTCCTTTTGCACAGCAGGAAGTCCGCCCAAATATTTGTTGGTGACATCCTTGCCGAGACCTTTGCGGCGGAAAATGCTGCCGGCAGTAACAAGCTCCCGTGTGCTCAGCACTCGAGCCTTTTCGGGATCGTCCGTGCGGCCGTCCTTGACGGTGATGCGCCAGCGAATATCCGAGTCACGGGAAATTTTGCCGCAGGTGTGAGCGAGGCGTTCCACTTCCATCCAGTTGCCGTCGGCCGTGACCATGCGGTAGCTGGCAATGTTGTCGACAGCGGTTCCCCAAAGAACGGCTTTTTTGCCGCCGGAGTTTTCAGCGATGTTGCCTCCGATAGTGGAGCTGTCGGCCGAAGCTGGATCGACAGAAAAAACGTAGTCGTCGACTGCCGCTGCTTCGGTGACGCGGCGCGTGACGGCGCCGGCGCCGGTGTCGATGACCGGAACGAGACCTTGGGTGCACTCCGGAAGGTGCATTAGATGTGCACGGCTGATCGAGTCGAGTTTTTCGGTGTTGATGACAGCGCTCATGTCCGACATCGGGACGGCGCCGCCGGTGTATCCGGTGCCGCCGCCGCGAGGAATGATCACGAGCCCCAGTTGAATGCAGGTACGTACTAGCGACGGGATTTCGCGCTCGCTGTCGGGGGTAATGACGACGAACGGATATTCGATGCGAAGGTCGGTAGCGTCCGTGACGTGCGCTGCGCGCATGAAGGGATCGAATCGAATGTTGTCTTCGGCCGTACAGTTTTTGAGCGCACGCCTAAAGCGAGCTCTCAATGCCTTGGTTCTTTGCAGGCCGCTTTCAAACTTTCGGACAGCCTTGTAGGCGGCTGCCATAAGCTTCTGCACCTTGACGTCGCGCTCGGTTGCCGCCGGGTCGCGGCGCTTGTCCATCTCGCGCAGGCGATGTTCGAGTGCTTCGATCAGAAGTTTGCGGCGCGAGCTGTTCTGCAGAAGATCCTCCTGCAGATAGGGGTTGCGGTTGACGACCCAGATGTCGCCGAGCACCTCAAAAAGCATGCGCGCGCTGCGGCCCGTGCGGCGTTCGCTACGCAGTTCTTCGAGAATGGTTGCCGCTTCTTGGCCGAGAAGGCGTAGCACGATTTCCCGATCGGAAAACGAAGTGTAGTTGTACGGAATTTCTCGAATGCGCAGTTCACCGGTGTCTTTTTTGTCGACGCTCTGCACGTTGGTGTCGTTTTGCATGGAACTTTTCTCGAAGAGCCTTTCGCTGAATAAGGCCGACTCTCGTCCGAAGCCGGCGATCGAAGGGCGCGAAAAATCAAATGGGGTTTCTCCATTGTACGGACGGGTTGAGAAATCGCTCTAAATAAGAATGATTAGAAACGATTTTGTGTTTTTCGATCCGGATGCGTTTTCGGAGAAAAAATCGGTACCGCAAGGTCCGCAAAACACGTAAAAGAGTCGTATATTGAAGAGCGCTTCGGTACGAAAGCACATAAGAATTCGAATGAATCAGGGATGAATATGACACAGACAGAAGTTGATCGTCAGGAGTATTTGAGAAAAATTTTGACCGCCCGTGTCTACGACGTGGCTCGGGAAACACCGCTTGATGAAGCTAAGCGCCTGTCGCTTCGCATCGGCAACAAGGTTCTTTTAAAGCGTGAAGATACGCAGCCCGTGTTTTCCTTCAAGTTGCGCGGCGCCTTCAACAAAATGGTTCATCTGAGCGCCGAAGAGCGCGCTCGTGGCGTGATCTGTGCTTCCGCAGGAAACCATGCCCAGGGTGTGGCGCTTGCCGCCAGACGTTTGGGATGCCGCGCGGTGATCGTGATGCCGGTGACGGCACCTGCGCTCAAGGTGGAGGCCGTCCGCAATCTGGGCGGCGAAGTGGTGTTGGTCGGAGAAAGTTTTTCGGATGCGGCCGCGCACGCCGTCAAGATGCAGGCCGAAGAAGGGCTCACATTCGTGCATCCGTTCGACGATCCATACGTCATCGCTGGTCAGGGCACGATCGGTATGGAAATTCTGCGTCAATATCAGCCGTCCGACGGTACGCGCCCCGATGCGATCTTTGTGCAGATCGGCGGCGGCGGATTGGCCGCCGGCGTTGCGACCTACATCAAAGCCATTTATCCGGAAATCAAGGTTTTCGGTGTCGAAACGGTGGATTCGGACGCAATGAAGAAGTCCTTTGACGCCGGCCGCAACGTGGCTTTGGACGATGTCGGACTTTTCAGCGACGGCACGGCCGTCAAGCAGGTCGGCGATGAAACGCTGCGCCTGTGCCGCGAAAACCTTGACGGCATCGTGCTCGTCAACAGCGATGAGATCTGTGCGGCTATCAAAGATGTGTTTGAGGATACCCGCTCGATCGTGGAGCCGTCCGGAGCGCTTTCACTGGCCGGCCTCAAGGCTTGGGCCCGCAAGGAAGGTGCGACCAACAAGACGCTGGTGGCCATTACGTCGGGCGCCAACATGAATTTCGATCGGCTGCGTTTTGTGTGCGAGCGCGCCGAATTCGGTGAAGATCGCGAGGCCGTATTTGCCGTGACGATTCCGGAAGAACGAGGCTCTTTCCGCCGTCTTTGCGGTCTGCTCGGCAACCGCGCCGTAACGGAATTCAATTACCGCATGAGCGACACGAAGGACGCGTACATTTTTGTGGGCGTTCAGACGACCAACGCAAACGATATTGAGGAAATCGAAAAGGCGCTTAAGACCGAGGGTTTCCCGGCGCTTAATCTGTCGCACGACGAACTGGCAAAGCTGCATCTGCGCCACATGGTGGGCGGACACTGCAAGTTGGCGGTCAACGAACGACTTTATCGCTTTGAATTTCCGGAACGCCCGGGTGCTCTGATGAAGTTCCTCACATCGCTTGCGCCGCAGTGGAATATCTCGCTTTTCCACTATCGCAACAATGGAGCCGACTTCGGCCGCGTGTTTGCCGGCATCCAGGTGCCTCCGGAAGACAATGAACTCTTCGAGCAGTTCCTTAAATCTCTCGGCTACCGTTATTGGAGCGAAAGCGATAACCCGGCCTGCCGCTTCTTCCTGAGCTGAAAAAAGACTCGGCAAACTCCCGCGGGGCGACTTGTCGCCCCGCATCGCTGTGTCTCTCAGTTGGAGCCTACGCGGATAAGGTGGGTCGACTCGCAAGGGCGATCCACCAAACGGTAGACGCCGCCTTCGTCTTCCACGAGGTCGTAGTACCACTTGACGTTGCCTTTCATGTCCTCAAGACGCACCATCACGGGTAAATCGAGCTCGTCAAGGTTGCTGTTGATGAAGCTTTCCGCCTCAAAGGGCGTGGCGAAATTTTCCCAGAAATCGTCGTACTCAACGATGACCTGAACAACAAGGTCGCGTCGCATCGTTTGTTTCCTTTTTCATTGTGAAACGGCAAAAGCCGGCGTGCCGAGCGCTTCGCTGACCGTCCGGGCAAATTGGCTGGCCTCATCCTTGGTCGAGAATTGGCCTGAGAGCACCTTCCATACTTTGCCCGTATCGACAATGCGAACCTGCGCGTTTTGCACGGAGGCAAGCATCATTTCAGCATGTGCGGCCGCCTGTCGAGCGTTTTCCTGCACGCCGTAAGCACCGATCTGCACGGACCATCGACCGGCAGCTGCCGCCGGAATTTTCGACGGAAGCACTTCGGCGGGAGCCTGAGGCTCTGCGGCACCCGTCGGCGCCTGCGCTTGAGTGCTCGTAATCAAGGCTCCCATCGTATCGTTTGCGGGGGCTGTTTCCTGCGGCGGCAGATTGATATCCTGCGGCTCGACTTCGGTGCTTTCCACCGGAATGGAGAGCGTCACGGAAACCTGATCGGCAAGTTCAGAATCCTGCACGACGGTTTTCATCACGTCGTCGTTTACGGGGGTGCCCTGTTCTTCAACTGGCGTTTCGCGAACAGGGACAGCATTCGAAGACGAAAGTGGAGCAGGGGCGGTCGACGGCACCTGCGTGTAGGACGGAGCTGCCGAAGCCGTCTGTGTTTCGACGACGGAGTTGTTGCGAGCCGCCGGCTCTGTTGGCTGACGGGTTGCTGCCTTTGCGGTGTTTTGTCTCGGCGTTGCGGAGGTCGTGCGTTTAGGCGTTGAGGTCGTTGCTTCACGTACGGCGCTCGCGGCGACCAGGACGGCGTTGTCGGCAGAAGTGGAGGGTATTCGGCCGGCTGCGATGTCGCGGCGCGTGATGCGCTCGACGCGCACGCGCGTGGTGCCCTGCTTCTGATAGCCGAGCTTGACGGCTGCGGCGTAGCTTAAGTCGATGATGCGGCCGTGCAGAAACGGACCGCGATCGTTGACGCGAACGATGATGGAACGGCCGTTTTTAAGATTGGTCACTTTGGCAAAGCTCGGCAGCTCCATGGTCGGATGCGCTGCCGTCATTTCATGCATGTCGTAGATTTCGCCGATGGCCGTTTTTTTGCCGTGAAACTGTTTGCCGTACCAACTCGCGGTGCCTACCTGCGTCATCGGTTTGTCGCCCGTGACCGGGTAGTAGCGTTTGCCCATGACGGTGTAAGGACGATTGGCCCACTTATTGGGTTTCTCGACTTTAATCTCGACGTCGCCGCCGCCCCATGGGAGGAGTTTTTTCTGAAAGAGTCCCGGAGGGCCGTCGTTTTCGAAATAACGGTTCGGATTGGACGAGCACCCTGCGGCCACCACAAGTGCACAAAGGGTAATGCTCTGCAGGAAAAGCTTCGCCTGGAACATGGAAAAGAAACGAAATTTGTATCGCAATCAGCCAACTATACCGCACCGCTTTCCCGACGAAACGGGGCAACTTGTAACAAGACCGTGCACTTTCGGGTTGCCGTAGCTTGATTTTCGGTGACTTTTCGTGTGCGGAAATGACAAAAACCGTTGAAAAAGCGGTAAATTCTCATATTTGCAAAAATTTTCCCGCCCGCTTTAGAGGATTAACAGGTATGTCCCTTGGTTTGGACGATGTCTATCGTATTGCGGAGCTTGCGCACGTCGGCATCAATGAAGAAGCCGCAAAGCGCATGCAGGCCGAACTGAACGATATTTTCAAGATGATCGAGCGCATTCAGGCCGTTGACACTGAAGGCGTCGAACCCATGATGCATCCGCACGACGGGGTGCAGCGTCTGCGCGAAGATAAGGTTGTCTTCGGCAACGATCGCGAAGAGAACATGAAGAACGCTCCGGAGGAATTCGAGGGGTTGTTCCTTGTGCCGCAGGTGATTGAATAAAGAGGAATCCATCAGAATGCAGACAACATCTTTTCGCACTGTTGCGGAACTCTCTCGTGCGCTTGCTGCGCGTGAAGTGAGCGCCGTTGAACTGGCACAGGATTACCTCGCTCGAATCGAAGCGCACAAGGCACTCAATTGCTTCCTCGACGTGCGTCCCGAAGAGACGCTCGCTCAGGCTCGCGAAGCCGATAAGCGCATTGCCGAAGGAACGGCAACGCGTTTGACCGGCATTCCGATTGCTCACAAGGACATTTTTGTGACGCGTGAATGGGCTTCGACCGCCGCAAGCCGCATGCTTGAGGGCTACATGAGCCCCTTTGACGCTGCCGTGGTTCGCAAGCTCAAGGCCGCGGGTCTGGTGACGCTCGGCAAGCTCAACTGTGACGAATTCGCAATGGGTTCGGCCAATGAAAATTCCGCCTACGGCAAGGTTCTTAATCCGTGGGACGCCAACGCCGTCCCGGGCGGCAGCTCCGGCGGCTCGTCAGCTTGCGTTGCTGCGGGGCTTGCACCGATTGCGACCGCCACCGACACGGGCGGCTCCATTCGTGAGCCTGCCGCCTTCTGCGGCGTGACGGGCTTGAAACCCACCTACGGTCGTCCGAGCCGTCTCGGCATGATTGCATTTGCCTCTTCGCTCGATACGGCCGGCCTTATGGCGCACACCGCCGAAGACATCGCCTGGGTGTTGGGCGACATGGTGGGGTATGAATCGTGGGACTCCACGAGCGAAAATATGCCCGCCGAAGACTTCACGCGCGATCTCGAAAAGGGCGTCAAGGATTTGAAAATCGGTGTGCCGCGTGCTTGGTTTGCCGACAAACTTGACGGTGAGTGCGCCAAGGCGATTGAATCCGTAATCGATGCTTATCGTGCTCAAGGCGCCGAAATCGTCGATATCGAATTGCCGACGGCCGATCTGGGCGTGCCGGTTTACTACGTTGTGGCTTGTGCCGAAGCGAGTTCGAATCTTTCCCGCTTCGACGGCGTTCGCTACGGATACCGCGCCAAGGAATACGACGGCATTCAGGACATGATCAAGCGCAGCCGCGACGAAGCTTTCGGCGACGAACCCAAGCGCCGCATTCTGATCGGCACCTATGTGCTTTCGCACGGCTACTACGACGCCTATTACCTGAAGGCTCAGAAAGTGCGTCGTCTGATTTCGCAGGAATTTGACAAAGCTTTCCAGAAGGTTGATGCCATCATCAGTCCGGTGACGACGTCGACGGCCTACGACTTCGGCTCCAAGAAGGATCCGGTGTCGGCCTATCTCGGCGACCTCTACACCGTGCCGATGTCGCTTGCCGGCCTCCCCTGCATGAGCATGCCCTGCGGCATCCACAGCAACGGTCGTCCGATCGGCGTGCAGATCACCTGCGCCCGCTTCAACGAAGCCAAGATGCTCGGCATTGCGCATGCCTGGCAGCGGGAAACCGATTGGCATCTGCGCCACCCCGAAGGTTTTTAATCGAGGAGCTCGAGAAACATCATGCAATGGGAAGTTGTTATCGGTCTGGAGACGCACGTTCAGCTCTCCACTGATTCGAAGATTTTTTCGGGCGCAAGCACGCAGTTCGGTGCCGAGGCCAATACGCAGGCCTGCTACATCGATTTGGCGTTGCCAGGAGCATTGCCGGTCCTCAACCGCGGCGCCGTCGAGCGCGGCGCCAAATTCGGCTTTGCCATCGGCGCCGAAGTAGCCGAACGCTCCGTGTTCGACCGCAAGAACTATTTTTATCCCGATTTGCCGAAGGGCTATCAGATCAGCCAGTTTGAGCATCCGATCGTCAAGGGCGGAAAGGTAACTTTCCGCGTTGAGCCCAAGGACGGCGAAGCGTATGTGAAGACCATCAATCTCACGCGCGCCCACCTCGAAGAAGACGCAGGCAAGAGCAACCATGGCGTTGTGGCCTATAAGTCCGGCATGGATTTGAACCGCGCCGGCACGCCGCTGCTTGAAATTGTGACCGAACCCGAGCTGCGCAGTTCGGCCGAAGCCGTGGGTTACGCCAAGGCCTTGCACGCGCTTGTGGTCTGGCTCGGCATTTCGCGCGGCAACATGCAGGAAGGCAACTTCCGTTGCGATGCCAACGTTTCCGTGCGCCCGATGGGCAGCACCGAATTCGGCACCCGCTGCGAAATCAAGAACCTCAATTCCTTCAAGTTCCTGCAGGAAGCCATTGACTACGAAGTGGCCCGTCAGATCGAACTCATCGAAGGCGGCGGCAAGGTGGTGCAGGCGACGCGCCTGTACGACCCCGATACCGGTGAAACCCGTGAAATGCGCACCAAGGAAGACTCCATGGACTATCGCTATTTCCCGGATCCCGACCTGTTGCCGTGCGTGCTCACTCCCGAGGACATGGCCCGCATCCGTGCCGAAATGCCGGAGCTGCCCGATGCGATGCGCGAACGCTTTGTGCGCGACATGGGACTTTCGGAGTACGATGCGGCCGTTCTCACCGCAAGCAAGGATGTTGCCGATTACTTCTGTGCTCTGAGTGCTGTGGCGCCCGACAAGAAGATTGCCGCCAACTGGGTGATGGGCGAAGTGGCCGCCAGCGTCAACGCGCAGGAAGGCATGACCTATGCCGCCGCGCCCGTGACCGCTGCCAAGCTTGCCGATATTCTCAAGCGTCTTGCCGATGGCACGATCAACGGCAAGGGTGCCAAGCGCATCTTCTCGCTTATTTGGGAAGGAGCCGGCGAATCGGTCGACGAACTCATCGAAAAAGAAGGTCTGAAGCAGATTTCTGACACTTCCGCCATTGAGGCGGTGATCGATGAAGTTCTTGCCAACAACGCCAAGATGGTCGAAGAGTTCAAGGCCGGCAAACAGAAGGCCTTCAACGCGCTCGTGGGACAGGCCATGAAGGCTACCCGCGGCAAGGCCAATCCTAAGCAGGTCAACGAGATTCTCTCCAAGAAACTCAACGGATGAGAAACGGCCTTTCGAGCAAAGTGCGCTTTTCGCAGATGCTGCGGGAAGTGCACTTTTTCGACCTGACCCGCCTCGGCCGCCTCTCTCGGGCGGCTTTTTGGTCTGCGCTTCTGGCGCACCTCTTTTTCCTGGCCCTGATTTTCATCATTCCCTTTGAAACGGCCTATCGGCTGGAACTTGCTCCCGATTCCGGTTTTGTTCTCTTTTGGATGAATGCCTTCATTGCCGCATTTCTGGCTTCGTTGGTCCCTCTTAAACGCCTTGCCGTGCGACGGCTGCACGATGCCGGCTTTTCGGGGTGGTGGCTGTGGCTGTTGCTGGTTCCTTATGCCGGGTGGTTGATCGTAGCGGTGTTGCTGATCCTGCCGGCGTCGGCGTTTCCCAATCGGTTTGATCGCTTTGCCGAACCTTCGGTCCGAACTCGGGACACGAGATAAAAAATGCCGCTGTGGTTGTGCGCAGCGGCTAATCTCGCCTGTTGTTGAGGAGAGGAGAAAACTGTTGCCGGGAAAGGATGATTACGGGATCTTCGGGTAATCGTATTTGTGGCACTGATTGCAATAGTTCACAGTCGGCTCGTGCATCATGTGGCACAAAGTGCAGTCGCCGTTATGGGGGGCAGCATGAGGGTTCGGACTTAGTTTTTCAGTCTTTTTTGCCACCGTTGCCTTCGGATGACACTTGATGCAGGTGTTTTCATCCGGATATTCGATGTTTTTCATATCCGGACCATGGCACGTTTGGCACTGTACTCCGCGAGCAACATGGCGGTCTGAGCCGAATTTTTCCGCTGCGCCGGCCGAAGAGAAAGCAATCAGAGAAGCCAGGCTAAGCGAAACCAAAAGCGTCTTCGAAAGAGACATTGGCGAACTCCTGAAGGGGTCTATATTTTTCTCATCTGCCCCGTTTTCGTGAAGCGCAAAGCGCTCCACGACGGGGCTTGGCGATAAGGACCGGAATTCCAGTCCTTATCCGTTTGCAACCGGTTACTTGCCGGCTGCAGTGCGAGCTGCTGTACGACCGAAGATGATGCAGTCGGCCACGGCAACAGTGCCCAGACGGACCATGCCGTGCACGCCGCCCGTGATTTCGCCGGCAGCATAGAGGCCCGGAATGACCTTGCCGCGAGCATTTTCGACCTGTGCCTTGTTATTGATCACAAGGCCGCCCATGCAGTGGTGGACGCGCGGCCACAGACGGCAGACATAGTACGGACCGTCGCCGTTGGGAACGGCATCCTTAAACATCATGCAATTGAAGTCGGGGTCCTTCTGAGCCTTAATGTAGCTGTCGAACTTCTCATTGGTCTTCTTGAGTTCTTCGTACGGAACCTTATAGGTGTCGGCGAGTTCCTTCAGATTGGCGACTTTCTTCACAACGCCGTTCTTTACCGCACGTTCGAAGAGCTCGGGTGTCATATTCTTGCCGATGATCTTGTTCTGAGCGTTCTTTTCGCTGACATAGATCAACGTCGGATGGCCGATGGCAACGATGGCGTCGGCGCGAACCTTGCGGTTGCCCGTTTCCTGAATGAAGCGCTTGCCGGTTGCCGGGTCGATCATCAGACCGTAGCCGACGGCGGGTTCAACAAAGAGCGGTGCCAGTCCGAAGCCGTTTTCATCGGGGCTGGTCCACGGACCGAGCTGGATCCAGTCCATCTGAATGGTGTTGGCGCCGATCATCTGTGCGGCCTGCAGAGCTTCGCCCGTTGCGCCCGGATGGTTGGTGGATCCGAATTTTTCGTTCAAGCGCGGATCATGTTCCATACGCATTTGGACATTCTGGCTGAAGCCGCCGGCGGCAAGCAACACGCCCTTCGTGGCACGGATGTAGTAAACCTGACCGGACTTTTCACGACCGAAACGATAGTTACGGCGAGCCTTCACGCCCAAAACGGCACCGGTTTCGGGATCAACGACCAGTTCGTCAACGATCGTGCGAAGTTGCACGGGAATGCCGTATTCCTGGCACTTCTTGTACATCGGGATGATGAAGCCGGAACCGGAATTGTTGTGCACGGCGTGGCTGCGCGGCACGGAGTGGCCGCCGTGGAAAGTCACGGCCTTGAACTGCACGCCGACCTTCTTGAGCCAGTGATAGTTTTCCACAGAACTATCGGCGATGTGGCGGGCCAGATCCGGGTGAGCCAGGCCGCCGCCGGCCTTGACGATGTCGGCAAAGAGAAGATCGGGGTTGTCCTTGATGCCGGCTGCCTTCTGCATATCGGTGCCGGCAGCTGCCACTGCGCCGCCGATGGCAGCATCGTTTTGCGGGAGGATGAAACGGTTACCCTGTAATAAAACAGCAAAATACCGTTTTTTGCTTGCAACCGGTGCGGTTTTCGACTATTATAGAGGAAATAGAGTTACAACAGGGAGGACCCCGATGCACACGCTGTTTCTTCTGAACCCCGCAGCCGGAAAGGCCGACTGTACCCGCACCCTGCCGCAGCAGATCGCGGCAGCTGCTGCCGGTGCCGGGCTTGCGGCAGCCAATGAGCCGAGAAAACTACGTCGAGAAAGAGTAGAGCTCATCTTTATCTCCATATTTTTTTTGCATCGGATCCGATCGGAAGGTTTGTTACCGTCGGCGGATTCGAAAGAGCCTTTCCCTACATGGGAAAGGGAAATTTCCAGTTTGTTAAAGGTTTGCCCGTTAAAGGTCGTCCTCACACAAACAGAACCAACAACAAGTAAATCGGAAACCCGACTCTTGTTTTAATAGAAGTTTTCCCACGCGTTGCGAATGCCCAGTGCAAACGCTTCTTTTTCTTTCTCTGTAAGAGAGGAAACTTCTTCAATGCCTTCTATGGCTGACAAGGGAACCTTGTCGCCCAAGCAGTCGCGTATCGATTTTGCGTTCGGATACTTGACCGGATCAAAAAGCCGGAAGCACACGTTTCCGGTATTGAAATCAAAGCCGGCAATGGTGATGACGGCTCCCATTTCCTTGGTCTGCAGACGATAGGCGGCATCTATGTAAATGTCGCCGCCGGTAAAGGGCAGAAGCGACTCTACGATGCAGCCCATGCGTTTGTCTTCAGGAAGGCGGGCATTGAGAGCTTTTAAAAACTGCAGAACCTGATAGGAACTGCGGATGTCATCGTCAATGGTGTCTTTTGGGGAGAACTGCCAACTGCCGGAAATCTGTCCTGCAAGCGCATTGCAGACGAGCATCAGATCGGGTTCGGTGAATTTGAGGCTGTACACGGGGTCAAGCTTGTCGGCTACTTCCGTGTAGTCATTTTCCTTGGGATCGATCGTGAGCGGTGCATCCTGCGTCAAGTCCTTGTAGTCATAAGGCTTGGCCTGCGGAGCTGCGGTTTCTTCGGCGGGAAGTTCAGTTTCAGACATATTGCTGGCCTTTCATTTCGGTGATTTATCGGATCGCACCGGGTCATGCAAGACCCGGGCGAGCATTCAAAGCAACGGCAGAGTCGATGCTATCCCTTTCATCATACAAAAGCGGCGGTCGGTAAGAATGAGAGAGCCTTGCGGCCCTCTCATTCAGGGCGCGCTCAGTGGTTTAGAGGGGAACAAAAAACCTCTGCCGCTTTCCACACCGGTTTAGAAGTTGTGCACAAGACCCAAGCTAGCAGTGATGACGTTGGCATCATCAAACTGGTCGTAGTTGTGTTTATCGGTGCCATCGGTTCCTTCTAGCTTGTCCTGCATGAAGCCGATGCCGGAATAGAGCGTTGTGCGCTTGCTGAAGTCGTACCAGTAACCAGCGGACACGAACCAACGCTTCATTTTCAGATTGCTATTGGATGAAAATTCAGCATCCATATAGCCCACCTGAGCTTTCCATGTGCCGCCAAGAGCCGGATAGTCGATACCAAGATTCAAGCCAAAACCATCCTTAGCGTTGTGAGTATCCAAGAAGGGAGTTGCTCCAGTCTTGTGAGGATCGCCATGTCTGCCGATACCAATGTAGAACTGACCAGGATCTTGCACGAAGTTGCGGGCATCTTTAAAGTACTGGCCGCCGGCATAGAGCTTCATGAAGCCAAGATCATGACGTACGCCCACTGTAAAGCGCAAACTGTCGTCAGGGTCTCCTCGTGTGTCTTCATATGCGTCACCGGAGCCGTAAGAGCGGAAATTTGTGCTGTCGACGACGAAGTTAAACTCAGTTTGTTTATTGTCGAAGTGGACGCCTGCAGCCATGAAGCGATCGATAGAGGACTCATTTTCAACAGCACCTTTGACTCTGGTGTCCGTTCCCATGGAGTACTGCAACATGACCTGCCAGCCTGCCCACTTCGGAGAGGCGTACGTAATGGTGTTATCCAACGGCCAGGCGTCTTCGGTGCTGTACAGATAACGATGTCCTGGAACTTCACCCAACCCCACGGCGAACGGAGACATGTTGCCGCCGAAGAGACCTGTGGACGGGAAGCCTGACGTTAAAGCGCCCATTTTGCCGAACTTGATGTTGCCATATGCTCCATCAATAAAGAGCAACGCCTGACGACCGAAAATTCTTCCACCTTGCCCCAAAGAACCGTCGTCAACATTGAAACCGGTTTCAAGAATGAAGCCAACCTTGTTGCCGTTGCCGAGTTCTTCAAAACCGGTCATGCCGACGCGGCTGCCGGCGGTCTGACCGCTTTGCATACTGAGGTTGGACTTGGAGTCCACTCCATCAATGCCCGGGTCAATGTTCGTAAATGCCAGACCGACGTCAACTTTACCGTAGATCGAGACTTCGGCGCTGCATGCCAAAGAGGGCAAGGCTGCAAGAATGCCCAACGCGATCAATGTTTTTTCATTTGTGATCTCCGAATGGTCTTGTACCGATAAAGACAGCTCCCTTTTGCAGGAGCTGTCTTACCTACAGAAGAGGATTACTTCTGGATCTTGTTTTCAGGCAGAGCGAAGCTGTACTTCTCGTTGATCTGCTTGGCCAGTGCATTCCAATTGCGCATACGACGGCGCAGTTCGTCCTGGTCCTTATCGTTCGGACGGAAGCTGATCAGCTGCCAATCCATCTGACGCAGGGCGAGGCAGACCTCGTCGAGCTTCTGATAGGGAACGGAAACGATGTGCAGACCCTTCGGATAAACCTTACGACGGCCCATGCCATGGTGCATGCCGGTCTGGCAGTGGTTGACCTTGCCGGAGAGCCACGTGTACATGTAGGTCCATGCGCAGGACAGAACGCTCGAGCTCTTGCTTTCCCACAGGTCGCCCGAGATGTAGCTCGTGGCGCGCATGACGATGTCAGCCATATCGGAATCGCCGACGAAGACGACGACGTCGGGGTTGAATTCGCACTGATCGATCGGCGAGAAGATCACATAGTTGATCGTGTCGCGGATGGCGACCGGGATGTTGTAGTACAGACGGGAGTTGGCGTCCTGATTACGGAACACGCCGAAGTCAAAGCCGGCCTGACCGGAAGCGCCAAGCGGCGGTTCCTGAACCATGCCGAGAACCGTACGGCCCATGCAGTCTTCATTGGTCTTGTCAATGTAGAAGGAAGAGTGCGTCTTCTGGGCGTAGCTCACGAACTGGCACAACGACATGCGCTTGTCGGTGTGCTTGTACTTCAGGCCGAAGTTTTCCGGCTTGACGGCATAGAACTTCACTGCAACGGGAACGTACTTGCAGGGAAGAGCCATGAGGGTCTTCTTGTTTTCGTCAGAGATGCGGTCGTTGCGAATGCGCAGGGCTTCCGGGGCGCCGTTGTTGGCATAGGTGCCTTCCTTCTTGGGGGCGGCCTGAGCGACCGAGATACCCGCGGTAGCCATCGCGGCTGCGCCGGCGGCAGCACTCTTAAACAGGTTGCGAGCGTGAATTCCACAGGTGCTTCGGTGATGTTCGAAATAGTCATAAGTTTCTCCTTCAGACTTTTGCAGACAGCCGATGAAAGGGCAAAGTTTTTCCCTTTTTTTGCTGTCCTATGAGAGTTTTCTTCGCTGTACATTCGGGATTGGGATTGCTCCCGAATCCGAAACGTTGCGTTCCGGACTTTTCAGCGTGAAATGTTTCTCTCGACACTCATCGTGTCACTTTGGAGCCGTCTCTTCGACCTAAGTAGAAGGGAGTAGAAGTGCGTATATGCGAGTGAGGGTCGGAGTAATGTTCTATGACGCAAAAGTAGGGGTGTTACTAAAGAGGGTAAATACCTAGTACAATGCACGCTCGCGTTAGGTGGTTATTGAGGGTTTTGTTGAAAAAAGTCTTCAAGAACAAAGCTCTTCAGGTGTCTTGCTCGGATCGACTTTTGCTTTTTTACAACACTGATTTGGGAAATTTCTGGCAAAGAACGGAAATTTGAATCGTTTGGGAAAAGACGTGAATAACGGAACGCGGCACTGTCAAAACTGACGACAAAAAGCAGTTTTGGAGTGATTTCTGTCGCACGAGATCGAGCGCTTGGGTAAAACGTGGAACACATCTAATCAATCGAAGAAATTGCAGTCTGTTGCGGCGAGCTGACGCTGATAGATTGGCGAGCTAGCAGTTTTTAGAACAATCAATAAGCAAAGGAAACTTCGTGGCAAATCGACTTTTGACGAAAACCAGCCTGATTGGAGCAGGTCTTTTTAGTGCAGCGGCAGCAATGGCTGCGAATGTGCAAATCAGCGGGCAGATTGACACCTACATTGAGTCTTACACCGCAGGCAACGAAACGACTGTTCGCATGGGCTCGGGCGGTGCCGGAGGCGGAAGCCGTGTGACATTTGCCGCAGCGGAGAAAATCAATGCTTCTACGGAGGCTTTTATCCGCCTTGAAATGGGGGTGCTCACCGATGAGGGGGTGAGTTCCGGCAACAGCAGCTACATTTTTGAGCGGGAAACTGCCGTGGGGATTCGCGGGGACTTCGGTTCCATCAGCTTCGGTCGTCAATACACGCCGCACTTCTTGTCGCTTCCCATGAATGAAGCGGCCGGGCAGAGTCTTGGCAGTGCCATCGGGGCGTTCGGCATCCCGGCTTATGCCTCTACCAACGGCATTGGGTTGATCAATCCGGAGACAGGCACGACAGGACCTCGTCTGGCCACAACCCGCATGGACAACTCGATTGTTTATTCGACTCCGAATTTTTCCGGCTTTACCGCGACATTCATGGCTGCGTTCGGTGAACAGAGCTATCACGATGCGAAAGTCAGCGACGAACTGATTCGATCAAATAGTCGCGGCAATTTCTACAACGTTGCCGCACGGTATGTAAACGGCGCATTCACCGGCAATGCCAGTCTGGCCTTGTGGGACAACCCGGTGATTCAAGTCGATGGGGTAGCTCAGCACGAATTTGAAAATGTCTGGTTTGGTTCGCTTTCGGCCGCTTACGACTTTGGGCCGGCCAAACTTCACATGAATTTTGTTTTCCGCGAATCTAAGGACGAGATGGCGCCGAACCTTTGGGCTGGCGCTCTTGGCGTCTCAATGCCCGTTTACGCCGGTAAATTCATTGTCACGGGAGGCTATCTGCACAACACTTCCATTGATCATGCAGATGGCGTGAGCTGGGGTGTGCGCTACGACTACCCGCTCAGTAAAAAGACATTTGTATACGCCGGCGCTTTCGGTGTTTACAACCAGGAAAACGCCAGCTTTGCACTGGCCGGCGGCGGAAGCTCCACGCTACCTCCGGATATTGCCAAGGCTGAAAGCGGGTTGGGCAACCATACCCTGTTTTTGGGCATGAATCACAAATTCTGATTGACGTCAATTTCAGACGTAAAAAGAAGCCGCGGGCCGTAAAATGGGGACGCGGCTTCTTTTTTTCATTGCGGGGATTTATTGCGGCTGCGTGGAACTTAAGATGTTCTGCAGCCGATCTCGATGCAAGACGCTTGATTTTTCCTCGTTGTTTCGAATCCATTTGTGTATGGGTTCCAACACGCTAAGGCGGATACGCGCGAACTCATTCTCGGTTACGTAGTGACCGTCCTGCTTTAAATTTCCAAGGGCTCGCTCCAGCGCCGCGGACGAGCAGCTCACCACGCTTTGGAGTGCGGTTCCGCGCAGCGGTGTCGGAAACGTAACCCACGATTCTCCGTCAATGATTTCTTCTCGTCCGAAGGCAACCGACCAAGTAAGAAAATATGCCAACAGACGATCCTCGACTCCCAACCGAGAATGTGCGCCGAAACCGAGTCGATCCGACAAGTTGATAAGTTCAAATTCGGTTGCGCACAGCATCAGCATTTTGGGATCCTGTTCGCAGACTTTGAATAGCAGCGACTGCGGAATGCTGATGACTACGCTTGGTACCAGTGCGTAATAACTTCCAATGCACGGACGATGTGAAAAGAAGTTCAGATTGCCGCAGGCCAAGCGTCCGGGCACGGAAAAAGCCACGGAGGGGCGCCGTAGTGCATAAACCGATCCGAAATTGCGTGCAGTAACGCCGGATTTGACTAAAACCAATTTATCGACGCAGTCGCTGATGTGACCAAGTACGGGTTCGTTGGCCGCGACTTCGCGCTCCACGCCCCAGCGCTCAATCAGTGATCGCAGCTTGGGGTGAAGAGGAGGGGCAAGCCAGGGATAGATCGGAATGTTGTAGGAGTCATCTGAGTCGCGGTTCCTAAAAACTTCAATTTCTTTGAGCCAATTGGAGGAAGGAGGACGCATAGTGGCGGGTAATTTTCTTTCTTGTCTGTTACGCGCCGAGAACAAAAAGGACGCGTGAAAACGATCTCATACGCCCCGTAATCTCAGCTTGGTTAAGTTTCCCCTCTTCGGCCATTTTAGCCCGTGCCAGGCTGTTTTTTGCAAGAGCGGGAAGATCGTGTTAGCGCAACGCTATTCTGACACTCCATAAGTGAGGATTCTGACATCGTCAGC
>USBS01000009.1 GCA_900552915.1 uncultured Sutterella sp. | reverse complement strand
CCCTGCGCTCGGGACTTTCACCCTCTAGAACACGCCCATGCCGGGCGCACAACAACGACGGCGGCGCGGAGCGTTTCCTTCCGACGCCGCCGTTTTTTGTCCGGCTCTCCGAAAGCTGTCAGCCTTTTTGTTCCGAAAGTCCGGATTCCCGCTGCGCCTCCATGCGCTTGGTGGCAACCGCTGCCGCCATGCCGGCCAGAAGAATCAACGTCATGCCGGCCAACGAGAGCGAATCAACCGATTCGTTGAAAAGCGTCACGCCGAAAATGACGGAAAACGGCACGGCGGAAAAGCCCAGGCACGAGGAGAGCAGCATGTTGCCGTAGGCATAAGACTTCGTCGTGCAAATCTGGCCGAGCGTAGCAAAAAGCCCCATTCCGAGAAGTCCCGCAACGCCCGTCATGTCGGGCACATGAAATCCCGTCGTCGCAACGGTGCCACCCGCAGCAAAGAACATGCCGAGTACGGAAAAGTAAAACACAATGCGGTAGCTCGGTTCGTTTAGGCGTCCCATCTGCTTCATCTGCCAATAGGCTACCAAATCGATGAGCGCCACCGCCAGGCAAATGAGCGCAGGTACAAATTCGTCGGTTCCAAGCCCCGGCTTCATCACAAGGCAAATGCCGGCAAAGCCCGTCACGATGGCGAGAACAACCGCCCAAGGAGCACGTTCGCCCTTGCATTTGGCAAGAATGATGAAATTCAAGGCCATGAAAAGCGGCGTCGTGTAAATCAACGTCATGCACGTGCCGAAATGCATCTGCGAAAGCGCAAAAAACCACAGCGCCACGCTCGTGACGCCCAAAAGCGAGCGAATGATATGGTGTCGGAAGTACTGAGTTTTGAGCGTGCCGCCGCTGCTTGCCACAACAAAGGCAATGAAGATGGCACCGAAAAGCGACCGGTAGAACACCAGCTCGAACGAGCCCATATCTTCGGTGCAGAACTTCACAAAAGCGCCCATCACGGAAAAGCAGGCCGCCGCAGCGATTGCCCAGAAAGACTGTTTGATGCCGCTGCCCATCAGCGCCTCCCTTGTTTGTCGGCAAGCGCCTGCGCTCCACCGGACGCACACCAATTCAAGACGGCCTGCGAAAAGATCCTATCGCCGTCGAGTTTTTTACCGTTCATCATCACCACGACGCTCCATCGTCGCGAATTAACGTCCGTAACATAGCCCGCAATCGAACGCACACCGTTGATAAGGCCCGTTTTGACGTGAGCGCTGCCTGCGAGCATCGGGCGCTTTTTCATTGTTCCGTCATAGCCAGCTAACGGCAATGAAGCGAAGAATTCGGGCATTACGAACGAATTGAACCCATAGTTGAGGACGCGCCCCATCGTTTCAGCCGAAATTTTTGTTTTTCTCGACAAACCCGAACCGTTGTCAATGAAAGTGCCCTCGGCTGCTTTGGGAGCTATGCGCGCCAGCCATGCGTCAACCACCGCTCGGCTGCGGGCGAGCGTCGCCGGTTTTGCGACACCTGCAGCATCAGTCCTTGAAAGCGACAGAAACAGGTGCCGCGCCATCGTATTGTTAGAAAACTTATTGACCCAAGTCACAATCTGCGGCAGCGGGGCCGAATCCATTTCAGCCAACAAAACCCCCGACGTCTTCGACACACGCCCTTCTTTCACAACACCCTGCCATGAAATGCCGACGGATTTGAGAATCGGCCGCAGCAAGCGCGTGAGATAGTCGTCGGCGCCCCAACGCGCCACATGCAACGCTTTGACGCCACAACTGGCCGGCAGCACGCCATCAAAGCGAACCCCGGAAGTTGAGTAGCGTGCCTTGACCTTGCTCTTCCAATCGCCGCACGTTCCATTTGACAATCGAATGCGTTGGGGCACGGAAAATCCATCCAAAACGGGCAGTGAAGTCACGCGCGCCCACTTTCCGCCGGCTTCGGGCTCAAACGTAATCGAAACGGCCTTGAGGTTGACGAGCGCCGCATCGGCTCCGACGTTGTAGGAGCGCTCCGATGCTCCGTCAAAAGCCCCTTGATCGGTCGGCTTTTCTCCGAAAGCGGATCGATCGACGGTGATGTTGCCGACGATTTTCTTCACGCCGCTTTGCCTCAGCTTTTCAGTCAGAAGCCAGACCTGCTCGATCATCAGATGAGGGTCGCCCGAACCGATAATCGAAACGCCGCGCACGCCTCCCGCCTTATCGGGAAGCCACGCAGCGCGAACCTGAGTCTTCCAGGTAAAGTCAGGCTTGAGCAAATCCAGGGCAGCAAGCGTCGTCACCACCTTGACCGAACTTGCGGGCTGCATGAGTTCTTTTGTGCGGTGAGCGACAACGGGCGCGTCAAACCCCGCCGGCGACACCCAAACCGAGACCGATTCAGGGGAAACCGACGTACGCGCCAATGCCTGCTGCAGCGGCAAAGGCAACTGAGCCTGCACGGCAACCGAAACGCAAAGAAGCACCAGAGCGGCGCTCGATTTGAGAACTGCTGAATACGGCATGACTTACGCTTGCAAAGCAGCAAGCGCCCTCCCATTCCCGGCACGGCATTTCTTAATTCGTTTTCCGACCGGAACGGAGCAATTCTATCGGTTGTCCCGGACAATCAGCAGCGATTTTTCTTTAGATTTCCAACAGTGCCAGAAGATGTCGGAAGCAGTTGATCTTCAGCGTTTTGCCGCATCGGCATCGTCCCATTTGAGAGCAACGTTTTCGCCGCTCGGTTTTTCTCTCGGCTTCTGGGAGAGGATCACGACGGTGAACAACACAATTACCACGCCGGCAAGCTCCACCGCTCCCACATCCAGTCTGAAAACGACAACGGACAAAATGTAAGCGGACACGGGTTCGGCCAGACTCAAAATGCTCACAATGACCGGAGAAATCAGTCGAATCGACGTCATGTAAAAGCAAAAAGCAATGAGCGTTCCGAAAAGAACCACGTACGCCAACAGTGACGTTGTCTGCAAATCAAATTTCGACCAATCAAACGTCACGGGCAGGAAAAGCCCCGCGCAAACCGCCATGACTCCGCCAAAAAGCATGGCGGTGCCCATCACCGGAAGAACAGCAACGCGTTTGAGCAGTTCTCGGGGCTGCACGGAGTAGCCCGCCGTCATCATTGCGCAGGCTACGGCCCACGCAAGTCCCCGCAGATTGAACTGACTCACGTCGAATTCGCCCTTGGTGACAATCAAAGCCACACCGATCGCAGCCATCAAAAAGCAAAGAACCATGCGAGCAGAAGGAAGCGTTCGGTTGGCAATCATGTCCCAGAGGGCTACCCATAGGGGCACTGTCGTAAGCACAATGGCGGCGGCGCCGGCGTTGGAATAAAGGATAGCCTGCATAAAGGCAAACTGGCCGGAGTAGATGAAAAAGGCTGCAAAAAGAACGCTGCCGAAATTTTTGCGGCTGCTGAATATCTTCTTCACTTCAGCCCGACTCGTCACGACGCACCACAAAAGCAGAAGCAATCCGGCGCTGCAAAGGCGAACGATAACAAGGGCAGCAGAATTTACCGCGCCGTCTGCCATCACAAACTGCGCGGCCACCGCCATCGAGCCCCAAAAGACGGCTGCGCTCAGCGCCAGGAAAACACCCCGCGGAAAAGTACCGACTCTGCTCCAAGCTTCCAACATTGCAAAAACCTCGTTACCGCAAAGAGAAGGCAATCTAACACTGATTTATGACGAATTCGCGGCGCACTTCCGGCCGTTTCGTTCAATGGTCTCGAAATTTTTTTCTTAGGGGACTTGAAAAACAATTTACCCATCCCCATATGGGGTTTCAGCGGCGGGCGAGTTGCCCGCTTTGAACCGATTTCATACTGCAAGGCCGCACGAAGGCGGCTTTCAAATTAATTTTTGGAGTGAAAACAAAAATGCAGATCCGTCCGTTACACGACCGCGTGATTGTCAAGCGTCTCGAAGCCGAACGCACGACCGCGAGCGGCATTGTCCTTCCGGACACCGCCGGTGAAAAGCCCGATCAGGGCGAAGTCCTCGCTGTAGGTCCCGGCAAGCGCGATGAAGCCGGCAAGCTTCTTCCGATGGATGTGAAGGTCGGCGACCGCGTTCTGTTCGGCAAGTATGCCGGCCAGACCGTCAAGGTGAACGGCGAAGAACTCCTCGTGATGCGCGAAGAAGACATCATGGGCGTTCTTGAATAATCGGTATTCATTTGATTTCATTAAAGAATTTCTAACGGAGAAATATCAAAATGGCTGCTAAGCAGGTTCTCTTCGGCGATGACGCCCGCGTGCGCATGGTGCGCGGCATCAATACGCTTGCCAACGCCGTCAAGGTCACTCTTGGTCCCAAGGGCCGCAATGTGGTGCTCGAACGCGCCTTCGGCGGTCCGCTCGTCACCAAGGACGGCGTGACGGTTGCCAAGGAAATCGATCTCAAGGACAAGTTTGAGAACATGGGTGCTCAGATGGTCCGCGAAGTGGCTTCCAAGACCAACGACAACGCCGGCGACGGCACGACCACCGCCACCGTTCTCGCTCAGGCCATCGTCTGCGAAGGCATGAAGTACGTTGCCGCCGGCATGAACCCGATGGACCTCAAGCGCGGCATCGACAAGGCTGTTGCCGCCGCCATCGAAGAACTGCGCAAGATCTCCCGT
Source organism: uncultured Sutterella sp. (assembly GCA_900552915.1). GTDB lineage: Bacteria > Pseudomonadota > Gammaproteobacteria > Burkholderiales > Burkholderiaceae_F > Duodenibacillus. The sequence continues at coordinate 27,182 of USBS01000009.1, read as the reverse complement.
CCGACGACCACCTCCAAGGAAGTTGCTCAGGTCGGCGCTATTTCCGCCAACTCCGATCAGGAAATCGGCGACATCATCTCGCAGGCTATGGATAAGGTCGGCAAGGAAGGCGTGATCACGGTCGAAGACGGCAAGAGCCTCAAGAACGAACTCGAAGTCGTCGAAGGCATGCAGTTCGACCGCGGCTACCTGTCTCCGTACTTCATCAACACGCCGGAACGTCAGGCCGCCGTGCTCGACAATCCGTACATCCTGATCAATGAAAAGAAGATCAGCAACATCCGCGAACTGCTGCCGGTTCTCGAACAGGTTGCCAAGACCTCCCGTCCGCTTCTGATCATCGCTGAAGACGTCGACGGCGAAGCCCTGGCTACGCTCGTTGTGAACTCCATCCGCGGCATCCTCAAGGTTGTGGCTGTCAAGGCTCCTGGCTTCGGCGATCGCCGCAAGGCCATGTGCGAAGACATCGCCGTGCTTACCGGTGCTACGGTTATTTCCTCCGACCTCGGCCTCACGCTCGAAAAGGCAACTCTGGAACAGTTGGGTTCGGCCAAGCGCATCGAAGTCACGAAGGAAAACACCACGATCATCGACGGCGCCGGCGACGCTCAGGCCATCGAAGGCCGCGTCACGCAGATCCGTCAGCAGATCGAAGGCGCCACGAGCGACTACGACCGTGAAAAGCTTCAGGAACGCGTTGCCAAGTTGGCCGGCGGCGTGGCCCTCGTGAAGGTCGGCGCTGCGACCGAAGTCGAAATGAAGGAAAAGAAGGCCCGCGTCGAAGACGCTCTGCATGCCACCCGCGCTGCCGTTGAAGAAGGCATCGTCCCGGGCGGCGGCGTGGCCCTGGTTCGCACCAAGTTCGCCATCAAGGATCTCAAGGGCGACAACGACGAACAGAACGCCGGCATCAAGATCGTTCTGCGCGCCATGGAAGAACCGATGCGCCAGATTGTTGCCAACTGCGGTGAAGAACCCAGCGTCGTGGTGAATAAGGTCGCCAACGGCGAAGGCAACTTCGGCTACAACGCCCAGACGGGTGAATACGGCGACATGGTTGCCATGGGTGTTCTGGATCCGACGAAGGTCACCCGCACCGCTCTGCAGAACGCTGCCAGCGTTGCCGGTCTGATCCTCACCACCGACTGCATGGTTGCCGACATCCCCGAAGACAAGCCGGCTGTGCCCCCGATGGGCGGCATGGGCGGAATGGACGGCATGATGTAATCATCGGCTAACCGCCAAGCTCAAAAAGTTGAGCCGCTTGCCTCACCGCAAGCGGCTCTTCTTTTTTGCGTGCAGCTGACAGTTATCGGCGCGGCTGCAGCACGTAGAGCTTATCGTTGGCGCGCACCTTTTCGGGCACCTTGATCGTCACGGCCGTTCCCTTTAGAGCTGCCTCAACGGGACCGCTGTCATCCATTAGTTCATCGGCTGTAAATTCCACCGCTCCCGTCGTGGGCCCCGTGACAAGAAGCCTGGCGCCTTTTTCAAACCCTTCGGCCTGTACCAGAAACTGGGCAACCGACGCACGCGAAAAATAATTCACGCACTTTCCCGCAAAGCGCTTCACGACGCTCGCTTGCGAACCGTATCCTCCCGCAAGTTCCGGCGTCTGCGCGCCAAGGTACCAACCGTCCCAGTAGCCGCGGTTGAACACTTCAGCCAACCTTGCGTCCCAGACCGCTACCTTTTCCTGCGTGAAGGTGCCGTCCAGCACCGTCTCGAGCGCCTCTCGGTAGCACTCGGCGCAGACGCGGACATATTCGGGCGAACGGGCGCGCCCTTCGATTTTGAAGATGCGTGCGCCGCTATGAACCATCTTGTCGAAAAAGCCGATCGTTTTGAGATCCTTCGGACTCATCACGTACTGCGGACTCAACTCGAGCTCGATATCACGCTCGACGTCTCGGATTGCGTATTTGCGACGGCACGACTGCAGACACTCACCTCGGTTGGCGCTTTTTCCGCGCGTATGCAGACTCATGAAGCAACGGCCGCTTTGCGCGATGCACAGAGCTCCATGGCAGAAGATTTCAATGCGTACGGGATGCCCCGACGGTCCGCAGATGTGCTCGGCTTCGATGGCGCGCGTCACGGCCTGCGTCTGATCAAGCGTAAGCTCACGAGCCAACACCGCGACGTCGGCAAAGCGTGCGTAGAACTTCAGCGCCTCAATGTTGGCGATATTGAGCTGCGTAGACAGGTGCACCGGAATTTCCGCTTCGTGCGCAATCATCATCGCCGCGACATCCGAGCAGATGACGGCGTCGACGCCTGCGGCTTTGGCAGCAAAGATGCTGCGCCGCGCCGCAGCCAGATCGTCGTCGTAGAGCACTGCATTCACGGTTAACCGCGTTTTCAAACCGTGCTCACGGGCAAAACGCACGATTTCGGGCAAATTGGCTTCGGTAAAAGCGCTTGTGGCAAGGCTGCGCATGTCAAGCGCACCGAGACCGAAATACACCGCGTCGGCACGTGCTGCTGAGGCAGCTGCAAGCGCCTCCCAGGATCCGGCCGGCGCCAGAATTTCATAGTCGCTGCGGTTGGTCTTCACTTTGCATCCGTTTTGCCCAAGTGGCGCTCAAAGAAGTTCACAACACGCGAAATGACGGCAGGTTGATACCACGGCAGATCCCCGTGACCGGCACCGCGCACCAGCACATACTCCGCATCAACCTTTTTGGCTTTCAGCGCTTCGTACATCTTTTTACTCTGCAAGGGGCTCACGACCTTGTCGTTTGATCCGTGCATCAACAAGAAAGCCGGTTCCGACCCGTCCACATGTCCGATGGGACTTGCCTCGCGGGCCTTCTTCGGGTCAGCCGTAATCGAAGCCCCGGCAAAATCCTTGAAGGCCGGACCGTTCAGAAGGAGCGCTTCGGTAACGGCCGGCGAAGCATGGACTTTGTCGTTGCCGATCGCCTCCCCGATTGTTGCCAGATCGGAAATGCCGTAAATCGACACAACAGCCTGCACATCGGACGACTGCTCTTTGAAATCACCCTTGTCCCAGGTTTTTTCTCCGTTGGTTGCTCCTGCCATCTGCACGACATATCCTCCGGCAGAATCGCCCAAAATACCAATGCGCGCTGCATCTACGCCAAATTCTTCGGCATGTGCGCGCAGCCACCGCACGGCAGCCTTGGCGTCGACAAGCAAATCGGGAAACTTATTGGGAACGGCCCGGTACTCGCAAGCCGCCACGACGAAGCCGGCGCGGGCAAGCGCGTAGCGCAGCTCAAGAAACTTCTCATGATCGGACGACGTAAATCCTCCGCCCGGGAAATAAAGCACCGCCGGTTTCTTTTCCTTAGTGCGAGGCACGTACAAGGTCATTTTGAGACCGCGCACGCTGCGGCCGCGTTCGAACGCTTGACTGTAAACAATGCCGGAAATCGCATCGATCCGTTGGTTGACGATCGGCACCTCAATGATTTGAGCTCCTTTCGTTTCCCCCATCAAAGTTTCTGCCCAGGCCACGGACCCCGTCGCGAGAAGCCCCGCAACTGCCAAGGCAGTCATCGTCTTTCTCAACATTTTTCCTCCTATTCATGTCCTCGAAACTATACGACAAACATGACAAACCTTTGCCTAAAACGACCGCTTTTGCCGGCTTCGGAACACTGAGTCCAACGCTCGCGGTAAGATTGTCGGCGAATTGGAATCGGTTCTTCCGAGAGTTTTTTTGTCCTCTCGTTTTGCATAGGAATACACAACGTCATGTTTATCGAAACCCTCAACAAGCGAATCGACGCCGTTGACTCCATGCTCTGCGTGGGCCTCGATCCGGACCTCAAGCGTCTGCCCGCCGGCATCAGCAAAGATGCCGAAGGCGTCTATGAGTTCTGCCGTGCCGTCGTGGACGCAACCGCTCCCTATGTGTGCGCCTTCAAGCCGCAGATTGCTTACTTTGCCGGTGAAGGCTTGGAAATGACGCTGGAAAAAGTCATTGCCTACATCCATGAAAAGCATCCCGGCATCCCGGTGATTCTCGACGCCAAGCGCGGCGACATCGGTTCCACAGCCAAGCAGTACGCCAAGGAAGCCTTCGTGCGCTATCAGGCCGACGCCGTCACGCTCTCGCCCTACATGGGCTTTGACACCGTTGAGCCCTATTTCGAATACGAAGGCCGCGGCGTGATTCTGCTGTGCCGCACCTCCAACCCGGGCGGCGCCGACATCGAAGAACTCGTAACCAAAGACGGCGACATGGTCTATGAACGCGTGGCCAAGATGGCTGCAGGCCCCTGGAACCGAAACGGTCAACTGTGCCTGGTGGTCGGCGCTACGCAACCCGCTGAAATCGCCCGCGTGCGTGAACTTGCTCCCGAAATTCCGCTTCTGGTGCCGGGCATCGGCGCTCAGGGAGGCGACGTGAACGCCGCCGTCGCAGCTGGGCTTGATGCTCACGGCCGCGGCATGATCATCAATTCGAGCCGCGCCGTCATCTTTGCTGGACAAAATGAAAACTACGCACAGGCCTCTGCAAAAGCAGCTCAAGCCACGCGCGACTCCATCCGTTCCGCCAAGATCAAAGCCCGCGGCTGATTCTTTTGTGGGATACAGACATGCAAAATTTCAAACCTGTTGAACTCGAAGACGTTTATCGTCTCTTTAACCTCGGCGCCACATCGCTCGTGTCGGCCGCCGACGGCGACGATGTCGACGTCATGCCCGCAACCTGGGTATGCCCTCTCAATACGACGCCGGCGCTTTCAACCGCCGTGATCGACTCGACGCACTACACGCGAAAGCTGATCGACAAGACGGGTTACTTCATGCTGTCCCTGCCTTCCTACGCGATCGTGCGTGAAACGCTCTATCTGGGCTCGGTGAGCAAGTTCGACGAAGCCGACAAGATTGAAAACAGCGGGGCCAAACTCTTTAAATTCGAAGGCTGCAACATCCCGACCGTCGAAGGTGTGCTTTGTGCTGTTCTTTTCAAAGTGATTCCCAACGAATACAACGAAAAGAACCATGACCTATTCATCGGCGAAGCCGTCGCCGCCTGGGCCGATCCCAAGGTCTTCACAGACGGCCACTGGCACTTCCCGGAAGGCGACGAAAGCTGCCGTACGCTGCATTATGTTGCCGGGGGACATTTCCTGACGATCGGAAACGCACACGACGTTCAGATTTGACGCCCGAGGTATGCCAGCGAAAAAAAACGCGCACCGGTTTTGCCGTGCGCGTTTTTTTTCAATCAGTTCGGACCACCTTTGGCCCCGTCGGCTCCGCCGCACCGGCCTCTCATCTTCCACAAAAAGAGTGCGGCCACAAGAATAAAGATCGCTGCAGCATACATGATTTGATGCAGTGCGTCGTGGTCCGAACTTACAACCATGTAGCGGCCGAGTGCAACAACAGCAATTGCGATCGGCATTGTGATGGCCAACTCATGATGACTGTGCAGTGCCGCGCGAGCCATCACCATTACTTCGGTATAGAGAAAAAGCAGCAGCAAATCACCCAAGGCAATGCCTTCGGACGTGACCATTCGCCAGAGCTCCAGCCCGAAGCCGACAACGGCTGCAAGCGCAATCGCGCTCAGAGCTACAAACTGGACGACATTGAAGATCGAATCAAAAGCTCGAAACGGCGTCGATGTTTTCTGTTCAGTGGTTTCCATTGACTAAGGTAAATGTCAAATCTCACAAGCGAACGGGAATTCTGACATGCCGCAAGGCCCGGTTTTGCAAGGAGCGTCAGAAAGATTTGTGACGACTTATTGCGGGCTCTGTAGCTCCGTCAGAAGCATCCGCAAGGCGTAGTCAATGCTTTGTCGGCGTACCGAATCCCGGTTTCCGTCAAATTCGCAGCGGTGCGAGCACACATGCACGCCTTGTGCAGTTTCGATCGCTACTCCGAAAAAAACCGTGCCGACGGGCTTGCCGGGCACTTCCCCGCCCGGACCGGCAATGCCTGTTACGGAGACGGACGCCTGCGCTTGTGAGTGTTCAATCGCCCCCACGGCCATTTCTTCAGCTGTTTGGGAACTGACCGCCCCGTGCTGAGCCAAAGTCTCGCCGGAAACGCCCAACATTTCCTGCTTGGCCCGGTTCGTATACGTGATAAAGCCCCGATCAAACCACTCGCTCGATCCCGGCACCGTCGTCATTGCAAATCCCACGCCGCCGGCAGTGCAGCTTTCGGCCGTTGCCACCATCATGCCGCGAGCTTTGCAGAGTCGCCCCAACTCAAGCGCCAATTCATAGCTTGTCAGTTCTACCGTCATCAGAACACTCCCAAAAAGAGATTGGCACCGGGGAAGATTTTGTTCAGAAGCATATCCAATCCGACGACGGCAAACACCGCCCAAACGGCTGCAAGAAGATCATCGAGCATAATCCCCCAACCGTTGTGCAGACGTTGATCGACCCAACTGGCCGGAGGAAGTTTCACGATGTCGAAAAGCCGAAACGCCGCGAAGGCCGCCGCCCACCCGATCCAGTTTTGAGGCAGCATCAGGCACACCAACCAAACGGCGGCCACCTCATCGACCACCACGCACCCGGCATCGTCCACTCCGAGGTCTTTGCAGGTTTTTTCCGATGCAAGCGCCCCCAGTACGAAAACCGCTGCGATCAGAAAAACCAAAACCTTCCAGCTGAACACCTCCGCGAGAAGAATCCATACCAAAACACCCGCGAGCGTCCCCCAAGTCCCGGGCCCCGGTCGAATGCAGCCGGCACCGAAAAAGAGCGCCAGCGTGTGCGCCGGATGAGCATAAACAAACTTCAGTCCCGGCCGTACCGTATAAGCCGGATTGTCCGCACTGTATTTTTTGGCGAGCATTGGGTGTCCTAAAGCATCTCTGATCAACCTTCGCTCTTAGCAAAGTGATCAAACCCTTGTACCGGCAGAAAGAGCGGCTTTCCGGATGCATCCCGAATTGCCAGGGCGGATCCGTTCGTCTTCTTTTCCACAATGCGCCCGATACGGGTCACGGGCGTGAGCGCAGAAATCGACGCCTGTTCGATTAATCCACGCTTTTCGGCGGGAGCCGTAAATACGAGTTCATAATCGTCGCCACCGCTCATAGCGGCTTCAAGCCGCTGTGCTTCGGGCAGGCAGGCCAACGCAGGATGCTTCGGCACTGCGTCCCAGAGCACATCGGCATCCACGCCGCTGCGCTCGAGAATGTGTCCCAGATCCTGGGCCAGTCCGTCGGATATGTCCGCACAGGCCGTTGCGGAACTCAGAAGGGCCGTACCCAATGCATTGCGAGGCGTCGGGCGATCCATCGCGGCGGCGGCCGCGGGAAAGAGCCTTGCATCCACCGTAAGTTTGCCCCAGCGGTGCATTAATGCGGCCCAGGCTCCGCCCACCGTTCCCGACACCCAGATGTCGTCTCCCGGTTGAGCTCCTGCGCGCGTCAGGCCCATATTCTGAGGCAACTCACCCATCGCCGTGATCGAGATCGTCACCGGAGCATGCGAGTCACCCACCTTGGCCGTGCGTGTCGTATCGCCTCCGAGCAACGGGCAGCCGGAAGCCTGCGAGAGCTCCATCATGCCTTTGGTAAAACCTGCAAGCCAGGCATCGTCTCGCTCCGGCAAGCCGATCGTCAGAAAAAAAGCGCGCGGCACGGCGCCGGCAGCAGCCAAATCGGAAAGATTGACGGCAAGCGCTTTGTAGCCGATATCCTCAGGCCTTTGCGTCGGCAGAAAGTGTGTGCCGACGGCCATCATGTCTGCCGTCACCGCGATGCGGCCGGCGGGCATATCGATGATGGCGCAGTCGTCGCCTACGCCCTTGCAGGCCCAGGCCCCGAAATTTTCATGCGTAAAAAAGCGCTCGATGATTTGAAATTCACCGTTTTGAGCCATGACGGATTGCACTCCTCAGAAAAACGCTCTCGTAGAGCTATTCTGCACTGAGATCTTACGAAAAAAGGCGCGGTCGAAAGAGAATTTCCTCTCTTTCAATCCGCACCTTGCGTTATAGGCCTTTTTGCGGCAGTCGGCGCACGGCCGAAGCCGCATGCAAGCTTCAAGCGTTGTGTTCGGCAGGACGCAGTTCACTTGCGACCTTGTCGAGCACGCCGTTGACAAGCTTGTAGCCGCGATCGGCACCGAACACCTTCGAGAGCTCCACCGCTTCGTTGATCACGACGCGATAGGGAATCTGCGGGCAGTTCTTCATCTCCCACGCACCGATCAACAAACAGGCTCGCTCCACAACCGAAAGCCGCTGCGGATCACGATCGAGATGGCGCGCAAGCGTAGCCAGCAGCGCTTCCTTATCCTTGATCACGCCGTCGAGGATGTCGCGGTAAAACTGCTGGTCGCACTGATTGAAGTCGTCGGCCGTGAGATCGCACCCGGCAACCGGACTGCCCTCGTCGGTGATGACGCTCAACAGGTTGGCATCAATGGCAGCAAAGTCAGCCGATTCGTTGATAAGCGCTTCATATACGCCCAGAAGCGCAAACTCGCGCGCCTTGCGGCGCGGCCCCTGACTCAGGCGGGCACGCAAATTAGCACTTTCCGTCATGATGCACGTCGTCGACCAAAATATCGTCTTCGTCCTCAGCCCAATCGGAGCTGTAGAACTCTTCATAGAGCGTCGTCTGCAAATTAACCATTTCAACAGCGCAGCGAGCGCAGTCCTTGCCCTTCATATAGGTGCGGGCCTTGCACTGTTCGTCGTCGTAGGTCGTCAGAATGCCGTTTGCGATCGGCGTATCGTATTCGCGGCTCACGCGAGCAATTTCGGCAGCGGACGTGTCGGAAACGATTTCGAAATGATAGGTTTCGCCGCGGATCACGGCGCCCAAAGCAATCAGAGCGTCAAACTCGTCGCTTTCGGCAAGCATCTGAAGCGTCAGCGGAATTTCCAATGCACCAGGCACGGAAACCACGCGGATATTCTCTTCGGACACGCCGAGAGTCTTGAGTTCTTCAAGGCAGGCCTCAAGCTCTTCCTTGCCGGCATATTCGTTAAAGCGCGACACCACGATGCCGATATTCATGTCGGAGCCGTCAAGGGCGCCTTTAAAGGTTTTGACGTTCATGCGAGAACCCCAATAAAGAAATTGACTAATTGATTATTTTACCGAATGCCCGAAGCGGCGTTCGAGGTCACTTGCTTCGGACTGTCTTATGCTCAGAATTTCGGCCGAAACCGTATACTTTCGCCCAACAACACTCCGAAACAAGCTACACGCCATGAATCCGATTCCCACCTGGGTCACAAACGGCCTTCTGATCCTTGCTGCAATCTACACATTCGTGCAGATTCTGCGGCTGTTTCTGCCCGTCTATTTCTGGTCATTCGATCGAAACGCCGCACGCGGGCGGGCCATTTTAGCCGTTTGCGACAAAGATACAAGCCCGAGCCAAATCGCCCGTGCCGTCCCGGCCGAATCGTGCCTGGCTCGAATCATGCGCGCGCAGGACCTCAACGAGGCCGAGCTCGCCTGCAAAGCCGATTTCAGACGCCGCGGCGTTTACTGCTTCGTGGCGTTCGGTCTGACGCTCATCGCGCAGTTCAAGCCCGACGCCCCCGCCATTCTGATGCCGCTGTCGCAAGCTCTGCTGCTGTGCGCGATCGGCATGGTCATCGGCGTAGTGGCGCGCTTTCGCATTCTGCGCACGATGGACGTAGCCGAAACCACACTCATGGCAAAAGGCCTGCTCACTGAATCGCTCGAAAAATCCGAGTCCTAAAAGCCGGCCACAAAACCTGCCGCCGGCAGCGCAGTGCCGCTTAAGTCTTGCGCTGCCGCCCAAACCCAGCTCGGGTTTTTGATCATCTCGCGGCCGATGCAAACCGCGTCCGCATCCTGCGAGCGCAGAATTTCTTCGGCCTGCAGCGGCTCCACGATGCCGCCGCTCGTAAACGTCACCATCCCCGTCTGCTCTTTGATTCGGTGCGCAAAGGCGCCGTGAGCGGCCGTAACCGATCCGGGCAGCTGCTGCGACGGATCGATGCCGCCCGAGGAAACGTCTGCAGCGGCAACGCCGCGCTGCGCAAGTTCCTGCACAAGAGCGACGGCGTCTTCAATGCCGCAGCCGCCTTCAATCCAATCGCACGCCGACAGGCGCACCATCACGGGTAGGTCTTGCGCCCCCTTTCTGACGGCGTCGACAACGGCCGACGCAAAGCGGCGGCGTTTTTCCGGACTTCCGCCCCAGGCGTCACAACGCCTATTGGTGACAGGCGATAAAAATTGATGCACCAGATAGCCGTGCGCGGCATGAATCTGAATACCGTCGAAGCCCGCCCGTTTGGCGCGTGCGGCAGCAGTCTCAAACGCTCTCAAAACACCTTCGATGTCCGCTTCGGTCATCTCCCGGGGCAAGGGAGCGTCGGAGGTATAGGACAGCGCCGACGGCGCCATCAGCGGAAAGCCCCCTTGGTCGGGCAAAAGCGTGCCGCGACCAGTCTTGGGGTCCTTGCGGCTGCCCTTGCGGCCGCTGTGCGAGAGCTGAATGAAGAATTTCGTACCCTCGGGGGCCGCTGCACGAGCTGCTTGCAGGAGACGGCGGAAAAATGCCTCCTGCTCGTCGGTGTATAGCCCGAGACAGCGCACGGTGATGCGCCCGTCGTCTCGCACGGCGGTTGCTTCGACCACCACAAGTCCCGCCCCCGAAGCGGCAAGTCGTTCGTAGTGCCGAATCAACTCTTGCGAACCGACGCCTTCGTGCGCAAGACAACGACACATCGGCGGCACGCAGATGCGGTTTGCGAGCGTTATGCCTCCCATCTTCAGGGGCGTAAACAAGAGCGCCATCTTTTCCGAACCTTCCCGAGACCAGAGACCGGCGATCAGAACAGATCGTCGCCGTCTTCTTCGCGCAGCTTGATCATGCGCTCGACATAGCGGGCAATGGTGTCGATTTCAAGATTGACCCAATCCTGCGCCTTCAGGTGCTTCAGAGTCGTCACCTCAACGGTGTGCGGAATGAGGTTGATGCTGATGAGCGCTCCCATGGCGGTATCTTCGACTTCATTGACGGTCAGCGACACGCCGTTGACGGCAACCGACCCCTTGTAGGCAAGATAGGGCGAAAGCTTCAAGGGAGCACGAATCACAAGCTTGTAGCTTTCGGCAATCTTGGTCATCGATTCGACCTGACCGACGCCGTCGACATGGCCGCTCACCAAATGCCCGTCAACCCGATCACCCAAACGCATCGCTTTTTCCAGATTCACTTCGCCGAACGTATCGAGCCCGCACGTCTTGGAGAGGCTTTCTGCGCTCACATCAATCTGAAAGCTGTTGCCGTCGATGTTGACCACGGTCATGCAGGCGCCGTTTACGGCAATCGAGTCGCCCACGCGAACTTCGTTCAGGTGAAAATCCTCGGGCGTCACAATCGTCAGACGAACGCCGTTGCCGAGCTTTTCGGGTTCGCGAACTTTGCCGATGGCCTGAATAATTCCGGTAAACATATCTTTTCGTTCTTTCCTAAAAATTGGCGGCGGGATTGATTTCCGCTGCCGCGTTTTTCGCTTTGAATTAATTTCGTCTCAGGACGATTTCCAGATCGTCGCCAACTTTTTCGATCGTTACGAAGCGCCAGCGCAGAACGTCACTCATCCGGCTGAAGGGACCGAGTCTTGCAAAAGGCATCCCCTCACCCATCACGGCAGGCGCAAGATAGCAGACGATTTCGTCGATAAGTCCCTCGGCCAAAAGTGCGCCGGAAAGCGTCGCGCCGGCTTCCACATGCAGTTCGTTGACGCCGGCTTCGGCAATCGAGCTCATGATTTCACGCAGATCAAGCTCGTGAGAGCCTGTCACACGCTTGACGGTGGCGCCGGCCGCCTCGAGCGCCTCGATGCGAGTTTCCGCGGCCTCGTCGCCGACAAAAATCGTTGTGGGCTGCCCCTGCAGAATATTGAAGGTCACCGGCGTCATGGCATGGCTGTCAGCGACAAACTTCAGAGGGCTCGGAAGCCGTTCTTCACGCACGCTCATCTGCGGATTGTCGGCAAGCACCGTTCCGATGCCGGTGAGAATGCCCTGCGCGCGGGCCCGCCACAGCCGGCCCTTGCGTCGCGCCTCTTCGCTCGTAATCCAACGACTGGCTCCGTTGGGCAACGCCGTGCGGCCGTCAAGCGTCACCGCTATCTTCATGCGCACCCAGGGCAGCCCCGTTTTCATGCGCGTGAAAAAGCCGATGTTTGCCTCGTAGGCTTCGTCTCGACAGACGCCGCAAGAAACCGCGATACCGGCCTCTTCAAGCATCTTAAGACCTTTGCCCGCGACCAGCGGATTGGGGTCTTCGAGCGCAGCCACTACGCGTCCGACGCGCTCCTCGATAAGCCGCAGCGCACACGGCGGCGTACGTCCATAATGAGAACACGGCTCCAGCGTCACGTACACAGTCGAGCCCGTCACATCGACGCCTGCGTCTTTGGCATTCATCAACGCATCGATTTCGGCGTGCTGCGAGCCCGGCGCATGCGTATAACCGCGCGAGACGATCTCTCCGTCCTTGACGATCACGCAACCCACTGCCGGATTGGGCGCAGCGATATAACGCCCCTTGCGCGCCTCCTTCAGAGCTTCGCGTATGAAGAATTCGTCGCGATTATCCGTCACTTTTCCGCTTCCAGATCGCGCATCAGACGCTTGAATTCCTCAGGATCTTCTACGTTGTAGTAGACGCTTGCAAAGCGCACATAGGCAACCGTATCCAGGCGCTTGAGCTCTTCGAGCACAAATTCGCCCACCTTGGCGCTGGCCACCTCCCGTTCGCCCAGACTTCTGAGGCGCTGCTCAATGAGCGTAATCGCCTCTTCGATCTGCTCGTCGCTTACCGGACGCTTTCTGAGTGCCAACCGCATCGACGCACGAACCTTATCGCGGTCGTATTCGCGGCGTACGCCGGTGCGCTTGACAATCGCCGGCATATTGATTTCCACGCGCTCAAACGTCGTAAAGCGTTTGCCGCAGGCGCTGCACTGACGGCGTCTGCGAATGGAAAAGCCGTCTTCGCTCGCGCGAGAATCGACGACCGCCGTGTCCTTGGACTTGCAAAACGGGCAACGCATTGATTTCTCCTTAGGAACAACCGAAGCCCGCGTTAGGGGCGATAGACCGGGAACTGAGCCGTCAGCAGGTCGACTTCGCGGCGCACTCGGGCAAGCACCTCGGCGTCTTCCGGAGCCGAGAGCAAATCGGCAATCAGGTTGGCCACCTTACGGGTTTCCTCTTCTTTGAATCCGCGGGTGGTGATCGCAGGAGTTCCCAGGCGAATGCCCGACGTGACAAACGGCGTTTCCGGATCGTTGTGAATGGCGTTTTTATTGACCGTGATGTGTGCGGCACCTAAAAGCGCCTCTGCCGCCTTGCCCGTCAAATGCATCGGGCGCAGGTCAACAAGCATCACATGGCTCTGCGTGCCGCCCGAAACAATGCGAAGGCCGCGCTCGGTCAGCGCTTCGGCAAGTACGGCGGCGTTTTTAAGAACCTGCCGGCCATACTCCTTGAATTCGGGCTGCAGAGCTTCGCCGAGCGCTACGGCCTTGCCGGCAATCACATGCATGAGCGGACCGCCCTGCGTGCCGGGAAACACGGCCGAGTTGATTTTTTTCTCCAGATCCGGACGGCAGAAGATGATGCCGCCGCGAGGACCGCGCAAACTCTTGTGCGTCGTAGTCGTCACAATGTCGGCATAACCGAAGGGGCTCGGATAGACGCCCGCGGCAACGAGGCCGGCGTAGTGCGCGATGTCGGCCATCAGAAGGGCGCCTACGGAGTGCGCAATGTCGGCAAAGCGCTTGAAGTCGATATGCAGAGAATAAGCCGAAGCGCCGGCAATGATGAGCTTGGGTTTGTTTTCCTTAGCCAAACGTTCGACTTCGTCGTAGTCGATCGCTTCGCTTTCGTCGCTGACGCCATAGCTAACGACATTGAAATACTTGCCGGAATAATTCAAATGCATCCCGTGCGAAAGGTGACCGCCGTCGGCAAGACTCATGCCCATGATGGTGTCGCCCGGGGTCAGCAGCCCGAACAGCACGGCTTCGTTTGCCTGCGCGCCGGAATGCGGCTGAACATTGACAGCCATCTCAACACCCGCCGGCTCGCAGAAGAGCTTCTTGGCGCGCTCGATAGCAATGCGCTCAACCTCGTCGACATACTGGCAGCCGCCGTAATAACGCTTTCCGGGATAGCCTTCGGCGTACTTATTGGTGAGCTGACAGCCCTGCGCCTGCATCACCGCGGGCGACGTATAGTTTTCGCTCGCGATCAGTTCGATGTGCTGCTCCTGCCGATCCATCTCGGCCTGAATGAACTTCCAGACCTCACTGTCGACTACCGCAATGGTGTTGGAGTGGTGAAACATGTCCATAGACTCCTAAGGTTGGGCGCGCTTGTTCGCCGACGCAAAACACTTTGCGGCCGGCGGCGCAATTTTTGCAAAAGACAGTTTTGTAATTATCGCCCATGCACGGTCCAAAAATCGCCTGTCATCCGGCAATGGCTTTCCCAAACCGTTCGCAGGCAGACCTCCCGTGCACTGCTTAACCGTACCAATGTGCGCTGATGTCCAAAGCACTCACGCGCCCTGCAATCGCGGCAAGCGTCTCGGGGCCGACCTTCTTGAGCCCCGCAACAGGCGTATCGCGCGCTAGCGTATAGATGTCTACGCCCTCCGGACGAATCTCTCGAAGCGCCGCAAGCCACGGTTCGACATAGTCATCCGTCGTGTTGTCGACGCTGCGGCCCGCAAACTCACCCTGCATGAACATTGTCTGCACAATGCATTTGCCTTCAAAAGCCTTCATGCGTTCGATGACGGTCTTGACGTCATAGGGGCAGTTGGGGCGATCGACAAAACGGATGTAGTCGGCGTCGACCGTATCGAGCTTCAGGCAAGGCCTGTCGATGAGCTTAACGGCTTCGAACACATCGTCGCGATTGAGATGCGTCGCGTTGGTAAGCAAGCAGACCTTCGCCTGCGGGCAGTACCGGTCGCGCAGTGCGCGAGTATCCTTGACGATTGCAAGAAAATCCGGGTGCGAAGTGGGTTCTCCGTTTCCCGAGTATGTAATCGCCTCGGGCAAGTCGTCCGCTTCGCGCATGGCGGCAAGGCGTTTTTCGAGCGCTTCTCGAACCTCTTCTCGAGAAGGCATTTTGAGCTTGGGTCGATGCTCGTCGTTAAGACCGCACTCACAATAGATGCAGTCGAAGCTGCAGAGCTTTCCGTCGACGGGCAGAAGATTGACGCCCAGACTCTTGCCCAGGCGTCGACTTTTGACGGGCCCGAATACGGGCCCGGGATAAATGACGGTCGCCATTGCGCTTAGTTTTCAATGGCGCTTGCCACAACGCCGTGCATGGCCGCCCAAGTCCACGGCGTCTGGAGCCATTCGAGCACAAGTTTTTCGTGCTTCTCGTCGATTACTTCCATCTCGCGAGCCTTGCGCACGACCTTTTCAAAAGCGATAACGTCGTAGGTATCGATGCCTTCCTGCTGGAAGAGACGCTGCGTTTCGGGAATCGCGTAGTTGGTAATCGACATCACCTGCGAAACCTCGGCTCCCTCTGCGCGCAACGCGCGGATGGCGTCGATGCAGCTTAGCCCCGTCGAAATGTGATCTTCGAGCAGAAGGATGCGCTTTCCCTTCACTTCGCCGCCTTCGATGCGGGAATGGTTGCCGTAGGTCTTGGCCTTCTGACGCACCATGATCGCGGGCAACCCCAGACGATAGGCAAGTGCGGCCGCGTGCATGGACCCTGCGGCTTCGACGCCAGCGACCATATCGAATTCAAGATCGTATTCTTCGACGCGGCTGGCCATCGTCTCGACGATGTCGCGCCAGGCTTCGGGATGCGAAAAAAGCTTGCGGTTGTCGACATAGACGGGCGAAATGAGGCCCGACTTCAGACGCATCGGCGCGTCGGCGAGAAATTCCACCGCCTGCGCGCGAATGAGGCGCTCGGCCATGATGTCTTCGGCAATGCTGCTCGTATAGCTGGGCTTGAATTTCATCTTGCGTTCCCCTTACTCAAGACCGAGGACCTTGCGGCCGTTGACGGTGGCAATATTGACGAGCTGTTCGAAATCGTCGAATCGGCAGCCGGTCGCCAACAGCTGCAATTCGTGCCACATATCGCCGGCACTCCAGGGAACCATTGCGTCGCACACGTTGTCGGTACCGAGAGCCACGGTAACACCGGCGGGCACCAGTTCGTCGACCGGAGTCATCGAGTTGTGCATCGGACCGATCATTTCGGTGCGAGCCGTGTCGATCCAGGCCGTCGGGCAGCAGACCATCATGACGCCTGCTTCCTTCAAAAGCGTATAGAGGCGCTGACGGTACATAGCGGAGTGCGCGCCGATCGAGATGCCGTGAATGGCCACAACGCGGTTCTGCATGCCGTGCTCGATCGCCTTGTGCGCGAGCATTTCCGTTTCATATTCGCTGGAGAGATTGAACTGGTCGACGTGCACGTGCACCATCTTGTTCAAGGCCTTGCCTGTACCGAGCAAGATATCGAATGCTTCGGCTGCGCGGCCGTAGTCGCGTTCGTCGCGCTTGGGCAGACCGCCGATGATGTCGACCATCTCGGCGCCGATATCAAACCACTTGCGCGCTTCAGGATCGATCACGCCCTTGAGCGTTTGGTTGGCAAACTTCACCGTAATTTGATCGGCATAGTGCTCACGGGCGCGCAAACCTGCCTTAATGGCACGGTCTTCGGTCTGCGGGTCGATATCGACAAATGTCGCACAGGCGGTGCAGCCCTGCTCGATCATCAATTCAAAGAACATCGAGAAGCGCCGATAGAAGTCTTCCTCGGTCGATTCGCTCTTTAAGCGGTCCAATGCGTCCCACTTCTGCTGCAGCGAATGCGTGCGGCGCATTTCAAGAATCTCGGGCGAAAGCGTAAACGCACGGTCCGCATGAGCATGTGTGTTCACCCAACCGCCGGCCTTCTTGATTGCCGGCTCGATCATTTCGCGCACGGTTCGCGGCGCGTTTTCATCAAAAGACATGAACGAATCTCCTAGCGAAAAGGCACGAGCTCCCGCTGCCCGACAAACTCTCCGGACACCGTTGCCGCGCGCCTGCAAATCTAAAGTAATTTAACTAGACGCTGTGCCTCTGTCAACCGAAAAAATGCCTTTTAAGCCTGCGGTTATGGAATTCCGATTAATTGATCACGGTGAGATCAATGCTCTTGTCCTGCAGTCTGACACGGTCGGCTATGCAACGGCTCACCCAGGCCTTCTTGAGCGTTGAATCCAAAATAAATACACCCAAGTCTTTGTTTTCGGACATTTTTTTAATCGCCTTTTGTGATCCCATCGCAAAAAGTGCCGTGCACCAACCGTCGGCTCGGGCCCCGTTTTTGTCTATGATGGTAACGCTGGCGATATCGGTGGCCACGGGCATACCCGTCACTGGGGACAGTATGTGGCCGTAGGTTTTGCCGTCCTTTTCGATCTTGCGCTCGTAGGCTCCCGACGTGATCACGGATTCATCGCTTGCGGCTGCCACGGCAAAAATTTCACCTCGCTCCTTATCCGGCCGCTGAATGCCGACATTCCAATCGCGCCCGGAAGGAGACTTTCCGAGCAAAGCGACATTGCCGCCGAGATCGAGCAGCACGTTGCTCGCTCCAGCCTGCTTGAGATCGTTGATGAGCGCCGTACCGATCCAACCTTTAGCGATCGCCCCGAGATCAATGTTCTGGCCTTTACCGATGCGCATGCGGCAGACGTTGCCCTCTCGGGCGGTTTCGATTTTGGTGTAGTCGACCTTTTCAAGCGCTTTTTCAATGTCGCTTCGCGCAGGCACCTTGTCGCCGCCAAAGCCGATCTTCCAAACGTTAACGAGCGTCCCGATCGTGGGCTCAAATGCCCGATCTGATTTCTCGGCTATGGTCTTGGCGTTTTCCGCGAGATCAGCGATGCGGCAGTCCACTTTCACCCATTGGCCCGAGCGGCGATTGACCTCATAAAGAGGGCCCTCGCGGTGCACGGTAAAGAGCGTTTCGTACTCGTCAATTTTGTTTTCCAAAACTTGCGCAAGATTTTCGGCAACGTTTGCTTCAGGAGCAATCATCCGCGCCGAAATAAGCGTTCCCATCGCCAGTCCTTGGTAGGACATCTCGTAAAGGGCTGGCTCATCGGCGGCAACACAAGGCGAAGTTGCGGCACAAAACAGCGCAGCGGCAAAGGCCGCCGAACGACACTGAAGAGAAGCACGAACAAGGCTGAACATGACTGGAAAAGAATGAGCGGATGAATTCAAAACGGAGCACATGATACGGAAAAAAGGCCCGACCGAGTTGCCCCGACCGAGCCCTAAATTAGCAGCACTTGAAACGATTATTTGGCGAATTCAGCCACCGAATACATCGTTTCAGAAGTTTTTGCGTCAGCGTTAGTGAGCCTTAGCGTAGGCGGTAGCGCTGTTGCCTGCAATGCGGCCGAAGACGATGATGTCGGCCTGAGCATTGCCGCCGAGGCGGTTGCCGCCGTGCACGCCGCCCGTCACTTCGCCGGCAGCGAAGTAGCCCGGGATAACCTTGCCGTTGACGTCGATCACTTCAGCCTTGGTGTTGATCTTCACGCCGCCCATGGTGTGGTGCACGGCCGGGGTGATGAGAATGGCGTAGTACGGAGCCTTGTTAAGCGGACGTTCCATCTTGGTGCGGCCGCAGCAGCTGTCCTTGCCGGCAGCCTGGTCCTTGGCGTACTGAGCCATCGTGGCCTTCAGGTTGGCAGCCGGAACACCCATATTCTTGGCAATTTCGTCGAGCGTCTTGCCCTGGATGACCATGCCGGGCATCTTGATGTAGCCTTCGATGGCCTTCAGAGACTTGCGGACATCGTCGTCGAAGAACATGTAGGCGTGACCCGTGGTCTGCTTCAGAACAGCAGCCGACACGGCGTCGCGCGTGCTCAATTCATCATAGAAGCGCTTGCCTTCCTTGTTGATCAACACAGCGCCGTTGCCGCGCACGGCTTCAGTCACCATCACGCCCGTCGTTTCAACAACGGTCGGATGCGTCTGGATCTGATCCATGTCCACAAAGGCAGCCTTCACCTTTTCGGAAAGCAGCAGGCCGTCGCCCGTGGCACCCGGATGGTTCGTCGTGGCAAAGCCCTTCAGACGCGGAATGATCTTGGAGACCATGGCGTTGTTGGCGCCGAAACCGCCGGCAGCATTCACAACAGCCTTGGCGTTGATTTCGTAAGTCTTGCCGTCTTCGCCCTTGACCTTAACGCCGGCCACGGCGCCGTTCTTGACGATCAGATCGACAACCTGATTTTCGGTACGCAGATCGATCTTGCGGGCTTCAACAGCGTTGTAGAGAGTCTTCACGACTTCCGGACCGACAGCGGCACCGCCCGTGGGACGGTGAGCGCGCTTATTGGTTGCGCCACCCAAGAAGCCGACGTCCTGGAAGTTGCCGCCGAGCTTGATGAGCCACTGCACGGCGTCGTTCGAATTCTGGCAGAGGACCTTCACGAGTTCGGGGTTGTTCAGGTTGTGACCGCCCTTCATCGTGTCCTTGTACATCTGATCGATGCTGTCCTTAATGCCCATCTTGGCCTGCTGCGGCGTTTCGGCAGCATTGATGCCGCCCGTGGCGCGAATGGTGTTGCCGCCGGCCATCGGCATCTTTTCGAGAATCACAACCTTCTTGACGCCGTTGTCATGAGCCTGAACAGCGGCAGCCATGCCGGCGCCGCCCGCACCGATCACGACGATGTCGGCCTGTTCGGCGGCATTGGCCATGCCGAAAGCGGCAGCCACGGCGGTTGCGATAAGAATCTTCTTCATTACTCTCTCCTCAAATTTTCCGAGTACAACGTGCACCGGATATGTTTCGAACACGATGCAGCCTCAATCGACTTATCGTCTTTCTGACTTCACAGTCGGAGGGCTTTACCGTGCTCAGCTTTTGCGATTATAGGTTCCGCTCAACAAAGTGACAGTCTTTGCAATTGCAAGAAGGCCCGGAACGAGCGAACCCGAACCGAGCCTTCAATCAGCAAAAATCGAGGCGATTACTTGGCGGCTTCAAGCGCCTTGTTCACAGCTTCGATGATGCCCTTGGAGGAATTGGTAGCCCCCGTAACGGTCGCCACACCTTCCGTGCCGTTCTGCTTAACGATAGCCTTGGAGAGCTTCTTCTGAGCGGCATTGAGCAGCATTTCGGTTTCGCCGTGCTTGAGAACCTTGACCGAAGCGATCTTGCCCTGAGCAACAACAACTTCGACCTGGATCTTGCTGGCGTTGCCGGTGCCTTCACCGGTGTAGGTACCGTCCTTGTAGGCGGCCTGAGCACCTGCACAAAGCATGGCGGCAGATGCAGCAACAATCAATTGCTTGATCATTGTGTTTGAACTCCTCTTGTGTTCTTGATGGTTAACAAAAATTAGTGGGCCTTGGCGTAAGCGGTAGCGCTGTTGCCTGCAATGCGGCCGAAGACGATGATATCAGCCTGAGCATTGCCGCCGAGGCGGTTGCCGCCGTGCACGCCGCCCGTCACTTCGCCGGCAGCGAAGTAGCCCGGGATAACCTTGCCGTTGACGTCGATCACTTCAGCCTTGGTGTTGATCTTCACGCCGCCCATGGTGTGGTGCACGGCCGGGGTGATGAGAATGGCGTAGTACGGAGCCTTGTTAAGCGGACGTTCCATCTTGGTGCGGCCGCAGCAGCTGTCCTTGCCGGCAGCCTGGTCCTTGGCGTACTGAGCCATCGTGGCCTTCAGGTTGGCAGCCGGAACACCCATATTCTTGGCAATTTCGTCGAGCGTCTTGCCCTGGATGACCATGCCGGGCATCTTGATGTAGCCTTCGATGGCCTTCAGAGACTTGCGGACATCGTCGTCGAAGAACATGTAGGCGTGACCCGTGGTCTGCTTCAGAACAGCAGCCGACACGGCGTCGCGCGTGCTCAATTCATCATAGAAGCGCTTGCCTTCCTTGTTGATCAACACAGCGCCGTTGCCGCGCACGGCTTCAGTCACCATCACGCCCGTCGTTTCAACAACGGTCGGATGCGTCTGGATCTGATCCATGTCCACAAAGGCAGCCTTCACCTTTTCGGAAAGCAGCAGGCCGTCGCCCGTGGCACCCGGATGGTTCGTCGTGGCAAAGCCCTTCAGACGCGGAATGATCTTGGAGACCATGGCGTTGTTGGCGCCGAAACCGCCGGCAGCATTCACAACAGCCTTGGCGTTGATTTCGTAAGTCTTGCCGTCTTCGCCCTTGACCTTAACGCCGGCCACGGCGCCGTTCTTGACGATCAGATCGACAACCTGATTTTCGGTACGCAGATCGATCTTGCGGGCTTCAACAGCGTTGTAGAGAGTCTTCACGACTTCCGGACCGACAGCGGCACCGCCCGTGGGACGGTGAGCGCGCTTATTGGTTGCGCCACCCAAGAAGCCGACGTCCTGGAAGTTGCCGCCGAGCTTGATGAGCCACTGCACGGCGTCGTTCGAATTCTGGCAGAGGACCTTCACGAGTTCGGGGTTGTTCAGGTTGTGACCGCCCTTCATCGTGTCCTTGTACATCTGATCGATGCTGTCCTTAATGCCCATCTTGGCCTGCTGCGGCGTTTCGGCAGCATTGATGCCGCCCGTGGCGCGAATGGTGTTGCCGCCGGCCATCGGCATCTTTTCGAGAATCACAACCTTCTTGACGCCGTTGTCATGAGCCTGAACAGCGGCAGCCATGCCGGCGCCGCCCGCACCGATCACGACGATGTCGGCCTGTTCGGCGGCATTGGCCATGCCGAAAGCGGCAGCCACGGCGGTTGCGATAAGAATCTTCTTCATAGTTGTTGTCTCCCCAACAAGGATTGCCGGCTCTCTTTGTGAAAGCCGATTTGTGGTTTTGTTCTCGACACGCAAAAAACCTCCTGCGGACCAAGACCCGCATGGAAGTTGCGCATCTGACGCCGCTGATTATAGGAGCAACGACTCGGAAGAAACCCTAAATTTCTTTGAAACAGTTCGTCCCAATTTTTCTCTTTTTGATCCAACCCAAAGAGAAAATCTTTTCTTTACACGAACAAGCCGCTCGCGGCAGGCATTCCGGAATACAGATCCGAATGCCGCCTCAAGCGGCCTTGGCAACTCTGCGGTAAAAAACGGTTACTTCGTGTTTTTACCCCAGCTGTCGCGAAGTCCCACGGCAAGGTTCAGAACCGGATGCTCGGGGCTGTGGTTCTTGATGTCGGTCACGAAGTACCCGATGCGTTCGAACTGATAGCGCGTCTCGGGGGCTGCGGCCGCTACATTGGGCTCCACAAAACCGCTGCTGACAAATTTGCTGTCGCGGTTCAAAACCGTGAGGAAGTCGTCGGCCGAATCGGGCTGAGGCACCGTAAAGAGGCGGTCGTACATACGGAATTCCGCCGGCACGGCCGTTTTGGCATCAAGCCAGTGAATCGCAGCCTTGGTCTTTACCGAGTCGGCTCCTGCAGTGCCGCTCTTCGTTTCGGGCAGATACTGAGCATGCACGCACACAATCTTGCCCTCGGCGTTCTTTTCAAAGGATGTCGGCACGATCACATAGCTGTTGCGCAGGCGCACGGGTTTAGCGGGCGTGCCGTCGGCAGGAACCGTCAGACGGCGATACCCCTTCGGAGGCACTTCGGCAAAGTCTTCCTCCTCAATCCAAAGCTCACGGCTCATCGTCACCGTACGTGTGCCCATTTCGGGCTTTTGCGGGTGGTTCGGGCACACAAGCTCTTCGCTCATTCCCTCGGGATAGTTGTCGATGATGAGCTTTAACGGATGCACAACGCCCGAGCGGCGCTCGGCCGTGCTTTCAAGATCTTCGCGCAGCGCCTGTTCAAGCACGCTGTAGTCGATCCAACCGCCGGCAACGCGGCTCACGCCGCAGTTTTCCACAAACTTCTGCAGGGCGGCTGCCGTGTAGCCGCGGCGGCGCAGCCCGACCAAAGTGGGCATGCGAGGATCATCCCAGCCGTCGACAAGCCCCTGCTGCACCAAGGCGATGAGCTTGCGCTTGGAGAGCACGACATAGGTAAGGCTCAGACGATTGAATTCATACTGGTGCGAGAGCAGGAAGAAGTTGTGGCGCACAACCGACAGAGCGCTCTGCAACAGCGGCGTGAAGTGGTCCGTGTGCGTGGACAGCAGCGTAAAGAAGCTTTTTCCTTCTGTGCCTTCGAGTGTTTCGGGACCATTGGTGGCAGCCCAGCGACCGAAAATTTCACGCATGGCCGCTTCGGGTTCGCTCTGGCCGAGCTTGTCGGCGGCGTTATAGGCCGCTCGCGCAAAGGCAAGCGCGCGCTCGTCGCGGCCTGCGGCCATATCAGCAATGATTTGCTTGGCTTCTTCGTACTGCGGCGTGCGTAGCACCGGCACGATGCGTTCAAGCGCCCAGTCGTAAAAGGCGCGCTGATCGTCGAACTCAAGCGTGCAGATCGAATGCGTGATGTTCTCAAGCGAATCCTCGATGGGATGCGCAAAGGTGTACATCGGATAGATGCACCACTTGCTGCCCGTGGACTGATGTTCGGCAAAGCGGATGCGGTAGATCGCCGGATCGCGCAGATTGATGTTGGGCGAAGCCATGTCGATCTTGGCGCGCAGCACCATGGAGCCTTCGGCATGTTTGCCGTCGCGCATTTCCCGGAAAATACGCAGATTCTCCTCGGGACTGCGGTCACGGAAGGGCGAATTCTTGCCCGGTTCATGCAAAGTGCCGCGGTTGGCGCGCATTTCGTCGGCGCTTTGTTCGTCGACATATGCATAGCCCGTCTTGATCAGATGTTCGGCAAAAGCGTACATCCAGTCAAAGTACTCCGAGGCATGGTAGAGATTGTCCTCTCCGGCCTGCTTCCAGTCGAAGCCCATCCAACGGACGCTTTCCTTGATGGCGTCGACATATTCCTGGTCTTCCTTCACCGGATTCGTATCGTCAAAGCGCATGTGGCACACGCCCTGATAGTCGGCAGCAAGACCGAAGTTAAGGCAAATGCTCTTGGCATGACCGATGTGCAGATAGCCGTTGGGCTCCGGAGGAAAACGCGTGCGAATTCGCGCCCAATCGGGCTTGCCTTTAGCCAATTGTTCGGAATACGGGGCCGGATGGCCGCACCAGTAGCGCGGCAGGTTGTTGCCCTGCTGCAGATCGGTTTCGATGATCTGGCGGATGAAATTGGTCGGACGCACTGCGCCCGTTTCGATTTCGGCAGTTTCTTTTTCGGTCATGACGAGAAATCCGTGCCTTGCGCGCTCAAGAAGTTGAGTCTTAAAGGAAAAAGCGCAGGCAGAAAGATGGAATTTTAGCTTTTTTTAGAAAGGCAGATAGCCGTTGACCCACGCCACATACAAAGCCGTACCGGCAAAAATGGACACCAACGGATTCTTCAAAAACCACTGCAGCGCAAAAGCAAAGGCAATGCTCACAACTTCGGGCGTGGGCGCCGCATTGCGAGCCACCGCCGCATCGGTTGCGGCGTGCACGGTCAGAAGCACCATAATCGCCAAGGGCAGAAAATCACCCAGATTGCGCACCCAACGCTGCTTTTGCAGCCATTTGCTTGCGGCAAAAGGAAGAGCACGCTCGGCAAACGTCACCGCTGCCATGGCGATGAATACAAGCATCAAGTAACCGAAGTCCATAACTTATGCCTCCGCTTGACCGGCAGTTTTTCCGGCGTCTTCCTTTCTGCGCGCCGCACCCCACATCAGTCCCGCAACGGCGCAGAAGGCAATCGAAACAGCCAGAGCATTTTCGGGCATCGCTATGCGTGCGACGGCGTAGCTGAAAAGCGCCGCCCACAGCGACAGCGCGGTCTTTCGGTTGCGCCACTGCTCGGCCGTAAGCATGGCAAAAAGACTCGTGAGCACAAAGTCGAGTCCGGTGAGACCGATCGTGATGTTGGAACCGGCAACGGCGCCGATAAAGCCGCCGAGAATCCACCAAAGGTGATTGAAGAAGCACACAAAGAGCATGCGTGCCAAGGGCGTGCCCACAGGCATAATCGACAACAGCGAATACGTTTCGTCCGTAAGCGTATAGGCGATGTACCACCGCGCCCATCCCTTGGAAGGAACTTTCTGCAGAAGCGACACTCCGTAGAAGATGTGGCGCAGGTTGATCACTAAGGTGGCAAAGGCAATTGCCGGCACCGAAGCCCCCGCCGCCACCATCGGCACCATCATGTATTGGGAAGCACCGCCGTAGACGATGATGGAGCACACAGGTGCCATCCAGGCGCTTGCACCCGCCTGGGCAAACAAAAAGCCGAAAACAAACCCGAGCGGCAGATACCCCATCATCACGGGAATCGAATCCCGAAATGCCGTCAGAGCCGATTCGCGCAGGTCGGTGGTCTTGGTCATTATTCTTAAAAATGAAACAGACAGGCCGAATCTCCGAACCTGCCTGTCGGTTGTTCAAGTGCGTTTGTCGTTGCTTTACTGCGGCGCAACCCAATGGCCGGACTTGCCGCCGGATTTTTCCAGAAGCTTCACGCCGCCGATTTCCATAAAGCGGTCTACGGCTTTGCACATATCGTAGATCGTAAGCAGCCCGACCTCCACGGCCGTAAGCGCCTCCATCTCGACCCCCGTCTGACCGTGCGTTTCGCAGGTTGCAATGCAGCGCACCGCGCTTTCGGGCTCATTGAGCTCAAAGTCGACCGCCACGCGCGTCAGCGCAATCGGGTGACACAGCGGAATCAGCTCGGCCGTCTTTTTGCTCGCCATGATGGCCGCCACGCGCGCAATGCCGATCACGTCGCCCTTTTTTGCCGTCCCTTGCGAAATCATCGCAAAGGTTTCCGGCTTCATGCGGATCGTCCCCTGAGCCCGCGCCACACGATGCGTCGCATCTTTGGCGCCGACGTCGACCATATGAGCATTGCCCGCCTGATCAAAATGAGTGAGTTCTGACATCTTTCGTAGCAACTATTGCGTTTTGGATTGGCTCAAAGGATTCCTTTCCTCGGCCGCAGCCCGCTATGATACACAACCGAGTCTGCGGCTCGGAGCGAAGCACTTCGCTCCCCCAGGCATTTGTGCCGTCTCAAATCACCAGGTTTCACTCTCGTGCGTCTACTGAAAACGCTCACCGTTCTTGCCGTCAGCTTCTCGCTGACTTTGCCTCCGGCGGGCGCCTACGCCCAGCTCTCCGGCGGCGTGGGCGAATTCAATCTGCCGAGTCTGGGCAACGTCGCGGGTGCAGATCTCACTGTTTTGGAAGAAAGAAGCTTGGGCGAAGAGCTCATGCGGCGCGTACGAGCCGACCGCAGCTACATGGCCGACCCTGAGATTACAGACTTTCTCAATCGTCTGGGGTATCGACTCGTCGCTGCGGCCGATCCTTCTCCTTACGACTTTTTCTTTTTTCCGATCCGCGACAAGTCGTTGAATGCCTTTGCTCTGCCCGGGGGCTTCATCGCCGTCCACTCGGGCCTGCTCGTCGCCGCGCAAACGGAAAGCGAGCTTGCCGGCGTCATCGGCCACGAAATCGGACACGTTACACAACGCCACATCGCGCGCATGATCGAGTCGAGCAAGGGCTCGCTCGCGATGACAATCGGTTCGATTCTGCTTGCCATTCTTGCTGCGCGCGCCGGCGGCAGCTCGGGCGGCGACGCCGCCATGGGCGTAATGCTCGGCACGCAGGCCGCCATGCTTTCCAAACAGCTCGGATATTCGCGCGACGCCGAACGAGAAGCCGACCGCTTCGGGCTGTCGACACTGCAAAACGCCGGGTTTGATCCGCGCGGCATGGAGGATTTCTTTGAACGGCTGCAGAAAAACAATCGATGGTACGAAACAGCCAGCACGGCCTACATTTCGACGCACCCGATGACAAGCGAGCGCATGAGCGACATGCAGAACCGCACGCGCGGCATGCAGCCCGTCAATCACCGCGACAGCCTGGACTTCTTTTTGGTTAAGGCTCGCGCCCGCGTTCTGCAGGAAACCGCCTACGACGGCTGGCTCAGAGTTTCCAAAAGCTTTGAAAACGAATTGAAGCGTCACCCGGCCGGTTACGCTCTCGTGGCCGCTCAGTACGGCCTTTCGGTCGCCTACGCTCGGATGAACCAGAAGCAAAAAGCGTTGCAGGCCGCTCGTGAAGCCAAAGCCGCCAGCCGCGAGCGAAGCGTGATTCTCGATAAACACCTTTCGGACCTCACCTATCAGGTTGCCAAAACGGATGCAGAAAAAAACAGCGCACTGAAGCTCGCGAAGTCCA
>USBS01000008.1 GCA_900552915.1 uncultured Sutterella sp. | reverse complement strand
CTCTAAGTTTGCCGATCACGGCTTCCATCGCCCAAGGAACGGTATGCGTCACCACGACGTCGCCGCCGGTGGCAAGCGCAGCACACAAAAACGTTCCCGTCTCGATGCGATCGGCAATCACGGTGTGTTCGCAACCGTGCAGCTTCTCGACGCCCTCGACCACAATCTGAGGCGTTCCCGCTCCCGTAATTTTCGCGCCCATCTTGTTGAGGCACTCGGCCAGATCAATGACTTCGGGTTCGCGAGCCGCGTTTTCAATGATTGTGGTGCCTTCGGCAAGCACCGCAGCCATCAGCATATTTTCCGTACCGGTCACCGTCACCATATCGGGCACGATGCGGCAGCCTTTAAGACGTCCGGCTCGCGCGTTCATGTAGCCGTGATCGATGTCGATTTCCGCGCCCAGCATCTTGAGCGCCTTGATATGCTGATCCACGGGGCGAGCGCCGATGGAGCAGCCGCCGGGCAAAGAAACGCGGGCGGTGCCGAAGCGCGAGACAAGAGGACCGAGAACCACAACTGAAGCACGCATCGTTTTGACGAGTTCGTAGGGTGCTTCCGTCGACTTAAGGCGTGCAGCGTTCAGGCGCACGGAACCGTTGCCGAGCGATTCGTATACAACGCCCATTCCTTCAAGAAGCTTGGCCATGGTGCGCACGTCGGCCAGATCCGGAACGTTGTGCAGCACGACATCGTCGGCCGTCAAAAGCGCCGCAGCAAGAATCGGCAGTGCGGCGTTTTTGGCGCCCGAAGCCTTCACCTGTCCGACAAGACGGCGGCCGCCAACAATCTTGAGTTTCTGCATAAATCGCTTCCAGTTCCGAATCCGAGAGACAACGGCGACGCTCTTCCAGCCGCGCACCGTCAGAAGTTTTGATTCTAACGCAGCGATGTCGGCTCCACGCCTTGTTTTCGCAGTGTTTTAGGCCGTCTGCTCGGCAAAAAGCGGCTCAAACCGCACAAAGTGATGAATCGGACCGTGGCCGTGACCAACGGCGAGATCGTCGGATGCCGTAATCGCCTCTTCGATATAACGTCGCGCGAGCCGCACGGCCTGCGGCAGGTTGTTTGTGCGAGCCCAAAGCGCAGCGATAGCCGACGAAAGCGAGCAACCCGTACCGTGCGTATTTTTGGTCTGCACGCGCTTCCCGTCGAGATCGATGAATTCTCTCCCGTCGTAGAAGACATCGCGCAACAGCTCTCCGCTGCCGTGGCCGCCCTTCAAGTAAACGGCACTTTTTCCTTTGCACAAGTCCCAAAGGTCTTTAGCCGCTCCGTGCATCTGTTCGGTTTGAGTGATCTCGCGGCCGAGCAGAACGGATGCTTCGGGCAAATTCGGCGTAATAACGTCTGCAAGCGGAAGCAGCGTTTCACGGAAAAAAGCCACGGCATCATCGGGCATCAGCCGATCGCCGCTCTTAGCAACCATGACGGTATCGAGCACGATCTTGGGAGCTTGATGCACACGCAACGCATCGGCTACGGCTGCCATAACATCCTGCGCACCGAGCATGCCGATCTTGACGGCGTCGATGCGTACATCGGCAAAAAGCGTATCCATCTGCTGACGAACAAACGGGGCCGGCACGGGCAACACGCCAGTGACCGCCGATGTGTTCTGCGCCGTCAAAGCGGCGATCACACCCGTTGCATAGGCCCCCAATGCCGACATCACCTTGACATCGGCCAAAACGCCCGCGCCGCCCGAAGGGTCGACGCCTGCAATCGTCAGGACATTTTTGATGTTTCTCTTGCCCATATTTCTCTCACAAACTGCATTTGACGCTGCGTAGCACCCGTATAAAGCGAGGCAAACTCAAGAGCGCGGCGACTGCGTTCGGCAAGCGTTCCGTCCACAAGCCACGACAAAGCCGTTTCCACGGCGTCTCGCGGATGCGTCGCCTGAACGGCGCCGCCTTCGGCAACAGCGTCTGCAACAGCCTGCGCAAAATTGAAGGTGCTAGATCCAACCACCACGGGAGAGCCCGAAGCCGCGGGTTCAATCAGATTCTGGCACCCCGTCCGGCCAAAGCTGCCGCCCATGATGCAAACATCGGAAAGAGCGCAGTAAAAGCTCATCTCGCCCATCGTGTCGCCCAAAAGCACAGCCGGTCCCTCAGAAAGTCCGGCAAAGTCGCGATCCTCGCTGCGGCGGATCACTCGGCACCCCGAGCGCTTCAGAATTTCGGCCACTTCATCAAAGCGCTGCGGGTGGCGGGGCACGACAAGGAATACGGCTTCTTCCATATGCTCGGCCAAATGCGATGAAAACATCGCCTCTTCCCCTTCGCGAGTGCTGGCAAGCAGTACGACGGGCTTGGGGAATGTCTTCTTTACTTCGGCTGCGCTTTTGACCTGCGCCGGATCCGGACGAATATCGAACTTCACGGAACCGCAGATGTGGACATTGGTTGCGCCGAGGGCCTGGAGTCTTTGAGCATCGGCCTTGCTCTGAGCCAAAACTGCTTCGAAAGAGGCAAAAGCCTGCCCCATGAGCGAGGCTGCCAACCGTGCCTGTCCCGCACTTTTTTCAGACTCTCTGGCGTTGGCAAGCACAACGGGAATCGACCGTCTGCGCGCTTCGGCCATCATGTTGGGCCAGACTTCAGTCTCCATCACGACGCCCATCACGGGATCGGTCTGTTCGAAAAACTTCGCCATCAGGCGCGGATTATCGTAAGGCAGGTAGCACTGTACGATGCGTCCCGGCCAACGTTCGGCAATTTTGGCGCCGGTTTCCCGTCCCGTCGGCGTCATGCAGGTAAGCAGGATTTCCGCGTTCGGGTTTTCGCTCAGAAACGCATCGATGAGCGTTCGCGAAGCTGCCGTTTCGCCGACGCTCACGGCATGCAGCCACAAACGCGGCTTTTGCGGCGCCGGGTAATCGCACCAACCGAACCGCTCGTCCCAGTGTTCGAGATATTCCGGCTGTTTGCGGGCGCGTTTCCTGAGGTAGCACTTTGCCAACGGCAGCGCACAGTAAGTCAATCCGCGGTAAAGAGTCGAAATCAGCATCACTACAACCTCGAAAAATCGGTTCAGCGCTCGACGCTCTGCGCCAGAACCGAATGCATCGCCGCGAGCACCTCCTCGGGTTGCGGCACCACGCCCTTGTCACCCACGGTGGCGCAAACATTTTCGGAAACAAGTGAAAAAAGCTCAGCACTCGTGCCGACGATGATGCCGACAGACGGAATCCCCAGAGCCGCTCCGAGGTGCGTGAGTCCCGTGTCGACTCCGAGCAGGCACTTCGCTCCGGCAATAACTTCGGCCAGAGCCTTGAGGCTCAGTCGGGGCAAAACGACTACCTTGCCGGGAACGCTCGAGGCAATCTGCTCGCAATAGAGTCGCTCCTTATCGTTGCCCCAAAAAAGCACGCTCATCACACCGTCGGCGGCCAATTCGCGGGCCACTTCCGACCAACGGCTCTTAGGCCAAAGCTTCTCCTCACGGCTCGTATTGACCGCCAAAGCGGCATACGGCGTCTCGACCCCGGTCGGCGTCATCGGCATCACGCGCAGTCCGTAATGCAGATCGTGCTCGTCTATCGCATAACCCAAGGCTTGTGCGGCCATCGTGCGGTAGCGCAGCACGGGAGGCAACTTATTCGAAACAGGCAGCGTACGGCTGTAAAAGCGTGCGGCAAGCGGCTCCTTGATGTTTTCGCGCGAGTACCCTACGCTCTCGACACCGGCCCAGCGCGCCAGGACGGCGAATCAAGCCCTGAAGATCGATCACGAGATCGTAATGAGCCTCGGACAATGCACGGCGCACCCCTAGGACTTCGCCGCGCACCGACGAAGAAAAAATGTGCTTGCGCCAACGGCGGAAAGCCGTCACGACAAGTTTGTCGATATAAGGCGAAAGCTTCGGAATATCGGTAAAGCTCTCCTCCACCACCCAACTGAGTTCGCAATCGGGAAAATGCTTCTTAATGTCGTAGGCCACCGGCAGAGCATGCACGATATCGCCCATGGACGAAGACTTGATGACGAGGATTTTCTTTGCCATATCCGAAAGGTCCGGGAAAAGGAAGCGCCTGCCTCGGCTGTTGCAGGCGCCTTGTTGAACTGCGATTTAACTCAAAGCACCGTTGCCTCGGCGCGGCGCGAGAGTTTTTTGCCGAATTCGACGCCGGGTTGATCGAACGGATTGATGCCGTAGAGTGTGCCGAGCATCGTGGTTTTGTGTTCATAAAGCGCCATCAGCGCCCCCAGTCGTGCTGCGTCAAGTTGATCGATACTGATCGTGGATACCGCGTTGAAACAGCCGGTCTCTTCGCGCGTAATCAGCGCTTCGGCCTGAGCCTTTGCGTTGGCAATCAGCACACGGTGCAGATCGGCATGCCGGTGTCCTGGCTTTTCGCACCACAGCAGATCAATGGAAGTCGAACCCGTACCTTCGCGCAGCCACTGATAAAACGAATGCTGCGACTCGTTGCCGTGTCCGCCCCAGATGGCCTGTCCCGTTGCGCCTTCAATGGGCGTACCGTCGGCTGCAACGTGCTTCCCGAGGCTTTCCATTTCGAGCTGCTGCAGCCACATCACCATCGTGCGCAGGCGTTCGTCATAGGGCAGGAAGCAGTGCTGTCCGATATTGAGCCGCGTCGAATTCCAGTAAGCGATCAGAGCCAGCAGCAGCGGCAGATTTTCGCCTGCCGGAGCTTGCGCCACATGCACGTCCATAGCGTGCGCACCGGCCAGAAGCGTGCGGAAAGTATCGGAACCGAGCGCCACGGCGTCTGCCAGCCCGATCGCAGACCACACCGAGAATCGGCCGCCGACCCATTCCCAGATCGGGAAAAAGTTTTCCTCAGGCAAATTCATCTCGCGAGCGGCATTCTTGTTGGCCGAAACCACCACCATGTGCCGTGCACGATCGTCGCCCGAAATTCCCGCTTCCAAAAGCCACTGGTCGATTGCCGCCGCATTGACGGCCGTCTCGCGCGTCGTAAAACTTTTGGAAGAAACGATCACGAGCGTCTTAAAGGGATTCAGGTCACCTACGATGCGGTCAAACGACACGCCGTCGGCCGCTGCCAGAAAATGCAGGCGAACCTGCGCGCGCGTCGTGCGCAAGGCTTGGTATACCGTCTTCGGCCCCACTTCGGAGCCGCCGATGCCGACATTGATCACGTCGGTGATCGTGTCGCCTCTGCAACCGCGGCGCCGTCCCGAGCGAATGTCGTCGGCAAAGGCGCACATATGCTCGAGAGCAGCCTGAATCTCCTTGTGAAACGGCGCTCCGACGGCCGGATCGCGCAAAGCAGTATGCAGCGCTGCACGTCCTTCGCTCGCATTGACAATCTGTCCTTCACGCATGGCGGCATTGGCGCCGAGCACCCCCCTTTCACGAGCAAGCTCGAGCAGCGCATGCAGATCCGACTCCTGCATGCGCTGACGCCCGATATCAAGCGTCAAGCCGCAGGCAGAAAATGCAGTGCGGGAAAGGGAATCGCGTAAAAACGGAACGTTGCTGGAAATGGAAGCCATGGTTGTTCTTGTGCGTTATTCGTAATAACCCGCGCTCATGGCGCGGGCCTCTGTTTCGGCAAGTGTAGCCAAGCAACCGCGAAAAAGCCCGTCCTGCAAGGTTTTGAAAAATTTCCTTGCCGGATTTACGAGCACCGGATACAGGCCGACGAATCGTTTTTGCCGACCATACCCCGCTCTCGAACTCAGTGATCCGACTTAATGCCCGCTCCGCACATGGTGATAAGCGTATCGGGCGTGGGGCCGTGCTCTTCACAATAGGCGAGATAGGCCGCGTAATTGGCTGCCGTCGTGTGTTCGCAGTAGATGCCTCGGGCGGCGATCTTGGCGCGCGCCTCCAGAATCTTGTCTTCCGGTGCGCACACAAAAGCAATGTTGTGGCGGTAGGCCATTTCGAGAAGTTCGTCGCCGCGCATCGGAACACCGATGGCTATGCCCTCGGCCATCGTCGGCTTGGGCTGCACCTCGGCAGGATGCGGCAGCCCCTTCTTTACCGCTTCAAACAGCGGATTGCACAGCTCGCTTTGCAGCGCAATGATCTGCGGGAATTTGTCGATCACGCCCGAACTCTGAAGATGTTCGAGCGCCTTCACAACGCCGATATAGAGCGTGCCGTTTCCAACCGGCACAACGATGTTGGCGGGAATGCGTCCGAGCTGCTCGAGCGTTTCATAGATATAGGTCTTCATCCCCTCGTAGAAGAAGGGGTTATAGACATGGTTAGCGTAGTACGCACCCTCGTCGCGCACCTTGGCGCGGCAGACATCGGCGCAGTGATCGCGCGTGCCGGGTACAACATTGACCTTTGCGCCGTGCGATTCGATCATGCGGATCTTGGAAGGACTCGTCCCCTCGGGCACAAAAATCTCGCACTTGATGCCGGCTCGGGCGGCGTAGGCCGCTACAGCATTTCCCGCATTGCCGCTCGAATCCTGCACGCAGCTCTTGACGCCGATCGCTTTCATATGCGCCACAAGCGTCGCTGCGCCGCGATCTTTGAAAGAGAGCGTCGGCATCATGTAGTCCATCTTAAGCATCACATCGTCGTCCATGCGAACGATCGGCGTGCGACCCTCACCCATGGTTACACCGCGCCAAGCCTCCCCGTCGACCGCCAGGAAGTGCCGGTAGCGAAAAAGACTCCATTCAGATCGGTCAATAAGATCCGAATTCCAGGCAGGCGGCGTGTAATCCAATTCAAAAAGTCCGCCGCATTCGCATTTCGGGCTCATTGTCGCGGCATCCACGCGCTTGCCGCATTTCGTGCAGATGTATTGCATAGCGTCTTACTGAGTCAAAAACCAGCGCACATCCTTACCGAGATTGGTGATCCAACGGTTGACGTTGCGGTGCGCGCAAACAACGCCTTCGTTGCCGTAGCATCCCATTTTTTCTTTCAGACCTCGGCTCTTAACGTATTCAATTTTGTAGAAGCCCTGACCGTAGGTAACGCCGACGGTCGCCTGATACTTCAGCGAACGTTTGTTGGTGGGGTACACCAACTCCATTTTCCCGGTCTTATCAACCGTGATCCCCCAGCTGCGCAAGTGAGCCGCCTTTTGCAAAGCCGTGCGGATCTGTTCGGCCGAAGCGCCCAGTCCTTTTTCCTCAACGACGATGACGGGGGCAACGGGCGCAGCCAGCAAAGTAGTGGCCGGTAAAGATACTGCAGCGCAGACCGCTGCAACGAAAAACCTTCTTTGCATCGAACCAATTTCCAACTGAGAAAGTGCGGGACAGGCATTCGCCGAAACGAACGCCACAAGCGCTCCTTATAATAATTCTTCCTCGAAGAAGCCGAGACTCCGGCAGTCGGGATTTTCCACCTTCGGCCGCTTCTTTTTTCTGCGGTATTCAATCTTTTCGGATTGCCGAACTTCTCGCTTACGACGCACGCCATGCCTCGATCCGCTCTCTACATTCACAGCCTCGGAACCGCATCCGCCGCAGGTATCGGCTTGACAGCACTCAGGCAGACGTTGTTCGGAGACCGGATCCCGGGAATGCGCTATCACACGGGGCTTGCCCCGGATGCGGCCACCCCTTTTTACTGCGGCATCCTTTCCGAACTTACTTCCAAATCGGGCGCTACTCGCACCGAACTCTT
Organism: uncultured Sutterella sp.; assembly: GCA_900552915.1. Classification (GTDB taxonomy): domain Bacteria; phylum Pseudomonadota; class Gammaproteobacteria; order Burkholderiales; family Burkholderiaceae_F; genus Duodenibacillus. Next base: position 25,872 of record USBS01000008.1, on the reverse strand, counting down.
GCTTGAGCTTTGCCTTGGGCAAATGCATGAACTCGATGCGCTTCTTGCCGATGTCGATCCCGACCGAATTGCCGTCGTACTCGGCGCCTGTACGGCGGGCATGCACCGCATCGAAGAAGGCATGATGCGTTTTGCCAAGACCCGGCAGCTGCCCTCCGACTTCAATATTCGCGAACTCAATTTGTTTCAGCCCGCACGCTTCGTTGCCGACCGAATCGGTGCATGCGGACCTGTCTACACGGTAAGCAATGCCTGCGCCTCCGGCCTAATGGCTTTTGAAAGTGCTGCCGAACTGCTTTGCTCGGATTTAGCTGATCTCGTCATTACCGGCGGCTGCGACGGGTTTTGTCAGTTCACCAACGCAGGCTTTTCGGCGCTTTCGGCTGTTGCAAACGTGCCCTGCACGCCTTTTGCCGAAGGACGAAAGGGCATCAACCTCGGCGAAGGCGGCGCACTCTTTGCGCTTACACGTGAAAGAACAGGTGCACTTTTTTCTTACAGCGGAGCAGGTCTTACCACCGATGCCTACCACCTGTCGGCGCCCGAACCCGAGGGACAGCAGGCCGCCCGAGCCATGCAGCTTGCCCTTGAAGCGGCAGATATTGTTCCGTCCGATATCGATCTTGTCATTGCCCACGGCACCGGAACCCCCTTAAACGACAGCATGGAAGCCAAAGCCGTTTTCGAAGTTTTCGGCTCCGCTACGCCCTGCGCCTCTTATAAGGCGCTTTCCGGCCACACGCTTGCCGGAGCAGGCGCCTTGCAGGCCGCCATTGCCGCGGCCATGCTCACAGACAACCCCTTGGGACGACTGGCACCAAACGCCGGCATCTCGTCTAAGGATCCGGCGCTTGCTCCCGCCGATATCCTCCTCAAGGAAAGAACGCTCGGACGGCCCGTGCGCCATATCGCTGCCAACGCTTTCGCTTTCGGAGGCTCCAACGCCTGCGCCGTATTCAGTCGAGTTGAATCATGATTTCCTTTGCCTCCGATCCGGCCCGCTATCTGCCTCATCGCACCCCGATGCTGCTTTTGGACACTATCGTTGCAGCAGACGAAACCTCAGCACGCTGCCGCGTAACCGTGGGCGAGCAATGCGCTTTATTTCACGAAGCCGACGGCAGTTACCCCAACAGCCTTTTTATTGAATTCATGGCCCAGACAGTGGGCGTCTATGCCGGCATCCGAGACAGCCTTTCCGGCATCGGCTCGCGTGTGGGCTTCCTGCTCGGCTCCCGAAACATCAAGTTAAGCAAAAAGAAAATTTTCTCGGGTGACGTCTACGACATCGACGCGCACTGCATCTTCTTCGGAGAAGAAGCACTGCCTAGCCAATTCGAATGCCGCGTGCTAGAAAAGGACACAGAAGTTGCCGCCGCCGTACTGACCGTATACCGCCCCCGCAATCTTGACGAATTCGTGCGCGAGACAATCCAAAAGTGAGTTTATCGATGACCTCCTCCGACCTTTCCGTTCTCGTAACAGGCGCATCCCGCGGCATCGGCCGCGCAATCGCTCTGCAACTTGCCCGCGACGGCTTTACGGTCGTCGTTCACGGCTCAAAGCCCTCGAGCGAACTCGCTAAAACCCTGTCGTTCATAGAACAAGCACAAGGCAAAGTGCGTGCACTTGCTTTCGACGTTCGTGACCGCGAGGAGGCACAAAAAAAGCTTTCCGACGATATTGAAGCTCACGGCGCTTACTACGGCGTCGTCGCCAATGCCGGCATTGCCCGCGACGGCACATTTGCCGCCATGCCTGCAGAAGATTGGGACTGCGTGATCGACACGGATCTCACGGGCTTTTACAACGTTGTGCAGCCTCTGGTAATGCCGATGGTTCGCCGCCGCAAGCCCGGCCGCATCGTTGTCGTCAGTTCGATTTCGGGCGTGATCGGCAATCGCGGCCAGGTGAACTATTCGGCTGCCAAGGCGGGCTTGATCGGAGCGGCCAAGGCGCTTGCCGTTGAGCTTGCAAGCCGCTCGATCACCGTCAATGCCGTAGCCCCCGGCCTTATCGAAACCGAAATGGTCACCGACGAGGTGCTTGAGCACGCCCTACCCTACATCCCGATGCGTCGCGCGGGCAGCCCCGAAGAAGTCGCCGGCGTCGTCTCCTTCTTAATGAGTGACGCTGCTGCCTACGTCACCCGTCAGGTCATCGGCGTCAACGGAGGCATGGCATGAGCAACAGAAAACGCGTGGTCGTCACCGGAGTCGGCGCCATCAGCCCTTTGGGCAACGACTGGGAGACCGTCTCCCGCAAGCTCAAAAGTTGCACCAATGCCGTACGCGTCATGCACGAATGGGACGACATCAAGGGACTGCATACGAGACTTGCTTGTCCCGCGGTCCCCTTTGAGCTCGACCCGGCCAAGTACAACCGCAAGAGCATGCGCAGTATGGGACGAGTCGGCATTCTCGGCGTACGCGCCACCGAAGCGGCGCTTGCCGACGCAGGCCTTCTCGACAATCAGGCGTTTCTGAGTTCCGGCGACATCGGCATTGCCTACGGCTCAAGCGCCGGCACGCCTTCCGCAGTAGCCGATATCGCAAGCCTCATTCTCAATCGCTCCACGGCCGACATGAATGCCAATACCTATGTGCGCATGATGTCGCACACGGCAGCGGTCAACATCGGCGTGTTTTTCAAGATCAAAGGCCGCATCATCACGACAAGTTCGGCCTGTACATCGTCTTCTCAGGCAATCGGCTACGCCTACGAGTCGATTCTGGCAGGACGCACCAAGGCCATGGTCGCCGGGGGCTGTGAAGAACTCGACGCATCCGACGCCGCAATCTTCGATACGCTCTTTGCCACGAGCACCAACTTCAACGATCGCCCGCAGCTCTCTCCCCGCCCCTTCGATGCGCAGCGAGACGGCCTGGTGATCGGAGAAGGTGGCTGCACGCTCATTTTGGAAGATCTGGACTTCGCAAAAGCACGCGGCGCCAAAATTTATGCGGAAATCAAGGGGTTCGGCACCAATTCCGACGGTGCGCACGTTACGAGCCCCCAATCCGAGCAAATGGCTCAAGCGATGCGACTGGCGCTCGCCGATGCAGGGCTTGCGCCCGAGGACATCGGCTACATCAATGCGCACGGCACCGGCACCGACCGCGGCGACAGCGCCGAATCACAGGCCATGATGAGCGTTTTCGGCGACCAAACGCCCGTTTCGACGATCAAAAGCTACATGGGACACACGCTCGGCGCCTGCGGCTCACTCGAAGCCTGGATGTCGATCATGATGATGAATGAAGGTTGGTTTGCACCCAACCTCAATCTCGATGAGGTTTCGGAAGACTGCAGCAAGCTTGCCTACATTAGGAGCAAACCACTGGAAAAACGAACCGACTTCGTAATGAGCAATAACTTTGCCTTCGGCGGCATCAACACCTCGCTCATTCTCGGCCGATACAAGGAGTAAATCGATGGTTCACAAACGCAGCGACGGCGAGTCGATCATCGAAGCGCTCAATAAGGCGCAGCGCATTGCTTTCGGTCCGATTCTGTTTCAGGCCGTGCGCTCGGGCATTGCTACGGGCTTTCTAAAGCACATTGCGGACGACCCCTGCTCCGAGGCAGAAGCTGCGCACGCCTGTTCGCTTACGCCCTATGCCACCGGCGTTCTGACAGATGTGCTCGTTTCGGGCGACGTGCTTGCCAAAGCCGAAGACGGTACGCTGAGCCTTACCAAAACCGGTCAGTGTCTGCTCTTTGACGAGATGACCCGCGTCAACTTCAACTTCACGGCAGACGTCTGCTACCGCGGCATGGATCACCTCACGGAAGCGCTTGTCGAAGGCCGACCGGCGGGTCTCAAGGAGCTCAGCGACTGGCCTACCATTTATCCGGCCATTTCGGAGCTTCCCGAACCCGCCCGCACAAGTTGGTTTGCGTTCGATCACTACTACTCGGATCGCTACTTCGCAATGCTTGCAGCCGAACTGCAGCAGCGACTGCACCCCGCGGTTTTGTTCGACGTCGGCGGCAACACCGGAAAATTCGCCGCGGCCTGTTTAAATGCCATGCCGCAAGCCCGCGTCACGCTCATCGACCTGCCGCAGCAGTGCAAAACGGCGCGCGCCGCCCTTGCCGCCTCGCCCGACGCCGAGCGTTTTTGTGCTGCCGAAGTCGACTGGCTTGTCCCCGAAAGCATGCCCGCAACGAACGGCAAGGCCGACGTCATTTGGATGAGCCAGTTCCTCGACTGTTTTTCACCCGATGAAGCCGTCAGCATTTTGACGCGCTGCAAGACTCTTCTGAGCCCAAACGGTCGCTTTGCGGTGCTCGAATGTCTGGTCGACGGTCAACCCTTTGCCGCCGCAAATTTCTCGCTTGCCGCCGTGTCGCTTTACTTCACGGCAATGGCAAACGGCAACTCCCGCTTCTACCGCCGTGCCGACTTGGAAGCGATTTTCAAAAAGACAGGGCTGGATATCGAATACCGCCACGACGGCGTAGGCGTCAGCCACACGCTCTACATCCTCAAGCCCGCTCTAGGGGACTCGCAATGAGCGGAATCGTCTTTCACGTCACCGATGTTGCCGTCGTAAGCACCCGATGCGCAGATGCCGCACTTTGGAAGCAATGGGCCCTGGGCACATCTCTTGATGCCCCCGAAGCGCAAGCACCGAGCTATGCGGCAATTCCTGCCGGCATCCGCCGACGCCTTTCCCCTTTAGGACGTTGTGCGCTTGCGGCCTATGCCGAACTTTCACCGACAAGCGCCGAGCCGACGATCTGGGCTTCGAGCTGGGGTGATGTGTCGCGCACCTTCAAACTCACCGCTTCGCTTGCGGAAGAAAACGAAGTCAGTCCTGCCGATTTTGCGCTCAGCGTGCACAATGCCGTCGGTGCGCAAGCCGCCATCTGGCTTAAAAACCACACAGCAGCTTCGGCTGTTGCTGCCGGCCCCCTGACGGGAAGCTGCGCGCTTATCGAAGCTTCTTTAAAACTGCAAACCACACCTTCGGTGATCGTGGTGCGCTATGAGGAGCCGCTGCCGGAACTCTGGAAACAGAGCAACATCGACGACACGTCGCCCGTTCCCTGCGCCTGGGCAGCACGTCTGACCGCAGACAAAGGCGCCGACGTCTTCAAGCTCAAATTCTGTTCGGACGTTAAGCCGACGCCGGGGCCGCATCTTCTCGGTGAAATCCGCTTCCTGCTGGGCGGAACTTCCGACCACGAAGAAACCGACGGCCAACGCGGTTGGAAATGGGAGCGAACGTGAGGGCGTTTCTGAGCAAACTTTGGCGCGTTCCGGCCACCGGATTCGGATTCCTCGTTTTTTTCACGGGCGGAATCCTTTTTCGTCTATGCGTCTTTCCCTCGCTCAACCTTTTCATTTCGGACGCCCGCAAGCGCGAACTCAAGGCCCGAAAAGTCGTGCAAGTCAGTTTTGCATTCTTCATTCGACTGCTCGGCTGGCTGCAGGTTTTAAAGCTTGATCTCGATCCCGCCCTCAAGCATCGCTTGAGCTGCGAATCGCTTTTCGTCTGCGCTTCGCACCCGACGCTCATCGACGTCGTCATCCTGCACGGACTGATTGCCAATGCCAATTGCATCGTCAAGGCTACGCTTACCGAATCTTTTGCACTCAGTTCACCCGTCAAAGCCTCGGGCTACATTGCAAACGATTCGGGACCCGAATTGATTCAGGCCTGCACAAGAAGTCTCGCGCTCGGCGACACGCTCGTCGTCTTTCCCGAAGGCACGCGCTCGGTACCGGGTGCGGAACCCCGTCTGCACCACGGCGCTGCATCCATTGCGCTCGAAAGCGGCCGCAGCATTACGCCGGTGCGAATCACTTGTACTCCTCCCGCACTCATGAAAGGCATTGCGTGGTATCAGGTGCCCGAGCGTAAAATGCTCATCTCCGTTCGCGCGCTCGAAGACATTGACGTAGCGCCCTTCGTCGAACTGGAAAAAGAACTCGGACGCCCGATTGCGGTGCGTCGTCTCACGCAGGAATTGAAGAAGCGCCTTTTTGCGTAAAGCCAACAAAAACCAACCTTAGTCATGACTAAAGAAGAACTGCAGCAGGAACTCAAAGCACTGATCGTCTCGGCGCTCGGGCTGGAAGACATCAAACCGGAAGATATCGAAACCGATGCCCCTTTATTCGTCGACGGCCTAGGCCTGGATTCCATTGACGCACTCGAACTGGGGCTGGCAATCAAAAAGAAGTACGGCATCACCATGTCGGCCGAAAACGAAGAAAACAAGAAACACTTTGCAAGCGTCGCCGCACTTGCCGATTTCGTTGCGGCCAATTCCGCCTCCTAATTTCCGCTATTTCCGAGAACATCCATGGTGACCGAACAGCAAATCCTCGACGAACTCAAGCGCGTGCTTGAAGAAGCCTTCGAAATCGATCCCGCCGCGGTCGTCCCCGAAGCCAAACTCTACGACGACCTTGATCTCGACTCGATCGATGCAGTGGACCTCATCGTCAAGCTCCGTCCCTTCATCGGCGAAAAGACCGTCTCCCCGAACGACTTCAAGCAAGTGCGCACGGTGGGCGATCTCACGAAGGTTCTGGGAACCTTAATCAACGGATAGTCCCGATCAGGACCAACCCAAGCCCGTCACCTGCGGTTCATTCCGGGCGACGGGCTTTTCGATGTCATGTTCGTACGAATCGTCACGCTCTGTCTTTTCGCCGCCTATCCCTTCGCGATTTGGCAGCTGCTTGCTCGCGGCATGACTTCTGCGGCCGCACTTGTTCTGGCGGCCGTAGCTCTGCTCGGAGCTCTGAGCAAACGCTCGACTGCAAGCTGCGCCTGTGCAGCCGCAGCCGTCGTCCTCGCCGTCTGCGCAACCGTATTCGACGCAACTTCGGCATTAAAGCTCTATCCGGTTTTCGTCAACGCCGCACTTTTCCTTCTTTTTGCAGCCTCGCTCAAAAACACTCCCGTCGTCGAAAAACTGGCCCGTCTCAAAAACAAGAATCTGCCGCTTCACGCCGTGATCTACTGCCGTCGCGTTACTGTCGCCTGGTGCGTTTTTTTCGCAGCAAACGGATTGGTTGCGCTCGACTCTGCCTTATTGCGAAGCGATGCCTGGTGGGCCCTATACAATGGGGCCGTCAGCTACGTGCTCATCGGACTGATGTTTGCCGTCGAGTTCGGCGTGCGTCTTTTCGTTGAGCGAAAGCACACTGCCAACGGAGAATTGCCTTGATCGACTGCTGCCGCATACTGCCCGAAGCCGCCGATGACGACCGCGCCTGTACCGTATCGGAAAACGGCGTACGCAGCCGACGCGAATTCGCCATCGCCGCTGCCGGCTGGAAGGCCGCCATTCAAAAAAGCGGAGCCTCGTCGGTCGCGCTTTACTTTTCCGACATCTTCGATTCTGCCGCCGCTCTCTTCGGCTGCTGGGCGGCGGGCGTACGCGCCGTACTGCCTGCAGACACGTCCGAATCCCTCATCGAACACCTGAAAAGCGAGGTTCAGGCAACCGCCGGAAACTTCCCTCCGAGCTGTCCGATTCCGAAAATTTCCCGCGAAGATGCCGCCGAGCCCTGCCGCGACGTCATTGATGCTGCAAAGCCTCTCGTCGCGCTCTTTACTTCCGGCTCCACCGGGACACCTTCGCTTGTTGTCAAACGTCTCTCACAGCTTTTCTGCGAAGTCGAAAGCATCAACGCACGAGGCCACGGGCAGGAAAACGAACTCACCGAAAACACGGTCATTTTTTCGACGGTCTCGCAGCAACACATCTACGGACTGCTTTTTGCGCTCTTATGGCCGCTGCGCTCGGCCCGCGCCGTCTGGCACGAACGCATTCTCTACCCCGAAGAACTTTTGGGACATGTCTGCAAAGTGCGCGACGCCGCCTGGATTGCCAGTCCCGCTCACCTCAACCGTCTGCCGGAGCATCCGCTCTGGAAACAAGCCGCCCCCATTCTGCGGGTTATTTATTCGAGCGGCGGCCCCTTGAGCGACGAAGGCCTGCGGCTCACGCTCGCACGCACCGGCATTGCTCCGGTCGAGTTGTTCGGCAGTTCCGAGTCGGGCGGCATCGCCTGGCGTCGACGCGCAATCGACGACGAAGGCCGCATCACGAACCTCGGCTACCGCGCGCTGCCTGCCGTCCAGTGGAAAACGGAGAATTCCCTGCTTGTCATCAAAAGTCCTCAGCTTGCTTCGAACGACTGGGAAACCACTGCCGATATGGTGGCGGTTGATCCGAGCGGCGAAACGTTCACGCTTTTGGGCCGCGCCGATCGCATCGTCAAAATCGAAGGAAAGCGCGTTTCGCTCAAAACCGTTGAGAAGGCACTTCTTTCAACCGGTCTTGTCTCGGAAGCAAAGACTTTTCTGCGCAAGAGCACCGTCGAGAGCTCGATCGAGCGCATCGCGGTAGCTGCCGTCACAACACCCGAAGGCAGCCGACTAATGCTTGCCGAAGGCAAGCGGGCATTGGTTGACCGTCTTCGCAACGAACTGCTCAAGCATATCGAGCGCGTCTGTCTGCCGCGGCAGTGGCGCTTTACCTGGGCGCTTCCGCAAAATGCCTTAGGAAAAGCCACGACAACCGCCGCCGAAACGCTCTTTTCGCACCAGTCGCCTCAGGCGGTACTGCTCGAGCGAGTCGATGAAGACACAGCCGTCATGGCGCTTGCCGTCCCCGCCGATTCTCCTTATTTCGACGGACACTTCCCGGAATTTGCACTCCTACCCGGCGTTGTACAAGTCAAATGGGCGCAAGATGTCGCCTGCCGCTACTGGCATCTTGCCGGCTCCGTCGTCGGTATCAAGGCTCTCAAATTCATGTTTCCGGTTCGCCCGGACGATACGGTGGTTCTGAGGCTTTCTCGCAGCGCGGGCAAAGTGAACTTCCTCTACGAAAGCCCCGAAGGCAAAACGCTCTCGCGCGGCACATTGCTTCTGGAGGACGGCTCATGACTTCCGCCGCATTTCGCCCCGTTGCGCTCATTCCGGTCTACAACCACCATAAAGTTATCTGCGAGCTGCTCGACGAACTCGACGCAATGAACCTGCCCGTCGTTCTCGTCGACGACGGCAGCGACGCCGAATGCGCTCAAGCTCTCGACGTCTCAGCCGCCGAACACTCCGGCGCAAGCCTCGTGCGTCTAGCCCGAAACGGCGGCAAAGGCGCCGCCGTGATTGCCGGTCTATACACGGCCGACAACATGGGTTTTACCCACGCCTTGCAAATTGATGCCGACGGACAGCACGATCTTTCCGAAGTACGTGCCTTTCTCGATCTTGCAAGAGAAAATCCGCAGTCGCTCATCTGCGGCTACCCCGTTTACGATCAATCGGTACCCGCCTCACGCCTTTGGGGCCGCAAGCTCACAAATTTCTGGGTGCACATCAACACCGGCAGCAAAAAGCTTAAGGATGCCATGTGCGGATTTCGCGTCTATCCGATTGCGCAGACGCTTCCGATATTGCCCAGCGTCAAAACGCGGCGCATGGACTTTGACCCCGACATCGTCGTGCGGCTCCTATGGGCAAACGTCAATGTGCTCAACCGAGCCGTCGGCGTCACATATCCCAAAGACGGCATCTCGCACTTCAAAGCATTCTCGGATAACGTGCGCATCAGTCGGTTGCACGCCGGGCACTTTTTCACCATGCTGTTACGCCGTCTGGGCTTTGCAAAATGACGGATAAGCATTGGTCCGAAACGCAGGAGAAAACTAGTACGGCAGGCATTTCGATTCTGCTTGCCTTCTTTCGCATCGGGGGCCGCACGCTCTTTCATCTCTCGCTTTGGCCTGTCATCGTTTTCTACTGGCTTGCAAGCCCTGCGGCCAGACGCGCAAGCACCCTTTATCTCACGCACGTTGCCCATACTGCCGGCACGCGCAAGCCCGGCCTCTTTGCGAGCCTTGCACACATCTGGCGCTTTGCCGATACGATCCTTGACAAGCTCCTTGCCGTTTCGGGTTTCTTCACAGCCCGCGACCTGGCCGTTTCGGGTGTCGAGGCACTGCTCTCGGAGCCCAGGGGGGCAATCATCGTCACCGCCCACACGGGTTGTCAGGAGCTGTGCCAATTCATCGGCGAATCGGCGCTCAAGGAGCATGAGGCAACACGTGCACGCGAAGTGTACGTGCTTACGCACACGGCGCACGCGGCGCGCTTTACCGCAATGATCACCAAACTCAACCCCCGCTTTGCCGTACGGCACCTGCAGGTGACCGATGTCGGTCCTCAGACGGCAGTGCGTCTCGCCGAACTGATCGAAGCGGGCCATTGGGTCGTCGTCGTTGCCGATCGCACCCCGATCGGCTCCAACGCCTGCATCCGTGTCCCGTTCATGGGCGAAGATGCGCCGGTCGCAATGGGCCCCTTTCTGTTGGCCGCGCTTTTGAAGTGCCCGGCCTGGAGCATGGTCTGCACGCGTGAAACGAATCCGGAAAGCCCCTCCCGCTACCGCGTTTGCTTCAGACGTCTGTACGACGGGCACCCGATTCCCAGAGCCAAACGACAGTCGGCGCTGCAAGCAATGGCCTTCACTTGGGCCTCTGCACTGCAAGATGAACTGCTCAAAAGCCCTCTTGACTGGTTCAACTTTTTCGATTTCTGGCATCCGGCCCGCAGTCTTCAATCCGAATCCACCCGCAAGCGCGGCAATCTTTGAACACACTCCCGTCTGCAGCGCTGTGGCAAGGATTCGTTAGCCTCCTTAAAATCATTTGCAGCTAAGAAGCGCCTTCCGTCGAAGTGAATGCGGCGCGCTTTTGTTTTTAGAAAAGGATTTTCATGGATCAATCCATTCTTGCCTCCAAGCGCGTCTTGGTGGTCGGCGACTGCATGCTCGATCAGTATTGGTTCGGCGATGCGGAGCGCATCTCTCCCGAGGCCCCGGTTCCAGTCGTACGCGTACTGCGCACCGATGCGAGACTCGGCGGCGCGGCCAATGTCGCACTCAACATCAAAACACTCGGCGCGCAGGCTTCGCTCATGAGCGTGGCGGGCGGCGACGAAGCCGGTCACACTCTTCAAGATCTGCTCAAGGATTCCGGCATCGAATCGCTGCTGCAAATTGATCCGTCGATCAAAACGACGGTAAAGCTGCGCATCATCGCCCGACAGCAGCAAATGCTGCGCGCCGACTTCGAAAACAAACCCACAAGCGAAGTGCTTGCGGCCATCCTCGGCTCCTTCAACGAGCAAATCAACCGAGCAGACGCTGTCGTCCTTTCCGATTACGGCAAAGGCGGACTCAATCACATCCGTCAGATGATCAGCCACGCTCGCGAAGTCGGCGTCCCCGTGCTGATCGACCCCAAAGGCAGCGACTACAGCCGCTACAAAGGCGCGACGCTCATCACACCCAATCGTGCAGAACTTGCGCTTGTCACCGGCGGCTGGACCTCGGAAGATGAACTTCGCAGCAAAGCTCAGAAGCTGCGCGAAGAGCTTGAACTGCAGGCGTTATTGCTCACGCGCAGCGAAGAAGGCATGACTCTGTACACCGCAGACGGAGAACTGACCGTCCCCGCCCAAGCGCGTGAAGTATTCGACGTTTCGGGCGCGGGCGACACCGTCATCGCCGTAACGTCGGCCATGCTTGCCGCCGGCGCCGACCTTCAGGAAGCGGTGCGCATTGCCAACCGCGCCGGCGGCATCGTCGTCGGCAAACTCGGCACGGCATCCGTGAGCTATTCGGAACTATTCGGAGACAACTAAATGTCCATTCTCGTCACCGGTGCAGCCGGCTTCATCGGCTGCAACAATGTCATCGAACTCAACCGCCGCGGCTTCACAGACATCGTCGCCGTGGACAATCTCACCAAAAGCGAGAAGTTTCTGAATCTGGCGAAATGCTCGATCAGCGACTACTTCGACAAGAACGACTTCATCGAACGCGTGCGTCGCGACGCCGTGCCCGTACCCGATGTGATCTTTCATCAAGGCGCCTGCTCGGACACGATGGAAACCGACGGCCGCTACATGATGGAGAACAACTATCGCTATACGCTTGATCTGTTCAACTGGGCGCAGAAGCACCGCGTTCCGTTCATCTACGCAAGTTCGGCAGCAACCTACGGCGCTCACGACAAATTCATCGAAGACGTTGCCTATGAAGGCCCCCTCAACGTCTACGGCTACTCCAAGTACTTGTTCGATCAGGTGCTTCGCGCCAATATGCATACGCTGCGCGCTCCGGCCGTAGGCCTTCGCTACTTCAACGTCTACGGGCCGCATGAGCAGCACAAGGGCCGCATGGCATCCGTAGCATTTCATCAATACTTCCAGTTCAAAAAGGAAGGCAAGGTCAAGCTCTTTGAAGGGTGCCTCGGCTACGGCAACGGTTGCCAGATGCGCGACTTCGTCTACGTCGAAGATGTCATTGACGTCGCTATGTACTTCATGACCGCCGGCAAATCGGGCATTTTCAACTGCGGCACAGGCCGTGCACAGCCCTTCAACGACGTATCGCTTACGGTCGTCAATTCGCTTACCGGCAGCAACTACACGCTTGAAGAAGCGGTCTCCAAGGGCCTCATCGAATACATTCCCTTCCCCGAAGCGCTCAAGGGCAAATATCAGGCCTACACGCAGGCCGATCTCACCAACTTGCGAGCCGCCGGGTACACGCGCGACATGAATACCGTGCAGCAGGGCACCGCCAAGTACATGAGTTATCTTTCCGAGACTTATCCCTCGGGCGAGCGCATCTAAATGCACAAAGCCGCATTTCTCGATCGCGACGGCGTGATCAATATCGATCACGCCTACGTGAGTCGTCCGGAGGATTTCGAGCTCGTCGACGGCGTGCTTGAGGCCGCACGGCGCCTGCACGAGGCGGGCTATCTGCTTGTCGTCGTCACAAACCAGTCCGGCATCGGCCGAGGCTACTACACCGAGGATGACTTTGAAGCGCTCAACGTCTTCATGTGCCGCATCTTCGAACAAGCCGGCGCCCCGATCGCTGGAATCTACTTCTGTCCGCACCATCCTGAAAAAGCCGTCGGCCCTTATAAGGTGGCGTGCACCTGCCGCAAGCCGCAGCCCGGCATGATTCTGCGTGCAGCCGAAGAAATGGCAATCGACTTATCTCAAAGCATCCTCTTCGGGGACAAGGAAAGCGACATGCTTGCCGCTAAATCGGCGGGCGTCCCTCGACGCATTCTGCTCGGCAAAGACGGGGTGCAGGAGCCTTTGCCAAGCACCTCCTGCACCGACGTCTCGCAATCGCTTGCAACAGCCGTCGAGTCACTCGGCCTCTAAAATCGAAACGGCAGAGCGCCCGAAAACGCTCTGCCGTTTTGTTGTGCCGAAAGCCGGTTCTTAGGACGGTTCGCCGCCCACCTGTCTCGCCGGTCGATTCTTGGCGCGTTCTTTGGCGCGCCGCACAAGAACCCAACCGATCGCCACCACCAGAAGGGCACCTACAACAGCTGCCGGGTAATGGTAGGCCGCCGCATTCGGGAAGTGCTGGACCACAAAACCGTCGGAAGTCACCATGCCGCCGCCGATCCAGCCCAACAGGCCGCCGCCGATCCACACGATCACGGGGAAGCGATCAAGAAGCTTGAGAACCATCTGGCTGCCGAACACAATGAAGGGCACGGAAACCAACAGACCGAAGACCACCAAGAGCGTCTGATGATCGTCGTGAGCTTGCTGCGCAGCGCCGGCAATGGCAATCACGTTGTCGAGACTCATAACGAAGTCGGCGACAATGATCGTCTTGATGGCTCCGAGCAGCTTCTGTGAACCTTCGATTTTTTCGCTCTCGTGCTCGTCTTCGGGCACAAGCAGCTTCACGCCGATCCAGATGAGAAGTGCGGCACCCACGACCTTAAGGAAGGGCAGATCCAGAAGCAGCACGGCAAACGTAATCAAAATCACGCGCAGCGCAATAGCGCCCGCCGTACCCCAAAACACGCCCTTGAGGCGCTGTTCGTGAGGCAAATTGCGGCAGGCAAGCGCAATCACAACCGCGTTGTCGCCGCCCAAAAGGATGTCGATCATGATGATCTGACCGACAGCGCCCCAATGAAGATTAACCAATAGATCCCACAGCCATTCCATGGTGGAAATTGCTCCCGTGTTGTAATTGATGAGCCAGCACACCGCAGACTCGACATCCACGGCATATTAAGCTTTTGATGTTATCGTTTCAAAATTAGCTCCGACTTTGCGCTCGGCGTGTCAAAGCACGGAGGCCAGCAGCGATCCGATTTCACCCGGATCGCGGGTTGTGCGAATTCCGCAATTGTTGAGCACCCGGATCTTTTCCTCGGCCGTACCCTGTCCGCCGTGAATGATCGCACCGGCGTGTCCCATGCGCTTGCCTGCCGGAGCCGTAACGCCGGCAATAAAGCCGACGACGGGCTTCGTCATGTTGTCGCGAGCCCATTGTGCGGCAATCTCTTCGTCGCTGCCGCCGATTTCGCCGATCATGACCACGGCATCCGTTTCCGGATCCTCGTTGAAAAGCTTAAGCACATCAATGTGCTTTAAGCCGTTGACGGGATCGCCGCCGATACCTACAGCCGTGGACTGTCCCAAACCGAGTTCCGTAAGCTGAGCAACCGCTTCGTAGGTGAGTGTTCCGGAGCGGCTTACTACGCCGATTCGGCCTTTTCGGCAGATGTGTCCCGGCATGATGCCGATCTTCATTTCCTCAGGCGTAATCAGCCCCGGACAGTTCGGTCCCAGCAGAAATGTTTTGCTTTTCAGAGCCCGCATGCGGTTTTTCACGCGCAGCATGTCCAAAACCGGAATTCCTTCGGTGATGCAGACCACCAGATCGAGTTCAGCTTCAACCGCCTCCAAAATAGCGGCAGCGGCCCCCGCCGGCGGCACATAAATTACGGACGCGCTGGCTCCCGTCGCTTCCTTGGCCTCACGAACAGTACCGAAAATCGGTATGCCGTCCATTTCGGTTCCGGCCTTGCGCGGGTTGACGCCCGCCACAAAATTTTCGGGGTTGGCATAGGCTCGACAAGCACGCGTATGAAACGCACCGGTCTTACCCGTCATACCCTGCGTGATCACGCGCGTGCTGCTGTTGACCAAAACGCTCATTTTGCACCTCCGTGAGCAGCCTGCACGGCCTTGTGGGCGGCTTCGGACATGGTTGCGGCCGTAATGATCTCAAGGCCGCTTTCGGCAAGAATCCGGCGGCCGATGTCTTCGTTGGTGCCGTTCATGCGTACCACCAGCGGAACGGAGAGTTTGACGCGACGACACGCTTCGACGATGCCTTCGGCAATCGTGTCGCATCGCATGATGCCGCCGAAGATGTTCACCAGGACCGTATTCACTTTGGGGTTGGAGAGCATGATTTCGAAGGCTGCCGTCACCTTGTCGACCGTAGCGCTGCCGCCCACGTCAAGGAAGTTGGCGGGCTCTCCGCCGTAAAGCTTGATAGCGTCCATCGTAGCCATCGCAAGCCCTGCGCCGTTGACCATGCAGGCGATATCTCCCTCGAGCGCTATGTAGCTGAGTGAACTGGCCTTGGCTTGCGTTTCGAGCGGATCCTCTTCGCTGTAGTCTCGCAGCTTTTCGAATTCAGGATGCCGAAAAAGCGCGTTGTCGTCGAACGTCATTTTTGCGTCGAGCGCAAGAAGCGAGCCGTCTTCAAGCACTGCAAACGGATTGACTTCCACAAGCGAGGCGTCGTTTTCAACGAAAAGCTTGTAGAGATTCAGGAAAAAAGCCGCCGCCTGCCGCAAGCTCGCTCCCGTAAAGCCAAGCGTCTTTGCCAACGCTTCGGCCGCCTCTTGAGTAAGCCCGATCGTCGGATCAATGTAAAGCTTCAGAAGCGCTTCAGGAGTTGTTTTGGCAACTTCTTCAATGTCCATGCCCCCGCAGGAGCTTGCCATCAGACAGATCGTCTGCGTAACTCGATCGACAAGAACAGCGGCGTAGAACTCGGCGGCAGGCCTTGCCGCCGCTTCAATGTAGAGACGCTCGACAAGCTTGCCCTTCGGCCCGGTTTGCGCCGTCACCAGAACGGTTCCGAGGAGTTCCTGTGCGGCCGAGCGCACTTCATCCAAAGAATGGGCAAGCTTGACGCCGCCCGCCTTGCCTCGCCCGCCTGCATGAATCTGTGCCTTGACAACCCATGCTTCGCCAGCAATTTTGCGGGCGGCCTGCACTGCCTCGTCGACAGAGAACGCCGGATGTCCGGCTGCCACAGGAATTCCCGCCGCCGCAAAAATTGCCTTGGCCTGATATTCGTGAATTTTCATTTTTTGTTTTTCCGGGACCGGCACAGGATCCGCCACGAGGCGAACCGAGCTCCCACTCTGCCGATCCCTCTCCCTAATAGTTTGTTGCTTAGCCGAAGATGCCGCCCAAAGCAACCACGAGCACGAACAGAGGCGAAATCACGCCGATCAGAATGCGCGCGGCCTTAAGCCACGATTCCGACACACTGTTTTGATAATTGAGCTGATCGCGCATCACGGGCCAAGCCACCCATGCAGCCGCAATCGAAATACCGAACGTCGAAAGCGGCATGCCGATGTTGCTTGTGAGGTAATCGAGAAGATCGAAAATATTCTTGCCTAAAATCTTGACGTCCGCCCATGCCCCGAAGGAAAGGTTGGCCACCAGGCCGACGACGGCCGCTCCCGCTACGGTGACAAGGATCGCCTTCTTGCGCGGGACATTGAATTCCTTGCCGAGCAAAGCCGTGCAGGCTTCAAGCATGGACACCGAGCTTGTAAGCGCAGCCACGACCAGACAGATGTAGAAGAACACGGCAAAGATCTGCCCCATCGGCATCTTGGCGAAGATCGCAGGCATCGTCACGAACGTAAGGCCCGGGCCGGCAGCCGGATCCAGTCCGAAGGCAAACACGGCCGGCATCACCATAAGGCCGCCCAAAAGCGACGACAGAATCGCAAGGAGGGCAACCCAGCCGACGCTGCCGGGAAGATTTGCTCTGTCGGACAAGTATGTGCCGTAAGTAATCATCGTGCCCGCGCCCAAAGACAGCGAAAAGAAGCAAAAACCCATCGCGTTGAAGAGCGCCTGGCCGCTGAAATCTTCCCAACGGGGCTTAAAAAGAAATTCAACGCCGGCCCAACCGCCCGGAAGCGTGACGCCGCGGATGATAAGCACGAGCATGAGAACAAAAAGTGCCGGCATCAGCACCTTGGCAAATCGCTCCACACCTTTATCGATACCGCGCAGCACTACGATCGCCGTAATGAACAAAAAGAGCAACAGCATCAGATAGGAGCTCACGCCGTCGGAGACGAAGTTACCGAAATAAGCGCCCAACTGCTCGGGCGCAATCTTGAGTCCCGCGCCCGTTGCCGCATCGGCCGTGTATTTCAGGCACCAACCGCCGACGATCGAATAGAAGGACAGGATCAGAAAGACTGTGAACACGCCGATGCCGCCGAAAATGCCCCAAGGCTTTCCGCAGACGGCGTTCAGACTACCGACAGGGCCTTTGCGCCCCGCACGCCCCATCGCAAATTCGGCAAGCAGCAGCGCCATGCCGACCGTGACGGTAAAGAAGATGTAGGGAAGCATGAATACGGCGCCGCCGTTGGTGCCGGCCATGTAGGGGAACTTCCAAATGGCGCCGAGACCGACAGCTGAGCCGGCCGAAGCCAAAATAAACCCCAAACGTGAACCGAAACTTGCCTGCTGCTGGGTACTGTCCGACATAGATAGATGAACGTTTTTGTTTTGATTTAGAAATAAACCCGACGTCCGAAGGCAAAACTGTTGCCGCAATGAACCGACATGTGCGCTCAGTCGTCATTCCCTTGGTTTGATCGAATCACCGATCCTCGTCTTCTTGAGCTTCTTTGCGAGCCTTATCGAAGATTCGTTCAATCATATCAAAGCCAAACCCCCGAGCAGTCAGAAACCGAGCTTGTCTTGCTCGTTCTTTAAAGTCTTCCGGCGGATTTTTGTAACGACGGCGCCACACTTCCCATGCGCGGTCGAATTCGTCTCCCGCCTCTTCGAGCGCCTCACGAATCGTTTCGGCATCTACGCCCTGCATGGATAGCTCATAGGCAAGCCTTCGATCGCCGTAGCGTGTCGAGCGAAGCCGCACGCGGCTTTTGGCATAGCGGGCGTCGCTCAAATACTGCTTGTCTTCAAGCTCGTCGAGTACGGCATCCACATCGGCCGCCGTCTGATTTTGCTCAAGCTTGCCGATCAATTTGCCGCGCAGTTCCCGTCGGGAATAATCGCGGCGGGACAATGCGTCAATGCCCCGCGCCATCAGGCTGCGGGGCTGCGTTGCTTTACCGGAATTTTTATTGTCCGTTGCCATTACGAGACAAAACAGCGCTTATTCGTAGAAGTCTTCAGGCTCAAGCAGATCTTCGTCGGGAGACACATCCCGCACCGGAGCCTTTTCCTTTTTGGCCGGCTTGGGTGCCTCGGGCTTGGGTGCCGCCTCTCCCGGAGTAAGCGTGGTCGGGCGCCCCTTCATGCCGCGCAGCTCACGGATTTTGTTTTCGATTTCAAGCGCCGTTTCCGGATTTTCCATCAGCCATTCGCGCGCCTTGTCCTTGCCTTGACCGATACGCGTGCCGTTGTAGCTGTACCAGGCGCCCGATTTGCCGATGACATCAAGTTCGGCTCCCATATCGAGCAGCTCGCCCTCACGAGAAATACCTTCGCCGTAAAGAATGTCGAAGACGGCCTTCTTGAAAGGCGGCGCCACCTTGTTCTTCACAACCTTCACAACCGTTTCGGCGCCGTAAATCTCTTCACCCTTCTTGAGGCTTCCCTTGCGACGAATATCGATGCGAACCGTGCTGTAGAACTTAAGTGCATTGCCGCCCGTCGTCGTTTCGGGACTGCCGTAGGACACGCCGATCTTCATGCGAATCTGGTTGATGAAGATCACCAGCGTCTTGGTCTTCTTAATCGAGCCGGTGAGCTTGCGCAGCGCCTGACTCATCAGACGGGCCTGCAGACCGGGAAGCGCCTCGCCCATGTCGCCTTCGATTTCACTGCGCGGAGTCAGCGCCGCCACCGAGTCGATGACGACGAGGTCGACAGAGCCGGAACGCACCAGAGCGTCCGTAATTTCCAACGCCTGCTCGCCGGTGTCGGGCTGAGAAAGCAGCAGATCGTCAAGATTGACGCCGAGGTGCTGGGCGTACGACACATCCAGCGCATGTTCGGCGTCGATGAAAGCGCATGTGCCGCCGAGCTTCTGCATTTCCGCAATAACGTGCAGCGTCAGCGTCGTCTTGCCCGAGCTTTCCGGGCCGAAGATTTCGACGATGCGCCCGCGAGGCAGACCGCCCACGCCGAGCGCCAGATCCAAACCGAGAGAGCCGGTGCTCACCACCTCAACGTCTTCGGTCTGCGTGCCCTCGCTCATGCGCATGATCGAGCCCTTGCCGAATTCCTTTTCAATGTAGGCAAGCGCCGCCGCCAGAGCCTTTTTTCTTTCCTCGGCATTGTTTACGCGTTCGACACGGGTATCCGCATTGGAATTTTTTTTCTTGTCGGCCATTTGCAATCCTTTCTCGAGAAACATTTCGATAGATTTTTACTATCGAATAACTTCTTCTACAAATCATTCAAATTCTGCGGATCAATGTTTGATGATTTTTTTGCAGCAATGATCCGCAAACCCAATAACGAAGCAATCAACACAAAACGTTTCCCGCATCGTCAAGGTGCATGATGCACGATTTTTTTATGAAATGCGAGCTTTTTTCAGGTCAATTTTGTTAGGGTTTACCCAGACAAATGACACAAGATCAATGTTTTAAATCATTGCATTTTCTATGATCCAGTTCACCGGCAAAATTTTTTTCTCAAACTTCTTGACAAGACGTTTTGTCTCCTTCATAATGCGGATCTCGGTTGATCGTCGTTCCTCTGAGAACTAGGGCAGACCGCCTGAAAACGGGGGTCGTTAGCTCAGTCGGTAG
This sequence comes from uncultured Sutterella sp., assembly GCA_900552915.1. GTDB lineage: Bacteria > Pseudomonadota > Gammaproteobacteria > Burkholderiales > Burkholderiaceae_F > Duodenibacillus. The sequence goes on along the minus strand of USBS01000008.1, from coordinate 5,993 downwards.
AGCAGCGGACTTTTAATCCGTTGGTCGTGAGTTCGAATCTCGCACGACCCACCACAACGATAACCGTATGGGAGCGTAGCTCAGTTGGTAGAGCAGCGGACTCTTAATCCGTCGGTCCAGAGTTCGAGTCTCTGCGCTCCCACCATATTCCAACCCGCAGCACTTTAAAGGTGCTGCGGGTTATTCATTTTCGGCAGGCTACAATTGCCCCGTCTGATTTCCGACGGTTATCCCATCCCATGCGCCTGTTCTCCGCATTATCTCTTTGTCTGTTTCCGTTGATCGGCAGCGCGCATGCCGAAGGCGTCCCGCAAAACTGTCTGAACGAATTTGCCTCCGTAATTGCGCCTGATGCGCCCTTATCGGCCGACTTTGAAATGCAAAAGCGTCTACCTGGCTTCACTCACCCGCTCAGAGCCAAAGGACGAGTGTTTTCAGACCCCGCGCGCGGCCTCATTTGGGAAACCGTTTTTCCTCTGCAAGAAGTGCGCGTGTTCGGCAAAACCCGCTATGCCTCAACCAATGAAGCCGGCGAACTCACCGTACGCGAGCACAAGGCTGCCGGACAAATCGGAGAGCTTTTCACTCAGTCACGCGAAAATCTACTCAAAACGCTCAATCGAAGCTTTTTTGTTTCCTGCAAAAAGTCGGGAAATCAATATTCGGTGACTCTTGCACCCAAAAACGGTACGCTCGCCAACCTTCTTACCGAGGTCGCACTTGCAGCGCAAAACGGAAAAATCACTCGCACTGCCATCACGCAAAGCGACGGCACCATCACGCGCATTGAGTTTTCCAACGCAAAAATGCCCGCAGCGGACGACGATCGCACCAATCGACTTTTGGACTCGGTGAGGTAATCAGTGGGCAGAATCGGGATCTGGCTGTGGGCCGTCATCTTTGCCGCCGTAGTTGCTCTAGGCTGCTTTCGTTTTTCTCCGTCGACCGTGCACACCGACATTCGAGCGTTGCTGCCGACTTCCGAAAAATTGGCTTCGGCCGAAAAAATTCTGGCCCACAGCACGGAGGCCTCACGCGATGTCTGGGTGTTGGTCGGCTCCGTCAACCTTGATAAAGCATCTCAGTCGGTCCAACGCCTAACGCAATCGCTTGCGCGTTCCAACTTCACCGTTCAGACGCCGGCTCAGGCATTCGACATCAAAGCTCTTACCCGAAGCCTCTCCCCCTACCGCCAGGGTTTTCTGACAACCGAGGATGCAGCATTTCTGACTCAGCCCTCCGACGCCGCATTGCTACGCCGCTCGCTCTCGCTTCTATACCGACCGCTTGCCGCATCGTTTCTACCGTTTCAAGACGATCCTCTGGGAACATTCGAACATGCGTTGGTTCAGAGCGCGCTCCACACGCCTCTTCAATTCACCGGGCCGTGTGTGAGCCTTCGTGAGGCAATCGACGGCATTCACTACTGTGTCGTTTCCGTAAGAACAAACGAATCCATGTCCGCCACCGGCGCCATGCCCCTCACGCAAGCGCTGCAAAAAGCAAAGAGCGAGATTTTTGCTGCTGATCCCGATGCCCGTATGCACTGTGCCGGCATTGCTCTTATAAGCGAAGAAGCCGCCGCCGTCGCCTCGACGGAAGCCACATTCATCGGCACCGTCTCCGCACTTGGAATTTTGGCTTTGGTGATCGTTTTCTTTCGCCGCTTTTCGCCGATTCCTGTCACGCTTTCCATTCTTGCCGCCAGTCTCGTCTTTGCTTGCGCTACGGTGTTTGCCATTTTCGGCGAAGTGCACATCCTGACGCTCGTTTTCGGTGCCACGCTCCTAGGCATCTGCGTCGACTACGTCTTTCACATGTTGTGCGCGGTTGCTGCCGGGCTCTCGGGGCTGCAAGCCCGAGCCAAACTTTTCAAACCCTTGACGCTGTCTCTTGTCACCACCGGCATCGGCTACGCCGTTATGGTCCTTTCCCCCATGCCGGGACTTCGCCAAATGGCCGTTTTCTGCATTTCGGGACTTCTTTCAGCCTATGCCTGCGTCATGACCCTCGCCCCGCTTCTCAATCCGGCGAAACCCTCGCATACAGCGCGAGCCTTTGCATCCGCCTTTTCTCGTCTTCCCCGCCTCAAGGGAAAAGCAAAAGTCCTTTTCGTCCTTACTCTGCTTGCCGTTTCCGCCATCGGCTCCCTGCAGCTTAAGACGCACAACGAACTGGAGCTTTTAAACCGCATACCGCAATCGCTTGTCGAGGAAATGCAGTTCGTCGGAAAAGCCGTTTCACCCGTAAGCTCCGGTCAGCTCTTCGTCATTGAAGCCGAAAGCACGGAAAAAGTGTTACGCAGCGCCGAATCGCTTCAAAAGCGTCTCGCCGAACTTGCAGCGCGAGGCGTGATCGGCAACGCCCCTAACCCGACTGCCCTGCTTCCCTCCGCACAAACACAAGAAAAGGCTCGCGTCACACTCGCCGCGGCTCAGACCCGCGCCCGAAAATTGGCGGAGCAAACCCTAGGGCAACCTCTGCCCGAAACGTCCGAGATCAGTTCCGAGCCGCTCACGCTTGCCGAATTTAAGCGCTTCGCTCCGCACGTCCTGACGCAATTCTGGCTCAGTGAAAAAACTTTGTTGGTACCGCTTTCAGGTGTCACACCGCAAGCACTCCCCTTGCTTCTGGCCGCCGCACAAGACATTGATGGCGTTCGCTTCGTCAACACAACCGCCGAAGTGGCGGAAAGTCTGGCGCACTATCGCAATGGTGTCTTCTATGCACTTTTGGGCGCTTTAGCGGTCATCGGACTCATTCTGGCCACGAGTTTGAAAAAACGCTTCCTTGACTTTTGGCTTCCGACACTGCTCTCGATCGTCCTTACGCTCGGCATCTGCGGCTTTGCAGGACTTCCCTTCTCGCTTTTTACGGTGCTTCCTCTCGTTTTGGTCGTCGGCCTCGGCGTTGACTACGCGATCGTGCTTTACAGCGAATCGGATGCCGTTGCAGCCTGCAATTCCGTCTTTCTGGCTGCCGCAAGCACTCTGCTTGCCTTCGGACTGCTGGCATTCTCCTCTACGCCTGCCCTTCATACCTTCGGGCTTACGCTTTTGATTGCCATGGCCTCGGTGCTCGTCAACACCGTACTGCTGCGGCCGAAGGCATAAAAAAGCCCCGAGTTTTCGGCTCGAGGCATGAAACCCGAATTGCGCCTTAGGCGCCTTCCTTGGCTTCGTCGTTTTGATTGTCTTCGTCTTCTTCTAGCTTCCTGCCGAACAGACGCACGCAGATAATGCCGGCCTCATAAAGAACCACCAGCGGCAACGCCAGCAGCAACTGCGAAAGCACATCGGGCGGCGTGAAGATGGCCGCAATCACGAAAGCGCCCACGATCACGTAGGGACGCACATGCACAAGTTTCTTGACATCGGCAAGCCCGACGCGGTTGAGCACCATCACGAGAATCGGCACTTCGAACGTGATGCCGAAGGCAAAGAACATTCGCAGCACAAAACTGAAGTAGCTGTCGATGTCCGGAGCAAAGTTCACGGATTCGGGAGAAAACCCGGCAATGAACTTAAAGACCATGCCGAACACGACGAAGTAGCAGTAGGCCATTCCCACGCCGAACATCGTCACGCCCGAAACGATCACGGGCAGCACCAAACGCTTCTCGCTGCGATAGAGTGCCGGCGCGATATAGGCCCACATCTGGTAGAGCACGAACGGCAGAGCGATCACGAAGGCCACGAAGAGCGTCACTTTAAGCGGCACCATGAAAGGCGCCACAACGCCCGTAGCAAGCAGTTTGACACCCTGCGGCAACGCAACCATTAGCGGCTGCGACAGGAAGTCGAAGATCTGCTTCATGAAAGGCGACAAGCAAGCGAAGATGATGAGCACGGCAAGCGCCGCACGCACCGTACGGTTGCGCAGCTCAATCAGGTGCGAGACCAAAGGCTGCTCGTTGGCAGGGTCTTCGGGCCCTTCGAGGCGTTGAGGTTCCTGAGCCATCTTTTATGAGTATCCGTCAGCGGTAGATGCGCACACGATTGGAGCGAGCGCGCATGGCATAGCGTCTGTTGTTGCCTCCGAGCTGGGGTGATCTGTCTCCCAACTCAGCCTTCAGACGTTCAATCTGTTCTGCAAGATCGTCGATGGAAGGACCGGACTTATAGCGCTTCTCAAAGACCTTGCTGTCGTCTTCTTCCGTGTAGCTGTTCTGATTGCCGTACCAACCGTAGAAATCATCGACGGCGCTGACCGATTCGGAGCCGGCCTGCGCCGCGTCCGTATCACCGATGATATCGGCAGCGTCGCTTGTGCTTTCACCGAACCCTTCTTTGGCAGTCTTCTCAAAGCTTGCGGAAAGTTCGTCGCCCACGGTATTGACCGACGTTTCCAGATCCTTGATTTCGCCGCTGATCTGATCAACCTGCCCCTTGACAGTTTTATTGAGATCATCGGCAACGCTCTTAGCCTCTTCCTGAATTTTCTTCAGTTCGGAAAGCTCGGCTTCGCGCTCGATGTCGCTTTTGACCTGCTGCACGAGACGCTGAGCTTTGCCAAGCCATTCGCCGGCAGTGCGGGCGACGGTCGGCAGGCGCTCGGGTCCGAGCACGACAAGCGCGACGGCACCGATGACAATCAACTCGGAAAAACCGAAATCAAACATTGCGTTGCTTCCGAAAAAGGGTCGTTGGCACCCAAGGCACCGACGGACGCAGGCTTAAGACAGACAGCTGAAAACGCCGGAACCGGTTCCCCGGCCCGCGCGTTCATCTCAATCCGAAATCGACAAAAGGCGCCGACGAGTACGCCGGCGCCAACCAACCGATTAGGCTTCTTTCTTTTCCGTAGCCTTCACGTCGACCGTTTCAGCGGTCTTTTCAGCCGCAACCTGCTTAGGCGCTTCGGCCGAAGCCTTGGGATCGGCGTCGCCTTCCTTCATGCCTTCCTTAAAGCCCTTGATGGCGCCGCCGAGGTCCTTGCCCATGTTCTTGAGCTTGCCGGTACCGAAAACCAGCACAACGATGACCAAAACGATGAGCCAGTGCCAGATCGAAAGGGAACCCATTTTGAATAACTCCTAGTGGTTGTAGGTCTGTGTTTTGTTTGTGTTCGCGAATTTTGCCCGAAAGAAGCAATTACTTCCACGGTTGCGGTCCGCCCAGCACATGAATGTGCAGATGCGGCACCTCCTGTCCGCCGTCGCGACCGGTGTTGATCACCGTTCTAAAGCCGCCGTCGCAGCCCATCTTCTTAGCCAAAACAGGAACGAGGTTGATCATTTTACCCAGAAGTTCGGCATCTTCGCTGCCGGCCTCGGCAAGAGAAACAATGTGCTTTTTCGGAATGATCAAAAAATGCACCGGCGCCTTCGGGTTGATGTCGTTGAAGGCCACGACATCGTCGTCTTCATAGATCAACGGCGTAGCGATTTCGCGGTGCGCGATTTTGCAGAAAATACAATCCATTTTTAATCCTCCTGCTTCGTCGTCATCGTTCGACGGCGTTTTTCCTCAAGTCCTCCGAGCCCTTCGCGGCGCTCCAGCTCGGCCAGAACATGTTCGGGACGAAGTCCGTATTGAGAGAGCATGACCAACGAGTGAAACCATAGATCCGCTGTCTCGTAGATGATGTCCTTTTTACTTTCATCCTTGGCGGCCATCACGCACTCGACGGCCTCCTCTCCGATCTTTTTGAGAACACCGTCCGGAGCTTTCGCAAACAGCTTCGCCACGTAGCTTTTTTCCGGATCGCCTCCTTTGCGCGAATCAATTACATCGGCCACGACAGACAAAACATCGGACACGTCGTGATCGGGAAGCTGCAAGCAAACTTGCTCGTGGTCGGCCATTTCAATCCTCTCCGAAAACGTTGGAGCAAAATCGGCGCGGCAGAAAAACAAAAAGGCCGCAAACCCGTATTATCGCAGGGATTGCAGCCTTTTGTTCCGAATCGTCTCACTTTGAAACGCTTCGGCAGTATTTGGTGGCGCATCACGGACTCGAACCGCGGACACAAGGATTATGATTCCTCTGCTC